>NZ_JBFRFC010000007.1:0-112500 GCF_052114625.1 Stenotrophomonas sp. 2YAF26 | reverse complement strand
ATCCTCTCGGGGGTAGAGCACTGTTATGGCTAGGGGGTCATCGCGACTTACCAAACCATTGCAAACTCCGAATACCGAGACGGACTGTATGGGAGACACACGGCGGGTGCTAACGTCCGTCGTGAAAAGGGAAACAACCCAGACCCACAGCTAAGGTCCCAAATTTTGTGCTAAGTGGAAAACCATGTGGAAAGGCACAGACAGCCAGGAGGTTGGCTTAGAAGCAGCCACCCTTTAAAGAAAGCGTAATAGCTCACTGGTCGAGTCGGTCTGCGGGGAAGATTTAACGGGGCTAAGCACAGAACCGAAGCTTGGGGTGTGCATATTTATATGTACGCGGTAGAGGAGCGTTCCGTAAGCCGTTGAAGGTGGATTGAGAAGTCTGCTGGAGGTATCGGAAGTGCGAATGCTGACATGAGTAACGATAATGCGGGTGAAAAACCCGCACGCCGAAAGCCCAAGGTTTCCTTGCGCAACGTTAATCGGCGCAGGGTGAGTCGGCCCCTAAGGCGAGGACGAAAGTCGTAGTCGATGGGAAGCAGGTTAATATTCCTGCACCTCGCGTAAGTGCGATGGAGGGACGGAGAAGGTTAGGCATACCGGGCGTTGGTTGTCCCGGGGAAAGGCGGTAGGTTTGGATCTTTGGCAAATCCGGGATCCTTTAAGACCGAGCACCGAGACGAGCCTTTATGGCGAAGTTGCTGATACCACGCTTCCAGGAAAAGCTCCTAAGCTTCAGCTTACGCAGACCGTACCGTAAACCGACACAGGTGGGTAGGATGAGAATTCTCAGGCGCTTGAGAGAACTCGGGTGAAGGAACTAGGCAACATGGCACCGTAACTTCGGGAGAAGGTGCACCCTTTTTGGTGGCTCGTGCGAGCTATAGCTGAAGAGGGTCGCAGTAACCAGGCCGCTGCGACTGTTTATCAAAAACACAGCACTCTGCAAACACGAAAGTGGACGTATAGGGTGTGACGCCTGCCCGGTGCTGGAAGGTTAATTGATGGGGTCAGCCGCAAGGCGAAGCTCTTGATCGAAGCCCCAGTAAACGGCGGCCGTAACTATAACGGTCCTAAGGTAGCGAAATTCCTTGTCGGGTAAGTTCCGACCTGCACGAATGGCGTAACGACAGCGGCGCTGTCTCCACCCGAGACTCAGTGAAATTGAAATCGCTGTGAAGATGCAGCGTTCCCGTGGCAAGACGGAAAGACCCCGTGAACCTTTACTATAGCTTTACACTGAACGTTGAGTTCGTCTGTGTAGGATAGGTGGGAGGCTATGAAACCATGGCGCTAGCTGTGGCGGAGCCATCCTTGAAATACCACCCTGTCGTGCTTGACGTTCTAACCTGGGTCCATTATCTGGATCGGGGACCGTGTATGGTGGGTAGTTTGACTGGGGCGGTCTCCTCCTAAAGAGTAACGGAGGAGCTCGAAGGTACGCTCAGCGCGGTCGGACATCGCGCACTGTGTGCAAAGGCATAAGCGTGCTTGACTGCAAGATCGACGGATCAAGCAGGTAGGAAACTAGGACTTAGTGATCCGGTGGTTCTGTATGGAAGGGCCATCGCTCAACGGATAAAAGGTACTCCGGGGATAACAGGCTGATACCGCCCAAGAGTTCATATCGACGGCGGTGTTTGGCACCTCGATGTCGGCTCATCACATCCTGGGGCTGTAGTCGGTCCCAAGGGTATGGCTGTTCGCCATTTAAAGTGGTACGCGAGCTGGGTTCAGAACGTCGTGAGACAGTTCGGTCCCTATCTGCCATGGGCGTTGGAGATTTGAGAGGGGCTGCTCCTAGTACGAGAGGACCGGAGTGGACGAACCTCTGGTGTTCCGGTTGTCACGCCAGTGGCATTGCCGGGTAGCTATGTTCGGAAGCGATAACCGCTGAAAGCATCTAAGCGGGAAGCGCGCCTCAAGATGAGATCTCCCGGGGCACAAGCCCCCTGAAGGAACCATGTAGACTACGTGGTTGATAGGTCAGGTGTGTAAGTACAGCAATGTATTGAGCTAACTGATACTAATGATCCGAGAGGCTTGACCATATAACCTCAAGTTGCCAAATTAGCGCTATGGAACCACCCGATCCCATCCCGAACTCGGAAGTGAAACGTAGCTGCGCCGATGGTAGTGTGGCCTAAGCCATGCGAGAGTAGGTCATCGCCAGGGTTTATACCCCAAAAACCCCGCTGCTCATGCAGCGGGGTTTTTCTTTGTGCGCGAGAAACCAAGGGGAGTGCCGGCCGTTGGCCGGCAAGCATGTGCAGCCGCGTGATGTTCATGAGGTTGCCGGCCAGCGGCCGGCACTACCGGGACTCAGCACCCACGCGTAGATGCGGCGCCCAGGGAGTGCCGCATTCTGTGGAGCACAGAGCTGGCGGATATGCTTCGCCGCAGTAGCAGGTGCCCCGACCCTCATCATCGTGTCGCGGGCAGCCTTGAACGGATTGCCTTCGTACCCGTTGAGTCAAACAACCTCGCCGGGAACCACGCCCAACAAAAAGGCGGCGCCCTGCGGGCGCCGCCTTTCTTCAAGGGAGCAGGCCTGCGGCTCAGTCGATCAACGCGGCCTCGCGCTGCCGGAACACCGATACCGCCTGGTTCAGTGCACCTGCCTGCGATTGCAGTTCACGTGCCGCCGCAGTGGCTTCTTCCACCAGCGCCGCGTTCTGCTGCGTGGCCTGGTCCATCTGCACCACCGTCTGGTTGATCTGCTCGATACCGGAGGACTGCTCCTGTGACGCCGCCGAGATCTCGCGCATCAGGTGGCTTACGTTCTCCACGCCGCCGACGATGCCCTGCATGCGCTGTCCGGCATCGGCCACCAACTGGGCGCCCTCGCCGACCTGACGTCCTGCCTCGTCGATGAGGACCTTGATCTCCTGGGCCGCCGCCGCCGATCGCTGCGCGAGCACACGGACCTCGCTGGCGACGACCGCGAACCCGCGCCCCTGCTCGCCGGCGCGTGCCGCTTCAACCGCTGCGTTGAGCGCGAGAATGTTGGTCTGGAAGGCAATGCCGTCGATCACACCGGTAATGTCGCCGATCCGCTTCGACGCACCCTCGATGGCCTGCATGGTGTCGACCACCCGCTGCATGGCGTGGTTGCCATCACTTGCTGCGTCTTGGGTGGAGGCGGCCAGCTCGCTGGCCTGGCGCGCATGCGCTGCGTTCTGGCGCACGGTGGCGGTCAGCTCCTCCATCGAGGCGGCCGTTTCCTGCAGATGAGCGGCCTGTCGCTCGCTGCGCTCGGACAGCGCGCCGTTGCCGGCGGCGATTTCGCTGGCGGCCGTGCTGATGGTGGTGGCGCAGTGCTGGATGTGGCCGACCATGCGCGCCAGCTGGCCGGCGGTGGCGTTGGCATCGCGCTGGATGGCGGCGAACGCGCCGTGGTACTCGCCCTGCATGCGACGGTCGAGATCGCCGTTGGCCATCGCCGAAAGCATCTGCCGCACTTCGTCGACCGTGCTGCCCAGTGTGTCCAGCAGCTGGTTGATGCCCCCGGTCAGGCCGTCGAGGAAGCTGGCGCCTTCGCTGGCCTGCAGGCGCTGTTCCAGATCACCCTGCGCGGCGGCATCGACAATCCCGGCGACGGCATTCTCCAGCGTCAGTTCGTGGGTACGGTCATGCCATTCCACCGCAAAACCCAGGCGAGCGCCCTGTGCGTCGAACACCGGGGTGACGACCTGGGCGAAGTGCACCGGCCCGATCCGCACCTTGCCGTTGTGTGTCGCCTGCAGCCCATTGAGGATGCCGCGGATGCGGTCAGGGTTGGCATGGAAGCGATGGATGCTGCTGCCGACCAGCCGCTCGGCGTCGAAATCGGGGAAGGCCTGGCGCAGCGTGGCCTGCTGGTTGCGCAGCAGCGCCACCACCGAGCGGTTGACGTAGCGGATGACGTGATCGTTGTCGGCAATCATCATCGCCGTGCGCGAGGCATCCAGTGCCTGGCGGATCTGCGCGTTCTCGGCATGTGCTTCGGCCTCGCGGCCGCGCTGCGCCTGCACATGGCGTGCGGTATCGGCCAGCGCGTGGGCCAGGGAACCGGGTGCGTAGTTGCGTGCGTCGGTGTGTGCGCCGAGGTCGGCGCCCGTGGCGATGTCACGCGCCAATGCGGCCAGGCGGTGCGGTCCGTGACCCAGCGCTTCACTCTGTTGGCGCAGGCGGGCGGCGGTCTGGCCCAGCACCAGCGTCAGCACCGCCAGGGCCATGGCATTCAACAGCGGCGGCAGGACGGCCGCCCCATCAAGCAACGGCGCCAGCAACGCACTGACACCCACGGCGCCGGCCAGCCACAACGGCATGCGGTCACGCTGGATGAGCAGCACGCCCAGCAGCAGCGCGATGGGCAATGCGGCATTCAATCCGCTGATATGACAGAGCAGGCTCAACTGCAGTGAAAGCACTACGGCCAGCCCGTTTCGCGCGAGCGCATGGCCGGCCTGGCGCCAGCCCAGCCAGGCGGCTGGCAGCACTGCGGCGACAACGGTGCTCGCAGCGGGCACCGACGTGCCGCGCACGGCAAGCACAAGGCCGATCGCTGCGAATACCACGCTGCCCAGCAGCAGGCGACGATCGCCTCGCTGGGCCAGCTGTTGCAGATAAGGGACACGGCCCTGGTCGGGCGGGCGGGAGGACGCAATGGACATCGGCAACTCCTGGATCAACGGACGGCAGCGGCCATGCAACGCGCTGCGCGGATGAGCGCAACGACGGCACGGTCGGGGAATTCGGGGAATGCGGCGCAGGCAGCGACGCGGAGGACGGACACCGTGACCACATCCTGTGGATGACGGTGCAGCAGACGGGACATGCGGTCTTCCTTGCAGAACCAGGAACGAGCCGCAGGCACAAAGGGCCTGCGTGCTGTGGACGCAGGGGCCCACTACCGTTCTATCGGCCGCACTGGCGCAGAGTGAAGTGCGCGCAGCCGACGATGGTCAGCGCGCGTTGCTGTTTCCGCTCAGGAATGCATCGATGACCGCGGCAATCTTTGCCGGGTGTTCCATGTGCAGATGATGGTTGCCGGGGAATACCGCCAGGCGGCCGTCACGCAGGTGCTGCAGGCGCTCGCTGCGCATCGGCTCGGGATAGTACGACTGCGCAGGCGTGGCATAGATCACCTGGGTCGGGCAGGTGATGGCCTGCAGCAGGTTGTCGATCTGGCCTTCGCTGAGGCGGATCGCGGTGGGCAGCATCAGGCGCGGGTCGCTGCACCAGCGATAGCCGCCTTCGACCGGCTCGACACCGCGTTCGACCAGCAGGCGTGCGCAGCCTTCGCTGAGCTGATTGGTCATCATCCGCGCCCGGATCGGTGCAGCCAGGTCCGGGAACACGCGCAGCTGCTTGCGTGCCAGTGCTCGGGTGGCGTCGACGTGCTCGCGCAGGCGGCTGGCAGTTTCTTCCTCCGGCCCGCGCAGGCCGCCGAGTGCCTCGATGGCGACCAGCCGTTCGATGCGATCACTGACCGCTGCGGCGAGGCTGGCGATGCCGGCACCCATCGAATGGCCGATCAGGGTGAACCGGTCCCAGCCCAGTGCATCGGCGACATCGAGGACATGGGTGATCGCTGCTGGCGTGGTGTACATCGCCCCGATCGGCAGATGCGCGCTGTGGCCATGCCCGGGCAGATCGATCGCCACCAGGTCCAGGTGCGGCAGATGCGGCGCCAGCGGAACGAAGCTGGCCGCATTGTCGAGCCAGCCGTGCAGGGCCAGCACCCGCGGACCCTCACCCGGCCGGCGCAGGCCGGCGACACGGACGCCCGCGACCTGCAGCTCAAACGGCTGCAGGCTCATGCCAGCGAGGCCACGGCCAGCCGAGCCAGTGCGCGGGCGTGTTCCGGTGCGGCGTTGAGGCAGGGGATGTAGCGCATCTGTGCGCCGCGCTCGGCCAGTGTTTCGGTGAAGCCCATGGCGACTTCTTCCAGTGTTTCCAGGCAGTCGGTGGCAAAGCCGGGGCAGACCACGTCGATCTGTTTTACCCCAGCCTCGGCCAGTTCCCACAGGCTGGGTTCGGCGTAGGGCTGCAGCCAGCGTTCGCGGCCGAAGCGCGACTGGTAACCCATCTGCCAGTCGTCCGCGCCCAGGCCGAGCGCCGCGGCGATCGCACGTGCACTGGCCTCGCAGCGCTGCGGATAGGGATCGCCGGCATCGGCAAGGCGCTGCGGAATGCCATGGAAGGAGAACATCAGCTTCTGGCCGCGACCCTGCTGCTGCCAGAAGCGCTGGATCGAGCCGGCGACGGCGGCGACCCAGTCCGGATCGATCGAATAGTCCTGCACCAGGCTGACGGTGACCTGCGGGTTCCTGCGCTGCCACGCCTCCACGCGGTCTTCGACCGAGGCGGTGGTGGTGGTCGAATATTGCGGATACAGCGGCAAGACCACGATGCGGCGCACGCCCTCGCTGGCCAGCCGATCCAGTTCGGTGGTCAGCGCCGGTTCGCCGTAGCGCATCGCATGGCGTACGCGCAGCGTTGGCAGCAATGCCTGCATCGCCTGCGCCAACTGGCGGGTGTGGACCATCAGCGGCGAGCCTTCCGGCAGCCACACCTGGGCGTACTTGGCGGCCGAACGGCCACTGCGTAACGGCAGGATCAGGCCGCGCAGCAAGGGCTGCCACAGCAGTGCCGGTATGGCGACCACGCGCGGGTCGGACAGGAATTCGGCCAGGTAACGACGAACAGCGGGAGCCGTCGGCGTCTCGGGCGTGCCTAGGTTGACCGCCAATACGGCGGTATCGGGTGCGTCGAGCATGGGCGGTATTGTCGCCGATTCCATCGTCACGTCGGTATGCAGGGTTTGGATCGTTGTCATCGACAAGGGCGATATGAGCAGGCAACGCTCATTGGAGATTCATCACAACACTACTAATTTCAGTCACTTGCTATATCTTCTGCTATATCTTCCTATGGACTGACTTCTGGAGCCTGCCATGCGTCGCCCGATCCAAGCCCTGCTGATCGCCGCCAGCCTGCTGTCCAGCCAGGCCATGGCCGGACCGCAGGAAGACCAGCGCGCCCGCAACGCGGTGCGTGTACTGGCTGAAATCCAGGGAATCCCCGAACAGGGCATTCCGGACAAATTGCTCGACGAAGGCCGCGCGGTCATCGTCATTCCCGACACGATCAAGGCCGGTCTGGTGATCGGTGGACGTCGTGGCCACGGTCTGATGTCGGTGCGCATGCCCAATGGTGCGTGGTCCAACCCGGTATTCATCAAGCTTACCGGTGGCAGCATCGGCTTCCAGGCCGGTGTGCAGTCCTCCGACGTTGTGCTCGTGTTCCGCAACGACCGCAGCCTGGACAACCTCGTCAACGGCAAATTCACTCTCGGCGCCGATGCCGGTGTGGCTGCCGGCCCGGTGGGCCGCAATGCCGCCGCCGCTACCGATGGCCAGCTGAAGGCCGAGATCTGGTCGTGGTCGCGCGCCCGCGGCCTGTTCGCTGGCGTGGCCCTGGATGGTGCGATCCTGCAGATCGACGATGCTGCCAACCTTGACGCCTACGGCAGCAACACCACCCCGCGGATGATCTTCGAGGGCCGCGCGGCTGGCTCGCCTTCAATGGATGTGGTCGCTTTCCGTGATCGCCTGGAAGAGGCCACCTACGCGGCGCGCAACAACCGCAATGGCGGCAATGACGCACCGCGTCCGGCGGCCGCTGCAGCGCCTGCCCCGCAGCCTGTTCAGGCAGCGCCAGCGGCGCCTGCTGAAGCGACCACGGCGCCGCTGCAGGCCGTTCCGCAGACCCCGCCGCCGGCCCAGCAGGGTTTCCAGCCGGTCAACGACGGTGAAATCCGCACTGAAACACTGGGCAACAACTGACTTTCGTCACGCGCGCCGGCTAACAGCCGGTGCGCTATGCTCGGCAATCTGATCACTAACGTAACGAGCGACTTATGGGCAGTTTCAGCATCTGGCATTGGTTGGTCGTGCTCGCCATCGTCCTGCTGGTGTTCGGCACCAAGCGCCTGACCAGTGGTGCCAAGGACCTCGGCTCGGCGGTCAAGGAATTCAAGAAGGGCATGCACGACGACGACAAGCCGAACGCACAGTTGGGCGATGAGTCGCGCAGCCAGGACGCCTCGCGCACCGCGCAGGACGAGCACGACCGCAAGCCGCGTTGATCCGGAGCGGTTGCGGTGTTTGATATCGGCTTCAGCGAACTGCTGGTGATCGCGGTTGTCGCCTTGGTGGTGCTCGGTCCTGAGCGCCTGCCCAAGGCGGCCCGCTTCGCCGGACTGTGGGTACGCCGCGCGCGTAATCAATGGGATTCGGTCAAGCAGGAACTGGAACGCGAACTGCAGGCCGAAGACATCAAGCGGCAGATGCAGGACGTGCGCCAGGGCATGCAGGACACCGAGAACCAGCTGCGTGCCAGCGGCGAAGCCATGCGCCGCGAAGCCGAACAGATGCAACAGCACAGCGACACGCTGGCGCAGCAGGTGCGTGCACCGGCCCCGGCCGAACAGCCCCCACATCTGGCGGATGCGACCGAGCCAGTGGTGGCGTCGACTGAAGGTGCAGCCATTGCGCCCGCCACCGCTGAAGCTGCGGGCGATGCCGTTGCTGATACCGCGACCGAAACGCCCGCGCGCACGGAGCGCCCGTCATGAGCGAACACGACTTCGGCGAAAGTTCGCTGGTGGAACACCTGGTTGAACTGCGCGCGCGCCTGGTGCGTGCGCTGCTGGGGCTGGGCGTTGTGCTGCTGGGCCTGCTGCCGTTTACCCAGAAGCTTTACAACGCACTGGCCGAGCCGTTGATCTCGCAGTTGCCCAATGGGCAGACGATGATCGCCACCAACCCGGCCGGCGCCTTCTTCGCGCCGTTGAAGCTGACGTTCTTCGTGGCCCTGTTCGTGGCCGTGCCATGGCTGCTGTACCAGCTGTGGGCCTTCGTCGCGCCGGGCCTGTATGCACGCGAGAAGCGCCTGGCGATGCCGTTGCTGGTCTCCTCGGTGCTGCTGTTCTACACCGGCTGCGCCTTTGCCTATTTCCTGGTGCTGCCGGCGGTCTTCCACTTCCTCACCACCTTCAGCCCGGAAGTGATCGCGATCACGCCGGATGCGAATGCCTACCTGGACTTCGTGCTGGCGATCTTCTTCGCCTTCGGCGGCAGCTTCGAGCTGCCGGTGGCGATGGTGATCCTGGTGCTGCTGGGCTGGATCACGCCGCAGCAGTTCAAGGAAGGACGCGGCTACGCGATCGTCGGCATCTTCGTGCTCGCTGCGATCCTGACTCCGCCGGATGTGGTGTCGCAGCTGATGCTGGCGATCCCGATGTGCCTGCTGTACGAGCTGGGCATCCACGCCGCGCGCTGGCTGGTGCCGTCTTCGGTGGTCAAGAAGCCTGCTGCTTGATTCCTGGTAGTGCCGGGCATGGCCCGGCGCTACCGTTGAGCGCCGCTCAAGCGTGGAAGACGTCGTTGGCAGGCGGCGACTGCGGCACCGGCGGTGCGCCGCGGCTGCCGCGATGCACGAACATCTGCTTCCAGGCCGAATAGACCGCGCCGACATACAGCGGCATCAGCACCGTAGTGAACACCAGCTGCGCGATGAAGGCCGCCGCCAGCGGGCCGCCCAGCAGCATGCCGAGCTGGACCACGATCACGAACAGCACATAGACGCAGAACGCGGCGATCAGGCCGAGCACGGTGAACACGGCGGTGGCGCCGATGTTCTCGATGCAGCCCTGCAGGCTCAGGCGCAGCGCGTGCATGCCGCTCTGGCGGTCGAACACCACCAGTGCCGGCTGGGTGAACATCGCCAGGGTCAGCGCCACGGCGGTGCAGAACACCAGCAGCATCCACAGCGCGATGCGCTGCGCGGGCAGGTTGGCGACCAGTTCGGCGGCGGTTTCCGGGCTGATCTGCTGCCCGCTGCGGCCGAGTTCCTGCATCTTGGTCATGGTGTCGCTGAAGGCGGTGAAGCCCTCGCGGCCGATCATCAGGTACAGCAGCGCGCCCAGCAGCAGCACGGCCAGCACCTGGATCGCCAGCGGCACCAGCAGGTGGCTGACACGGCGGTCGCGGATCGGCTGCAGCAGATGGGTGGCCAGGCCGGGACGGCCCTGGTCGATCTCACCCATGGCGTACAGCATGCCGCCGAACATCACCGGTGAAATCACCAGCGTCATCATCTGCAGGGCCAGGCCGGCGGTGCCGGGCAGCATCGTCCCCAGCAGGGTGACCACCCAGTTCACCAGCAGCCAGGTCAGGCCGATCCGGGCCAGCTGCAGCGGCGCACGCCGATACAGCGAGAACGTATCCAGCAACCACTGGGCGCCCGCCGAGGCTGGCAGCTTGCGAATCTCTTTCATGGACATCCGGGGAGGGACAGGAGGGGCCGGGCGGTATGCCCGTGCCGCCGATTATCCCTGTTTTGCCACCGGCTGGGCTGAAGACAGCCGGGCCTGGCGGACAAAGCGCCGCAACAGCTGGCGCGCCAGCGGCGCGGCGCTGACCGCGCGCTCGATGCTGCGCGCGCAACCGCCATGACGGCCGATGCAGTCGGCGCGTGCGCGCACATAGCCACGCATGTGGTGGGTGGCAAATTCCGGATGGAACTGCACGCCCCAGGCCTGGCGGCCCCAGCGGAAGGCATGGCAGCCATCCAGCGGCGAGCGCGCCAGCACGGCGGCACCCTCGGGTACGCGCAGCACGGTCTGCAGATGGGTGGCGTGGGCCGCGAAGTGGCTCGGCAGGCCCTGGAACAACGGGTCCTGCGCGGCCTGCGGGTCCAGTGCCAGTTCAATCGTTCCCGATTCGCGCCCGGCGGGGTTGTAGGCCACTTCGCCGCCCAGCGCGTGGGCCAGCAGCTGGTGGCCGTAGCAGATGCCGAACACCGGCACGTCGTCGTGCGCGGTCTGCCGCAGCCAGGCGGCACTGCGTTCGCTCCATTCGGCGTGGTCGGTGACGAAGGCGGCCGAGCCGGTTACCAGCACGCCAGCGAACTGGCGTGGATCGGGCAGGTCGGCGCCGTGCTCGACGTCGACCACCACGGTCTCGTGTTCTTCCAGGCCGGCGGCTACCCGGATCCAGTGCGGAAAGCGCCCGTAGCGGCGCAACGACGGCACGGGGCGGCCGGTTTCAAGGATCAGGAAGGGCGCTGGATTCATCCGGGGGAGGTAGTACGGACAGGACTTCCTCGATTGTAGTCAGCCCCTGTGCCACCTTTTCAAGCCCGGCCTGGCGCAGGGTTCGCACACCTTCAGCACGCGCGGCACGGTTGAAACCGGCCAGATCCATGTCCGCACGGATCAGCCCGCGCAGGCGCGAGCCCAATGGCAGCAGCTCATACAGGCCGATGCGGCCGAGGAATCCGGTGCGTCGGCACTCCAGGCAACCGACCGGCCGACAGGGCGTGGCGGCATCTGGATATGCAGCTTCGCTATCAGCCAGTACCGCCCAATCGGCCCGGCCGAGGGTGTGCGGCTGCTTGCAGTGCGGGCACAGGGTGCGCACCAGGCGCTGGGCGAGGATGCCGTTGACGGTGGATGACAGCAGGTAATGCGGTACGCCCAGGTCGAGCAGGCGGGTGATGGCCGAGGGCGCGTCGTTGGTGTGCAGGGTGGACAGCACCAGGTGGCCGGTCAGCGAGGCCTGCACCGCCATCTGCGCGGTCTCCAGGTCGCGGATCTCGCCGATCATGATGATGTCCGGGTCCTGCCGCAGCAGGGTGCGCACACCGCTGGCGAAATCCAGGTCGATGTTGGTCTGCACCTGCATCTGGTTGAATTCCGGCGCGATCATCTCGATCGGGTCTTCCACCGTGCATACGTTGACGTCCGGCGTGGCCAGCCGCTTCAGGGTGGAATACAGGGTGGTGGTCTTGCCCGAACCTGTCGGGCCGGTGACCAGCACGATGCCGTGCGGGCGCTCGACCAGGGCGGTCCAGCCGGCCGCTTCCTGCGGGCTGAAGCCGAGCTGGTCGATGCTCTTGAAGGCCGCTTCCGGGTCGAAGATGCGCATCACGCATTTCTCGCCGAAGGCGGTCGGCATGGTCGACAGGCGCATTTCCACTTCACGGCCGCCGGGCGAGCGGGTCTTGATGCGACCATCCTGCGGGCGCCGGCGCTCGGCCAGGTCCATGCGTCCGAGCACCTTGATACGGCTGACCACGGCGGTCATCACCGCCGGTGGCACTTCGAACACCTTGTGCAGCACGCCGTCGATGCGGAAGCGCATGCGGCCCATTTCGCGGCGGGGCTCCAGGTGGATGTCCGAGGCGCGCTGCTCGTAGGCGTACTGCAGCAGCCAGTCGACGATGTGCACGATGTGCTGGTCGTCGGCATTGACGTCGCCGGTGCGGCCCAGTTCGACCAGCTGCTCGAAGCTGGGCAGGGTGGTGCTGGTCTCGCCACGTACGTCGCCACGGGCACCGCGCACCGAGCGGGTGACGCCGAAGAACTCCATGGTGTAGCGGTGCAGGTCCAGCGGATTGACCACCGCCAGTTCGATGCGCAGGCGGGTCAGGTGCTGCAGGTCGCGCAGCCATTCCTGTGCCAGCGGCTCGCTGGTGGCCACCAGCACGCGTTCGCCATCCACCGCCAGCGGCAGGAAGCGATGGCGGCGCGCGTAGGCGTGCGAGGCCACGGCGGTGACCGAGGCGACGTCGACCCGGGTCGGATCGATGCGCAGGTAGCGGCTGCCGGTACGCTGGGCCAGCCACTCGGTGAGGCGTTCCAGATTGAGGTCGCCGCCGTCGCTGGCGGCCAGCTTGAGGTTGGACAGCAGCACCAGTGGATGCACTTCACTGGCATTGCGGGCGCCCTGTGCGGAAAAGCGGATGCGCTCGCGCTCGTGCGCAGCCACCACGCCATCGGCCAGCAGGGCCGCCGCAACCTGTTCGAACTGCAGGCGACCGGGCGGCAACGGTGCCGCGCCAGGCTCGCCGGGCGTGCCCGTGGGCAGCCGATGTTCCATCCACCTGCTCCTTCCGGGTACGGAATGCCCCGCAGGTCGGCCGTTATACTAGCGCACCCCTTTGCCGGCCAAGACTCGTCCGCATGTCCGCGACCCCGACCGTTCCGATCACCTTCCAGGGCCTGATCCAGACCCTGAACCAGTTCTGGGCCCAGCAGGGCTGCGTGCTCATCCAGCCGCTCGACCTGGAGGTGGGCGCCGGTACCTTCCACCCGGCCACCTTCCTGCGTGCGATCGGTCCGGAAACCTGGAACGCGGCCTACGTGCAGCCGTCGCGGCGCCCGACCGATGGCCGCTACGGCGAGAACCCGAACCGCCTGCAGCGCTACTACCAGTACCAGGTGGCGATGAAGCCGGCACCGGACAACATCCAGCAGCTGTACCTGGATTCGCTGAAGGCGGTGGGCATCGATCCGCTGGTGCACGACCTGCGTTTTGTCGAGGACAACTGGGAATCGCCGACCCTGGGCGCCTGGGGCCTGGGCTGGGAAGTCTGGCTCAACGGCATGGAGGTGACCCAGTTCACCTACTTCCAGCAGGCCGGTGGCCTGGAGTGCCGGCCGGTGCTGGGCGAGATCACCTACGGTCTCGAGCGCCTGTGCATGTACCTGCAGAACTGCGACAACGTCTACGACCTGGTCTGGACCTACGGCCCGGATGGGCAGCCGGTGACCTACGGCGACGTCTACCACCAGAACGAGGTGGAGCAGAGCACCTACAACTTCGAATACGCCGACGTGGAAGAAATGTTCCACCGCTTCGATGCCTGCGAGCGCGAAGCGCAGAAGCTGGTGGAAGTGAACCTGCCGCTGCCGGCATACGAACAGGTGATGAAGGCCAGCCATACCTTCAACCTGCTCGATGCGCGCCGTGCGATCAGCGTGACCGAACGCCAGCGCTACATCCTGCGCGTGCGCGCGCTGGCCCAGGCGGTGGCCAAGGCCTACTACGAGCAGCGCGAGAAGCTGGGCTTCCCGGGCGCGAAGAAGGCCTGACGGCCCGTTCTCCCATCACGCGTTTCACCTACTACCCCAGGGGCGCCGGCCGCGTCGCGCGCTGCGCCCCCACCACAGGATCGAACCGATGAGCCACTTGTCTCCCCTGCTGATTGAACTGGGCACCGAAGAGCTGCCGGTCAAAGCACTGCCGGGCCTGGCCCAGGCCTTCTTCGACGGTGTTGTCGACGGCCTGCGCAAGCGCGGCGTGGAACTGGAGCTGGGCGATGCACGCCCGCTGTCGACCCCGCGCCGCCTGGCCGTGCTGCTGCCGGGCGTTGGCCTGGAGCAGCCGGAACAGCACAGCGAAGTGCTGGGCCCGTACCTGAACATCGCGCTGGACGCCGAAGGCCAGCCGACCAAGGCGCTGCAGGGGTTCGCGGCCAAGGCCGGGATCGACTGGACCGCGCTGGAAAAGACCACCGACAACAAGGGTGAGCGCTTCGTGCACCGTGCGGTGACCCCGGGCGCGCGCACCGCTGCGCTGCTGCCGGAGATCCTGCGCGAGGCCATCGCCGGCATGCCCATTCCCAAGCCGATGCGCTGGGGCGACCACAGCTGGGGCTTCGCGCGCCCGGTGCACTGGCTGGTGCTGCTGCACGGCGGTGACGTGGTCGAGGCCGAACTGTTCGGCCTGAAGGCCGACCGGATGAGCCGCGGCCACCGCTTCCTGCACGACAAGACCGTGTGGCTGACCCAGCCGCAGGACTATGTGGAATCGCTGCGCGCCGCCTTCGTGCTGGTTGACCCGGCAGAGCGTCGCCAGCGCATCGTCGCCGAGGTGGAAGCCGCTGCAGCCACCGCCGGTGGCAGCGCACGCATCACCGAGGACAACCTGGAGCAGGTGGTGAACCTGGTCGAGTGGCCGTCGGCGGTGCTGTGCAGCTTCGAGCGCGCGTTCCTGGCGGTGCCGCAGGAAGCGCTGATCGAGACGATGGAGATCAACCAGAAGTTCTTCCCGGTGCTGGATGACGGCGGCAAGCTGACCGAGAAGTTCATCGGCATCGCCAACATCGAGTCCAGGGACGTCGCTGAAGTGGCCAAGGGCTACGAGCGCGTCATCCGTCCGCGCTTCGCCGATGCCAAGTTCTTCTTCGACGAAGACCTGAAGCAGGGCCTGCAGGCAATGGGCGAGGGCCTGAAAACGGTGACCTACCAGGCCAAGCTGGGCAGCGTGGCCGACAAGGTCGCGCGCGTGGTGTCGCTGGCCGAAGTGATTGCGCCGCAGGTCGGCGCCGATCCGCTGCTGGCCAAGCGTGCCGCGCAGCTGGCCAAGAATGACCTGCAGTCGCGCATGGTCAACGAGTTCCCGGAACTGCAGGGCATCGCCGGCCGCCACTACGCGGTGGCCGGTGGCGAGTCGCCGGAGGTGGCGCTGGCCATCGACGAGGCCTACCAGCCGCGCTTCGGTGGTGATGACATCGCGCTGTCGCCGCTGGGCAAGGTGCTGGCGATCGCCGAGCGCGTGGATACCTTGGCCGGCGGTTTCGCTGCGGGCCTGAAGCCGACTGGCAACAAGGACCCGTTCGCCCTGCGCCGCAACGCGCTGGGCCTGGCCCGCACGATCATCGAGAGCGGCTTCGAGCTGGACCTGCGCGCGCTGCTGGCCAGCGCCAACGCCGGGCTGGCCGCGCGCAACGTGCAGGCCGACGTGGCCGAGCTGTACGACTTCATCCTCGACCGCCTGAAGGGCTATTACAGCGACAAGGGCGTGCCGGCCAGCCACTTCAACGCGGTGGCCGAGCTGAAGCCGGCCTCGCTGTACGACTTCGACCGCCGTCTGGACGCGATCGGGATCTTCGCGGCGCTGCCGGAAGCCGAGGCGCTGGCCGCGGCCAACAAGCGCATCCGCAACATCCTGCGTAAGGCCGAAGGCGATATTCCGGGCCAGATCGATGCGGCCCTGCTGCAGGAAGATGCCGAGCGCGCGCTGGCCGAAGCCGTGACTGCCGCCATCGACGATACCGGCGCCAGCCTGCACCAGAAGGACTACGTGGCCGTGCTGGCGCGCCTGGCCCGCCTGCGTCCGCAGGTCGATGCGTTCTTCGACGGGGTGATGGTCAATGCCGAGGATCCGGCACTGCGCGGCAACCGCCTGGCGTTGCTGACGATGCTGGGCGAGCGCTTGGGCAAGGTCGCGGCGATCGAGCACCTGTCGAGCTGAGATGGGGTGCCAGGCAAGCTTGGCACCCACCGGTAGTGCCGGCCGCTGGTCGGCAGCGCCACGATCCCGCAATGAATCAGACCGCATCCACGCATGGCGTGGATCTACTGGGTAGTGCCGGCCGCGGGCCGGCACCGACGCGATGCCGATATTTCCGCATGCGGGCGCGATGATCGCCACAAAGGCGCGTATTTTGACCGCCACTTAACAACCGATCCGGATTGACGTGATGCATTTCGCATCGTCACCTTCGGTCGGTATGCTGTGCCGCATGCAGCCAACGAAATACGCCCTGCCGCTGATGGTCCTCTCGCTTTGCGCCACTTCCGTGGCCCATGCGCGCGGCACCATCGACAAGGTGGACATCAAGGGATTGGACAAGGGCGACGACGCCGCGATCATCGAGAACATCCAGGAATCGCTGTCGTTGTTCGACACGATCGGCAAGGAGCAGGGCGAGTCGCGCCTGGAATACCTGCTGTCACAGGCCGAGCGGCAGACCCGCCAGGCGCTGGAACCGTTCGGGTACTACAACCCGGTGATCAAGGTCGAGGCGCCACGCCAGGACGAGCACGTCACCGTGCTGATCCATGTCGACAAGGGCCAGCCGGTGCTGGTGCGCCGCGAGCACATCGACATCACCGGTCCGGCGATGTACGACCAGTACCTGCAGGACGACCTGGCCGCGTTCAAGCCGCGCAAGGGCCAGCGCTTCGAACACACCCAGTACGAAGCCAGCAAGATCACCGTGACCCGGCGCCTGGCCGAGCGCGGCTACTTCGACGCCGACTACACCCAGCGCCAGGTGCAGATCACCCGCGCGGACAACGCTGCCGACATCGACCTGACCTGGGACAGCGGCCGCCGCTACAACATGGGCCCGGTGACCTTCGAGCAGAACTATTTCGACGACAAGCTGTTCGACCCGCTGGTGTACTGGGACCAGGGCAGCTACTTCCACGAAGGCAAGCTGGACCGCCTGCGCGAGTCGCTGACCAAGCTCGATTACTTCAGCGTGATCGACATCCAGCCGCGTCCGGACCAGGCCGATGAGAACGGCGAGGTGCCGGTTGATGTGAAGCTGACGCGGGCCAAGCGCAGCATCTATTCCTACGGTCTGAGCTACGGCAGCGAAAGTGGCGCCGGTGTGCGCGGTGGCCTTGAACGGCGCTACCTGAACAGCCGCGGCCACAAGATGAACACCCAGCTGGACTATGCGCAGAAGCGCAAGAGCCTGATCACCAGCTACCGCATCCCGGCGTTCAACTGGCTGGATGGTTGGTACACCTTCGCCGCCAGTGCCTATGACGAACAGACCGACTACATCGATCTGCGCAACTTCAAGCTGATCGCCAGCCGCAGCGGCGAGATCAACGAGAACTGGACCGCCATCGCCTCGATCAACGCGCTGCGCGAGCGCTGGCGCTATGCCTCGGGCACCGAGTTCACCGATGCGGTCTACAACACGTCCACGCTGGTCTACCCGCAGATCGTGGCCGACTACGTGAAGGTGGACGACGAGCTGTTCCCGCGCAGCGGCATCAGTGGCACCGCGACGGTGCGTGCCGGCGTCGAAGGCGTCGGTTCGGACACCAGCTTCGTGCAGGCCAATGCCGTGCTGCGCTGGTACATCCCGGTGGGGCCTACCAATCGCCTGATCCTGCGCGGCGAAGGCGGCACCACCTGGACCAGTGACCTGGTGGCGATGCCGCCCAGCCTGCGCTACTTCGCCGGTGGCGACCGCAGCATCCGCGGCTATGCCTACCGTGAGGTCGGCCCGCGTACGCCGAAACCGGACAAGTACGCGCTCGGTGCCAAGCACCTGGTGGTCGGCTCGGCCGAATACGAGCACTACTTCAATGGCGGCCCGTGGGGTGCAGCGGTGTTCGTCGATACCGGCAGTGCTTTCGATACCAACATCGATCTGCATACCGGCGTCGGCTTCGGCGTGCGCTGGAAATCGCCGGTGGGACCGGTGCGGGTGGATATCGCGCATGGCCTGAACAACCCTGATTCGCAGTTCCAGCTGTACCTCAACATCGGAGCGGACCTGTGAGCACGCCCGCACCGACTCCGTCGCCGAACACGCCGCCGCGCCGCGTGCGCTTCTACCGTCGTCGCCGCTTCTGGGCATGGTCCGGCGCGGGCGTGGTCGGCCTGGTGCTGGTCGCCCTGCTGGCCGTTTACTGGCTGCTGCAGACGGTGGCCGGCCGCGATGTGCTGCTGGCGCAGGTGGTGGCGCGCCTGCCGGTGGGTGCCAGCTTCACCTGGGACAAGGTCGATGGTCCGGTGGCCGGACCGCTGACCCTGTACAACGTCGACTTCCGCTACGACGACATCCATTTCCACGCCGAGCGCGCGCACCTGGAGCCGGACCTGCGCCCGCTGCTGGGCCGCAAGCTGCTGCTGGACAAGCTGGAACTGACCAACGCCACGCTCAACCTGGCCAAGAGCGATGAGCCGTTCAAGCTGCCGTCGTGGCCCGATTCGCTGCCGCAGATCGAAATGCCGCTGGCGATCCAGGCCGATGTGATCGCCATCGACAGTTTCCGCATCAGCCAGGCCAACGAGCCGGTGATCGACATCAGCCGCGTGCGCGGTGGCATCGAGATCGCCAATGGCGAGTTCCAGGCGCGCAAGCTGGTGGTGGACAGCGACATGGGCAATTTCACTGCCCAGGGCCGCTACATCCCGGCCAAGGACTACGACACCGACGTCACCGTCACTGCCGTGCTGCCGGCACCGCGCGGACGTACCGCGGCCACGGTCGGCCTGGTCGCGCGCGGTGATCTGGCGCATATGGAAGTGGCGTTGGCCGGTCGCGCACCGAAGCCGCTGCACGCGATGCTGGTGTTCGATGGCCGCACCGATCCGACCTGGAACGCGACTGTACGCAGCGACGAGCTGGACCTGGCGCTGTTGTCGCCGGCATTGGCCAGCTCGGCCATCGCGCCGCTGGCATTGGACTTCACCGCCTCCGGCAAGGGCGGCAACGCCAACCTGCATGGCCGGGTGAAGCAGGGTGAGCAGGAACTGGAGCTGGCGCCCTCGGTGGTTTCGCTGCAGGACCAGGTGCTGAAGGTCTCGCCGCTGGTGGTCAAGGGCCTGGGCGGCGAAGCACGCCTGGAAGGTACCGCCGATTTCAGCCAGGAAGACCAGCAGAAGCTGAACTTCTCGGTGATCGCGCAGGACCTGACCTGGGTGCCGGCACCGGACCCGAACACCGCCGGCAGTTCGCCGGTGCCGGTGACGCTGAAGGAAGCGCGCTTCGGCCTGGCCGGTACCTTGAAGGCCTGGGCGGCGATCGGCCGTGCCGATGTCGAACGCGAAAAGCAGAAGGCGCAGCTGCGCTTCGATGTGCGTGGCAACGATCAGGCCGCTGAGATCCGCGAACTGCAGGCGCAGACGCCGGGCGGCCAGCTGCAGGTGGAAGGCAAGGTGGCGTGGGCACCGCAGTTGGACTGGGATGCCAAGGCCACGCTGAAGGATTTCGATCCGGGCTACTTCGCGCCGGGTTGGGATGGCCGTCTGTCCGGCAATCTCGCGTCCAAGGGACATCAGTTGCCGCCGCCGGCCAACGCGCCGCCGGGCACCGCGGGCACGCTGGAGGCCACGGTGGACCTGCCGTCGCTGAAGGGCACCCTGCGCCAGCGCAACGTGGATGCACAAGGCAAGTTCGCCCTGCAGGGTGAGCAGGGCCAGGGTGAATTGAAACTGGCCGTCGGCAGCAGCCGGGTGACCGCCTCGGGCAAGGTCGGCGACCGCCTGGACATCGATGCGCGCTTCGAGCCGCTGCAGCTGAGCGACCTGCTGCCCGGCGCCGATGGAGGCCTGCGTGGCCAGGTGCAGGTGAAAGGCCCGCGCGATGCACCGGACATCACCGCCGACCTGGTCGGCAACAATCTCAACTGGGACGGTTACGGCGCTGAAAGCCTGAGCATCAAGGGCCGCCTGCCGTGGCGTGGCGACAGTGGCACGCTGGCGATACAGGGCCAGCAGGTCAATGCCGGCATGCTGCTGGAACGCTTGAACATCGATGCGCAGGGCAGTGTCTCCAACCTGCGCCTGGCCGCGCAGACCCGCAACGAACTGGGCGCGATCGAGCTGCAGGGCAGCGTGCGCCAGCAGGGCGAGCAATGGCGTGGCGAACTGGCCACGCTGCGCATCGCGCCGGTGAAGGGCGATGCGTGGGCACTGCGTGCGCCTGCGGCATTCGCCATCAACGGCAGCAATTACACGCTGGGCGAAACCTGCCTGGGTGCTGCGACCGGAGGCGCCCTGTGTGCGCACGCCAACTGGCCGCGCGAAGGGCTGGTTGTGCGCGGCGATGCGTTGCCGCTGGCGCTGGTGCAGCCATGGTTGCCACCGCAGTCCGGCCGGCGCATCTACCTGCGTGGCGAACTCAACATGGACGCGCAGATCCGTCCGCGTGGCAACGCGTGGGAAGGGCATGTGGAAGTGCGCTCGGCCGAAGGCGGCGTACGCCTGGGCGAGAACCGCAACACCAGCGTGGCCGATGCCAATCGTGGCGAACTGGTGCGCTATGACCAGTTCTCGCTGAAGCTGGACATGACCCCGGCCAGCATCAAGGGCTACCTGGGCATGGGTTTCCAGGGCAACGGCTTCGTCGATGCCAAGATGCAGACCGGTTGGGAACCGAGTGCGCCGCTCAACGGCGAGCTCTACCTCAACATGTCGCGCCTGTACTGGCTGGAACTGTTCTCGCCGGACGTGGTGCGCCCGACCGGCCTGATCGAAGGCCACGTGAGCCTGCGTGGCACGCGCGGCCAGCCCTCGCTGGGCGGTGATGCGCAGCTGAGCAACTTCAAGGGCGAGTTCCCGGCGCTGGGCCTGACCTTCGACCAGGGCAAGGGCAGCTTCGTTGCTCAGCCTGATGGCTCGGCCAAGATCACCGCGCAGGCCAATTCGGGCAAGGGCACGCTGTATGTCGACGGCGGCCTGTCCTGGTTCGGCGATGCACAGCCGCTGCAGCTGAAGATCCACGGCGAGAATGTGCTGCTGTCCAACACCAGCGAACTGCGCATCGTCGCCAATCCCAATCTGGACTTCACTCTGGCCAAGGCCGCGATGGAGCTGCGTGGAACGGTGCACGTGCCCGAGGCCGACATCGATCTGGAACGCCTGGACCGTGGCACCTCGGTGTCCGAAGACGTGGTGGTGCTGGACCCGGCCGATCCGGAAGAGTCGCGTACCTCACCGCTGGACATGGAGCTGACTGTCAGCCTGGGTGACAAGGTCAAGATGACCGGCTTCGGCCTGAAGGGCGCGCTGACCGGCAAGATGCAGGTCTGGGCCAAGCCCGGCCGCGAGATGACCGCCAACGGCGGCCTGGAAGTCAGCGGCCGCTACAAGGCCTATGGCCAGGACCTGACCATCACCCGCGGCAACCTCAACTGGAACTACAACGCGGTGTCCGACCCGCGCATCAACATCCGCGCCGAGCGCCGGATCGGTGATGTCACCGCCGGCATCGACGTGACCGGGCGCGCGCAGCAGCCACGTGCCGATGTCTGGTCCGATCCGGCGATGTCGCAGTCCGAAGCACTGGGTTACCTGGTGCTGGGGCGCAGCCTGACCGGTGCCAGCAGCGACCAGACCCAGCAGGTGAACGCCGCATCCGCCGCGCTGTCGGCCGGCAGCGGCCTGCTGGCTTCGCAGCTGGGTGCCAAGCTCGGCCTGGACGATGCCGGCGTCAGCCAGTCGCGCGCGCTGGGCGGTTCGGTCATCGGCGTCGGCAAGTTCATCTCACCCAAGCTGTACGTGGGCTACGGCGTGTCGCTGGTGGGCGCCGGTTCGGTGATCACCCTGAAGTACCTGCTGCGCCGCGGCTTCGACGTGGAAGTGGAATCGAGCACGGTGGAAAACCGTGGCTCGTTGAACTGGCGGCGGGAAAAATAACGGTGTGGTAGTGCCGGCCGCTGGCCGGCAACTGCACCGTATCCCGAATTCGGTGGGTTGCCGGCCAGCGGCCGGCACTACCGTGCACGCATACCCAACCATCGGCCGTTGCCCCATCCGGCCCCAGCGGCTATGGTCCCGGGCTGTTCTGTCGTACCGGATTGCCTCATGTCGCCACGCAAAGCCCTCCCCACCGCCCTGGCCCTGGGCCTGACCCTCGCCGCTGGCGCCCACGCCGATGAAGGCATGTGGATGCCGACCCAGCTGCCGGAGCTGGCCAAGCCGCTGCAGGCGGCTGGCTTCAAGGGCAACCCGGCCGACTTGGCCAACGTGACCGCGCCGCCGCTGAGTGCGGTCGTGCGTGCCGGCGGTGGCACCGGCTCGTTCGTGTCGGCCGATGGCCTGCTGCTGACCAACCACCACGTGGCGATGGGCGTGATCCAGTACAACAGCTCGCCCGAGCACAACTTCATCAACGATGGCTTCATCGCCAAGGGTCGCGCCGACGAGCGTCCGGCCAATCCGGACTTCCGCGTGCTGGTGACCGTCGGCTTCGACAAGGTGACCGACCAGGTGCTGGCACAGGCCAAGGGCAAGACCGGCCGCGCGTACTTCGACGCGGTGGATGCAGCCAGCAAGCAGATCGTGGCCGAGTGCGAGAAGGACGGCAGCGTGCGCTGCTCGGTGGCCAACATGTATTACGGCACCGACTTCTACCGCATCGCCCAGCTTGAGCTGAGCGACGTGCGCCTGGTCTATGCGCCGCCGCGCGCGATCGGTAACTACGGCGATGAGATCGACAACTTCATGTGGCCGCGCCACACCGGCGACTTCACCCTGCTGCGTGCCTACGTGGGCAAGGACGGCAAGCCGGCCGCCTACAGCAAGGACAACGTGCCCTACCAGGCCCCGGCGCACCTCCAGATGTCGGTGGAAGGCCCGAAGGAGGGCGACTACGCGATGCTGGCCGGTTACCCGGGCATCACCTACCGCCATCGCACCGCCGCCGAATTCGCTGGCCAGATCGATACCGTGCTGCCGCGCCGGGTGTCGGTGTTCCAGCAGATGATCGACACCATCGAAGCGGTCAGTGCCAAGGATGCGCAGGCACGTACCCGTTATGCCTCGCAGTTGCAGTCGCTGAAGAACAATCGCAAGCGCGCTGCCGGTGAGCTGGAAGGGCTGCTGCGCAGCGATGCCAAGGCCCAGCGTGCGGCCGACGAGCAGGCGATGCTGGCCGCCACCGACCGCAAGTACCAGGGCGATATCAAGGCGCTGCTGGCCAACCTGTCGCAGGGCGCGGCGGTGGGCGAGCGCGACCTGCTGCTGGAGCAGATGGCCGGCCAGAGCCAACTTCTGCGCTCGGCACTACTGCTGGAACGCCTGCGCATTGAATCGGCCAAGCCGGACGCGCAGCGCGAGACCGGCTACCAGCAGCGCGACCAGGCGATGATCGAAGGCGTGCTGAAGCAGGTGCAGCGCCGCTATGCACCCGAGGTCGAGAAGGCGCTGCTGACCACCCTGTTGACGCGCTACCAGCAGTTGCCGGATGCGCAGCGCGTGGCCGAGTTCGACACGGCGTTCGGCCGTACCCCGGCACAGCTGGCGCAGGCGCTGGACACGCTGTATGCCGGCACCCAGCTGGGTGACGAAGCGCAGCGCCTGTCCCGTTTCGCCGCTGCCCGCGAAGGCAAGGCGCTGGCCGCCGATCCGCTGATCGCCGTGGCCGCCCCGCTGGTGGCCGCGCAGCTGCGCATCGAAAACGAGAGCAAGACCCGCGAAGGCGAACAGCTGCGCCTGCGCCCGGCCTACATGCAGGCCTTGTTCGCCTGGCGTGCCAAGCAGGGCCGTGCGGTGTACCCGGATGCCAACCGCACCCTGCGCATCAGCTACGGCAAGGTGGAAGCGCTGCACCCGCGTGATGGCGTGACCTATTCGCCGGTGACCACGGTGGCCGGCATCGTCGAAAAGAACACCAACGCCTATCCGTTCGATGCCCCCAAGCCGCTGCTGGCTGCGATTGCCAAGGGCGACTTCGGCAGCACCGCCGACCCCGCGCTGAAGACCCAGACGGTCAACTTCCTGACCAACCTGGACACCACCGGCGGCAACTCCGGCTCGCCGGTGCTCAACGCCAAGGGCGAACTGATCGGCCTGAACTTCGACAGCAACTGGGAGTCGGTCAGTGCCAGCTGGTGGTTCGACCCCCGCTACAAGCGCGCCGTGCACGTGGACATGCGCTACCTGCGCTGGCTGCTGGCCAAGGTCTACCCGGCACCTGAACTGCTGAAGGAAATGGGCGTTCCGGCGGAGTAACGCCGGTTCCCGGTAGGTCCCCACCGTTTCCTGGTGGGTGCCCACCTCTCCCTCTGGTGGGTGCCCACCGTTGGTGGGCACGGACGCCTCTGTCACGACCAACGGTCGTGACCCACCTTTGCGACCCTCCGTCGTGACCTACCATCACGATCAACGGTCGTGATCTACTGGCCCCTCCTCCGACGGAAACACGCGCTTGGTCTCCAGCTGGATCCTGCTGCTGGTCTCGGTTGCCTACGCTGCGCTGCTGTTCGGCGTGGCGTGGTGGGGCGACCGTCGGCCGATGTACCCGGACCGGCCGTGGCTGCGGCCGGTCGTCTACAGCCTGGCGCTGGCGGTGTACTGCTCGTCGTGGACCTTCTACGGCGCAGTCGGTACCGCCGTGCGCAACGGCGTGGGCTACCTGCCGATCTACATCGGCCCGCTGCTGCTGCTGCTGTTCGGCTGGCGCATCATCGAGCGCCTGGCGCTGATCGCGCGCAGCCAGAACGTGGTCTCCATCGCCGATTTCATTTCCTCGCGCTTCGGCCGCTCGCGGCGGCTGGCGGCGCTGGTGGCGATCATCGCGCTGATCGGCATCATTCCCTACCTCGCCCTGCAGTACAAAGCGGTGGCGATGAGCCTGCAGGTACTGACCGGCAACACCGGGCCGACCGGATTCTTCAGCGATCCGGCCCTGTATGTGGCGTTGCTGATGGCGCTGTTCGCCACCCTGTTCGGTACCCGCCAGGTGGACGCCACCGAACACCACCACGGCATGATGCTGGCCATCGCGCTGGAGTCGGTGATCAAACTGGTGGCGATGGTGGCGGTGGGCGTGTTCGCCTATGTCTGGCTCAGCGACCGCAACGAGGCGGTGGTGGAGTCGGTGCATACGCTGTTCACCGGGCTTCCGCCGGTGGGGTTCATTTCGCAGACGCTGCTCAGTTTCCTGGCCATCATCTGCCTGCCGCGCCAGTTCCATGTGGCGGTGGTGGAGTGCGGCGATGTGCGCGATGTGCGCCGCGCGCGCTGGATGTTCGGCGGCTACCTGGTGCTGATCTCGGCGATGGTGCTGCCGATCGCCACCGCCGGCGTCAGCCTGTTCGGTACCGGAAGCGGCGTGGCCGACGACTCGATGGTGCTGGCGTTGCCGCTGGCCGAGGGTCGCAACGCGCTGGCACTGATCGCCTATATCGGCGGGTTCTCTGCCGCCACCGGCATGGTCATCGTGTCCTCGATCGCGTTGGCGACGATGGTCAGCAACGATCTGGTGATGCCGGTGCTGCTGCGTCGCAGTGGCGATCACCAGGAAGCGGCCGATGTCGCCTCGCGGGTGCTGTGGATCCGCCGGCTGGCGATCCTGCTGCTGGCACTGATGGCCTACAGCTACTACCGCAGCAGCAGCAACGACAGCACGCTGGCCTCGTACGGACTGATGGCGTTCGCCGCGGTGGCGCAGTTCGCGCCGGGCCTGATCGGTGGCCTGTACTGGCGCGGCGCCAGCCGTCGTGGCGTCGAGACCGGCATGCTGCTCGGCTTCGCCACCTGGCTGTACACCCTGCTGCTGCCGGCGATGACCATGGCCGGCTGGATGGATGCAGGCTGGGTGCAGCATGGTCCGTTCGGCATCGATTGGCTGCGGCCGCAACAGCTGTTCGGCATGACCGGCTGGGACCCGCTGACCCACGGCACGTTCTGGTCGTTGCTGGTCAACGCGGCGACGATGATGCTGGTGTCCGCGCGTTGGCGCCCCGGCGTGGATGAGCGCTTGCGCGCTGCACCCTTCCTCGATCCCTATGCCGAGCGGCCTTCAGTGGCCGGTGGTTGGCCGGGCCACGTGCACGTGGGTGACCTGCTGGCACTGGCCTCGCGCGTGGTCGGCGAGCGCCATGCGCGGCGCTCGTTCTTCGAACAGGCGCAGTCGCTGGGGCGCGAGCTGCAGTCCTCGGCGCCGGCAGACCGGCCGTGGGTGCAGTTCACCGAGCGCCTGCTGGCTGCATCGATCGGTGCGGCGTCCGCGCGCCTGCTGCTGACCAGCCTGCTGCGCGGCTCGGGCATGGACCTGGGCGAAGTGGTGGCGGTGCTGGACGAAGCCGGGCAGGAACTGCGCTTCAACCGCGAGATCCTGTCGACCACCCTGGAAAACATCAGCGCCGGCGTCAGCGTGGTCGACCCGGACATGCGCCTGACTGCCTGGAACCGGCGCTACCAGGACATGTTCGGCTACCCCGACGGCATGCTCTACGTGGGCCGGCCGGTGGCTGACCTGATCCGCTACAACGCCGAGCGTGGCGAGCTGGGCGAAGGCGACATCGAAATGCAGATCAACCGCCGCATCGGTTACATGCGCGCCGGTTCGCCGCACGTCTTCGAGCGCACCCGCAGCGATGGCAAGGTGATCGAAATGCGCGGCCAGGCACTGCCTGGCGGCGGCTACGTCACCAGCTACAACGACATCACCGACTACAAGCACGCCGAACGCGCGCTGCTGGAAGCCAACGAAACGCTGGAACAGCGCGTGGCCGAGCGCTCGCATGTTGCGGAAGTCGCACAGCAATCGAAGACCCGCTTCCTGGCGGCGATCAGCCATGACGTGCTGCAGCCGTTGAATGCGGCGCGGCTGTTCGCTTCGGCGCTGCGCGACAGCGACCATGTCAGCGACGAGCAGCGGCACCTGGCCGAACGCGTGGATGCGTCGCTGCGTGCGGCCGAAGAGCTGCTGGATGGGCTGCTGGACGTGTCGCGGCTGGATGCTGGTGGCCTGCATCCGGTGATCGGCGAATTCGATGTCAGTGCGTTGATGCGTGAGCTGGCCGCGCAGTACACGCCGGTTGCGGCCGGGCGTGGGTTGCGGCTGGATCTGTTCGCGCGTACCACCTGGGTGCGCAGTGATCGCCGCCTGCTGCGCCGCGTGCTGCAGAACTTCCTGGCCAATGCATTGCGCTACACGCGGCAGGGGCGCATCGTGCTGGCCGTGCGCCAGCGCGGCGACGAAGTGGAACTACAGGTGTGGGATACCGGCCCCGGCATTCCCGAACACCACATGCGACAGATCTTCGACGAGTTCCACCGCTACCAGCAGCCGTTCGACTGGGGCGAGCAGGGCCTGGGCCTGGGCCTGTCGATCTGCCAGCGCATCTCGCGCCTGCTTGACCATCGTTTGAATGCACGCAGCCGGGTTGGCAGTGGTTCGATGTTCTCGATCATCCTGCCGCGGGTGGCGCCGTTGCCGGGATATACCGAAGCGCTCATCGTGACACAGGCCGCACCGCCGGTCCGCAGTGATTCGCTGGCCGGCCTGCGCGTGCTGTGCGTGGACAACGACGAGGAGATCCTCGATGGCATGCGCGCGCTGCTGGGGCGTTGGCAGGTGCAGGTGATCACCGCATCGACGGTGGACCAGGCGCTGCAGAAGATTGCCGAGCGTCCGCAGGTGATGCTGGTGGACTATCACCTGCACGATCGCATGGATGGCCTGGACGCACTGGTCGCACTGCGCGAGGCGGCGGGCTATCCATTGCCCGGTGCGTTGCTTACTGCCGATGGCCGCGATGAACTGAAGCGGATGGCACGCGAGCGCGGCTATCGCCTGTTGACCAAGCCGATCAAGCCGGCGTCGCTACGTGCCTTCCTGGGTGCGCTGCGGGACACCCGCAACAACGACTGAATCCACGCCACACGCGGATGACGAGCCCGGTAGCGCCGGCCGCTGGCCGGCAACCTCGCAATCGCCGGCAGGTTACGCCACGCCGTGCAGGTGTTCGTACAGGATCGTCGCACCGATGATCACCAGGATCACGCCACCGATGATTTCGGCGCGCTTGCCGACCATGCTGCCGAGTGCGCGGCCGAGCATGATGCCGGCGGTGACCATGGTCAGCGTGCACAGGCCGATGACCGCCGCCATCACGCCGATATGCACGTCCATGAAGGCCAGGCCGATGCCCACTGCCATCGCGTCGATGCTGGTGGCGAAGCCGGTCAGTGCCAGCTTCCAGAAGCCGTGATGCTGCGACGGATCCTCATCGTCCTCGCCGCTGTCAGGGCGCAGGCCGTTGTAGATCATGTGGATGCCCAGTGCGCCGAGCAGGCCGAAGGCGATCCAGTGGTCGAAGGCTTCGACGTACTGCAGGGCGGCACGACCGAGCAGCCAGCCGATGATGGGCGTGATCGCCTCGATGACGCCGAAGATGATGCCGGCGCGCAGCGCATCACGGAACACCGGCCTGCGCATGGCGGCACCCTTGCCGATCGCCGCGGCGAAGGCATCGGTGGACATGGCAAAGCCGATCAGGAGGATCGAAACAGGAGACATGGGCGGCAGCAGAAGGTCGGGCAAGGACGGACGCACGGCTCGCGCTCGCGCCCAACCTGACGTTGCGCGCGCGGGCCGCTGGTCTCGCCAACCATCATGGTTGTCCACGCCACGGCGCACTGGCCGAGTATGTTGACGTGGACGATTCCTGCGTAGGAATCCGGCTACTCCCCAAGGGGACGCGAAGCTTAGCACCGCGATCCGCGCGTGGCGCATTCCGTGCGAAACGCGCAGGCACGGCTGGTTTGTATAGCGATGGCTATATCACCGCGAAGTGGTGGCGCCGGCCGAAGCGGAATCCGGTAGTGCCGGCCGCTGGCCGGCAGCTCAAACAGTTTCACGCGGTTGCCGGCCAGCGGCCGGCACGAACCCTCAGTCTTCTTCCGGTGGCAGCACGATGGCGTCGTCGTCGATCGCCAGCTTGCCGGCCATCAGCACCGCTTGGGTGCGGTTGGTCACGCCCAGCTTGCGCAGGATCGCGGTCACGTGCGCCTTGATCGTCGCTTCGGAGACATTGAGGTCGTAGGCGATCTGCTTGTTCAAGCGGCCCGCACCCAACATCTGCAGCACGCGGAACTGCTGCGGGGTCAGCTCGCGCAGACGCTGGCCGACTTCGCGTTCTTCGCTGCCGGTCGGCGGCACGTTGTGTGCTTCCGGCGGCGCCCAGGTCTCGCCATCGAGGATGGTGCCGAGCGCATGGCCGATGGTGTCCGAATCGGCGGATTTCGGAATGAAACCCAGCGCACCATGGTCGAGTGCACGGCGCATCACCGTGGCTTCTTCGCGTGCGGAGACCACCACCACCGGCAGGTGCGGATGCAGCGAGCGCATGTGCACCAGTGCGTTGAAACCCTGTGCGCCGGGCATGTTGAGATCCATCAGGACCAGGTCGGCGTCGTTGTGCTGGTCGGCCAGCGCATACAACGCTTCCACGCTGTCGGCCTCGAACAGTTGAACGCCCGGAATGACCCGCTGCACGGCACCCCGCAGGGCTTCGCGGAACAACGGATGGTCATCGGCAATCAGGAGGGTGGTCATGGTCGGGGGGAACCGTGGGGGGAAAGCAGATGGGGTCAGAGCCCTTTCCTTGTGGAAAGGGATCCGACCCCGGGTAGCACATCAACGGACCTTGCGCTCGTCCACCAGCGACGCCACGACCGATGGATCGGCCAGGGTCGAGGTGTCGCCGAGCTGGTCCGGTGCGTTCTCGGCGATCTTGCGCAGAATGCGGCGCATGATCTTGCCCGAACGGGTCTTCGGCAGGCCCGGCGCCCACTGCAGGTGGTCGGGCGTGGCGATCGGCCCGATCTCCTTGCGCACCCAGGCGACCAGCTCCTTCTGCAGCTCGTCGCTGGGTGCCTCCTCGGCCACCAGCGTGACGTAGGCATAGATGCCCTGGCCCTTCACGTCGTGCGGGAAGCCGACCACGGCGGCCTCGGCCACCTTCGGGTGCGAGACCAGCGCGCTTTCCACTTCGGCGGTGCCGATGCGGTGGCCGGACACGTTGATCACATCGTCCACGCGGCCGGTGATCCAGTAGTAGCCGTCTTCGTCGCGGCGGCAGCCGTCACCGGTGAAGTAGCTGCCCGGGTAGGTGCGGAAGTAGGTGTCGATGAAGCGCTGGTGGTCGCCGTACACCGTGCGCATCTGGCCCGGCCAGGAGTCACGGATGATCAGGTTGCCTTCGGTCGGGCCGTCCTTGATCTCGCCATCGGCATTGACCAGGGCCGGCTGCACGCCGAAGAAGGGCAGGGTGGCCGAACCCGGTTTCAGATCCATCGCACCGGCCAGCGGCGAGATCAGGATGCCGCCGGTCTCGGTCTGCCACCAGGTATCGACGATCGGGCAACGGCTGTCGCCGACCACTTCGTAGTACCAGCGCCAGGCTTCCGGATTGATCGGTTCGCCGACGCTGCCAAGCAGGCGCAGCGAAGCGCGCGAGGTCTTCTTCACCGGCTCCTCGCCTTCGCGCATCAGCGCACGGATGGCGGTGGGGGCGGTGTAGAAGATCGACACCTTGTGCTTGTCGATCACGTTCCAGAAGCGCGAGGTGTCCGGGTAGTTCGGCACGCCCTCGAACATCAGCGAGGTCGCGCCGTTGGCCAGCGGGCCGTACACGATGTAGCTGTGGCCGGTGACCCAGCCGACGTCGGCGGTGCACCAGTAGATGTCGTCCTCGCGCAGGTCGAACACCGCTTCATGGGTGTACGCCGCGTACAGCAGGTAGCCGGCGGTGGTGTGCAGTACGCCCTTCGGCTTGCCGGTGGAACCGGAGGTGTAGAGGATGAACAGCGGATCCTCGGCGTTCATCGGTTCCGGCTCGCAGCTGGCCGGCTGGCTGTCGACCACATCATGGAACCAGCGGTCGCGCGGGGCCTGCATGTCCACCGCACCGCCGGTGTGGCGCACCACCAGCACGGTTTCCACGGTATTGGTGCCGGGCAGCTTCAGCGCCGCATCGACGTTGGCCTTCAGCGGAATCTTCCGGCCACCGCGCAGGCCTTCGTCGGCGGTGATGATCAGCTTGCTCTGGCAGTCGCTGACACGGTCGGCGATCGAATTCGGGGCGAAGCCACCGAACACCACCGAGTGGATCGCACCGATGCGCGCGCAGGCCAGCATGGCCACGGCAGCGTCGACGATCATCGGCAGGTAGATGGTGACCCGGTCGCCCTTCTTGACGCCCAGGTTGCGCAGCGCGTTGCCGAGACGGCAGGTGCGCTCGTACAGCTCGCGATAGGTCACGTGCTGGGCCGGCGCGTCCGGGCTGTCCGGCTCGAACAGCAGGGCCGTCTTGTCGCCGCGCTTTTCCAGCTGGCGGTCCAGGCAGTTCACGCTGGCGTTGAGCTCGCCATCTTCGAACCACTTGATGTGGAAGTCGGACAGGTCGTAGCTGACGTTCTTGATCTTCGTCGGCTTGCGCGACCAGTCCAGCCGCTCGGCGGCCTTGCCCCAGAACGCATCCGGATCGGACACCGAGGCCTGGTACTGCTGTTCATAGGTGTTCTTGTCGATACGCGCCTTGGCGGCGAACTGCGGATCGACAGGGTAGAGATCAGCCATGGCACCCTCACTTGCACGTTGACTTTGTGTGTGCAGCCGCAGCATTGCAGCAGCCGTTCCCCCTCAGTTTGCCCCATCCACCCCCGGTCGCGTCACCACTTCGGTTAGACCTTGGTCGAAAGTCGGGCCCCTGCAGGCCCGGGTTCGACCAATGGCCAATAGCCGGTGCGTGCAAACGCCCCGCAGTCTCGGCTCGACCGTGCCCCACGCGCGGCATCACCTTGCCACTTGGGAGAGAGGGCAACATGAGCCACCGTACGTTGAAAGCCGTGCGCACACCTTTGGCGGCCTGCCTGTTGGTCGCCCTGGTCGCACCGGGCATGGCGTTCGCTGAGACCGCCAAAGAGAAGGCACTGGAGTCACGCGTCGCCGAGCTGGAGCGGCAGGTGCAGGCGCTGCTGGCGTCGCAGCAGCAGCAACAGACCCAGATCGTGCAGACCCAGCAGGCGGTCACCGACGTCCGCACGCTGCAGGCCGAACAGAAGCCGGCGGTGCCTGCGGGCAAGCAGCCGATCCAGGTCACCACCATCACCCCCGGCGCGGCGCCGGGCACCACGGTCAAGATCGGCGGTTTCATCAAGGCCGATTTCCTGGCCACCCAGACCAGCGATGGCCAGCTGGCCGACGATGCCACCGGCCGCTCGCTGTACCTGCCCGGGCAGACCCCGGTGGAAGGCGCCGGCGGCAGCGGCAAGCGCTCGGATGTGGACTACAACGCCCACGCCAAGTTCTCGCGCTTCAACCTGGGCATCGACAACGTCAGCGAGTCGGGCAACAAGGCCGGCGCGTTCTTCGAGATGGATTTCTTCGGCAACTCGCTGGGCAACCAGACCGCCACCAACACCTATGGCGTGACCCTGCGCCATGCGTACATGTACTGGAACAACTGGATGGCCGGCCAGACCTGGTCGAACTTCATGGATGCGGCGTCGTTGCCGGAAGCGGTCGACTTCGTCGGTCCCACCGATGGCGTGATCTTCGTGCGCCAGGCGCAGGTGCGCTACACCCAGGGCGGCTTCAGCGTCGCGCTGGAGAATCCGGAAACGACCACCCTCACCGGTACGCGCAATCCGGTCACCGGCGCCTGGACCAATGCCAGCGCCAATTCCGATCGCGGCAGCCTGCCGGACCTGACCCTGCGTTATGGCTGGAAGGGTGACTGGGGCACGTTCGGTGTTGGCGGTATCGTCCGTCAGCTGAAGGTCGACAACCAGGCCACCGGCGCAAAGGCCGACAAGGTGGCCGGTGGCCTGACCCTGGGCGGCAAGTGGGTGATGGGTGACAGCGATTCGCTGCACTACCAGTTCACCGGTGGCGAGGGCATCGCCCGTTACATCGGCCTGGGCATCACCGCCGATTCGGCCTATGACGTGGCCCGTGACGAGCTCAACCCGACCGGTGTGATCGCCGGTTACGTCGGTTGGCGCCATGCGTTCTCGCCGAAGCTGCGCACCAACCTGATCTACGCGCGCAGCGACTACGACAACGACAGCATTCTCGGCCCGCTGGTGACCAAGAGCGTGCAGAGCATCCGCGGCAACATCTTCTATTCGCCGATGCCCAAGGTCGATGTCGGTGCCGAGCTGATGTACGGCAAGCGCGAGATCGAGAACGGCAACAAGGGCGACATCACCCGTCTGCAGTTCACGACGAAATACAGTTTTTAAATGAGTGCCGACCAACGGTCGGCACCTACCGAGATTGAGTGCCGGCCATGGTCGGTATCTACCAAGACTGCGTGCCGACCAAGGTCGGCACCTACAGAGGGGAAGGGTCCCATGTCCACAACACCTGCACCGGCGAAAGCCCAACTTACCCAGGGACACAAGAAGGTCATCTTCGCGTCCAGCCTGGGCACCGTTTTCGAGTGGTACGACTTCTTCCTGTATGGCTCGCTTGCGGCGATCATCGCCAAGCAGTTCTTCAGTGGCGTCAATGAAACCACGGGCATGATCTTCGCCCTGCTGGCCTTCGCTGCCGGCTTCTTCGTGCGACCGTTCGGCGCGGCCTTCTTCGGCAGCCTCGGCGACCGCATCGGCCGCAAGTACACCTTCCTGGTCACCATCCTGATCATGGGCATCTCGACCTTCCTGGTCGGTGTGCTGCCCAACTACGCCTCGATCGGCTTCGCCGCGCCGGTGATCCTGATCATCCTGCGCCTGGCCCAGGGCCTGGCCATGGGCGGTGAGTACGGTGGTGCGGCGACCTACGTGGCCGAACACGCGCCGGACGACAAGCGCGGCCTGTACACCAGCTTCATCCAGTGCACGGCCACCCTCGGCCTGTTCATGTCGCTGCTGATCATCCTCGCCTGCCGCTACTTCCTCGGCAACGAAGCGTTCGAAGCCTGGGGCTGGCGCATTCCGTTCCTGGTCTCGATCGTGCTGCTGGGCGTGTCGGTGTGGATCCGCCTGCAGCTGAGCGAGTCGCCGCTGTTCCAGCAGATGAAGTCGGAGGGCAAGGGTTCCAAGACGCCGTTCCGTGACAGCCTGAAGGGCGGCAACCTGAAGCTGATGCTGCTGGTGCTGCTCGGCGCCGCAGCGGGCCAGGCGGTGGTCTGGTATGGCGGCCAGTTCTACGCGCTGTTCTTCCTCAGCAGCATGCTGAAGGTCGATGCCACCACCTCCTACCTGCTGATCGCCGCCGCGCTGGCGCTGGGCGTGCCGTTCTTCATCTTCTTCGGCTGGCTGTCCGACCGTATCGGCCGCAAGAAGATCATCCTGGCCGGCTGCCTGCTGGCCGCCATCACCTACATCCCGATCTTCAAGGGCCTGACCCACTTCGCCAACCCGGCCATCGAAGAAGCCCGCAGCAGCTCGCCGGCGCTGGTCGTGGCCGACCCGACCACCTGCTCGTTCCAGTTCGATCCGGTTGGCCTGCGCAAGTTCACCAGCTCCTGTGACGTGGCTACCGCTGCGTTGACCAAGGCCGGTGTGCCGTATGACGTGCAGCCGGCCGCTGCCGGTTCGCTGGCGATGGTCAACGTGGGCAGCGCCAGCGTCACCTCGTACGAGGCCGCCGGCCTGACCAAGGAAGAAGGCAAGGCCAAGGCCGATGCATTCGGTGCCGAGCTGAAGACTGCACTGACCGGTGCCGGCTATCCCGCCAAGGCTGATGGTTCGCGCATCAACTACGCAGGCACGATCCTGATGCTGTGGCTGCTGGTGCTGTACGTGACCATGGTCTACGGCCCGATCGCCGCCTACCTGGTCGAACTGTTCCCGACCCGCATCCGCTACACCTCGATGTCGCTGCCGTACCACATCGGCAACGGCTGGTTCGGTGGCTTCCTGCCGGCGATCTCGTTCGCGCTGGTGGCCGGTACCGGCAACCTGTACTACGGGTTGTGGTACCCGATCATCATCGCGCTGATGTCGGTGGTGATTGGCGGCCTGTTCCTGCGCGAGACGAAGAACGTGGACATCACCAAGTAACGGTGGTTTCCATGCAATGAAGGAAGGCCGCGGTGCAGACCGCGGCCTTTCTTTTTCTGGTAGTGCCGGCCGCTGGCCGGCAACTGCACGATGCCTGCCGAAGATCCATGAGGCTGCCGGCCAGCGGCCGGCACTACCATTACATTGCACAGCACGCCGTATAGTCGGCCCATGACCACCACCGCCCCAGCCGACCTCCCCGTCATCCTGCACACCCTGCGCAGCGCCTGGCAGTCGCTGCGCCCGTCGCTTGACCAGCGCGAAGCCGACCTGCGTCGCCTGCGCGCGGCGTTGAAGGACCGCATGGACGAAATGGCTGCGGCCATCGCCGAGGACTTCGGCCATCGTGCCCACGTGGAATCAAAGGTGGCCGATGGCATGAGCGTGCTGTCGGCCATCGACCACCTGCGTCGCCACCTGCGGCGCTGGTCGAAGCCGCAGCGGGTGGGCGCCGGCTGGCGACTATGGCCGGCGCGCGCGCAGCTGCGGCCGATGCCGCTGGGCGTGGTCGGGGTGATCTCGCCGTGGAATTATCCGGTCACGCTGGCGTTGGTGCCGCTGGCCACCGCGATTGCCGCTGGCAACCATGTGCTGTTGAAGCCTTCGGAGCACACCCCGCGCACCAGCGCGTTCCTGGCCGATCTGCTGGCCAGCGTGTTCCCGCCCGATCGTGTGTCGGTGGTGCAGGGTGACGCGGACGTGGCCGCGGCGGTGTCTTCGCTACCGCTGGACCACCTCGTGTTCACCGGTTCCACCGCGGTCGGCCGCAAGGTGATGGCGGCGGCGGCGGAGCATCTGGTGCCGCTGACGCTGGAACTGGGCGGCAAGTCGCCGGCGATCGTCTGCCGCGATTTCCCGTTGGACAAAGCCGCCGCGCGGCTGGCCACCGGCAAGTGGTTCAACGCCGGCCAGACCTGCATAGCGCCGGATTACGTGCTGATCGACAGCGTGCGCCAGCGTGAGTTCGTGCAGGCGCTGCAGCAGCAGGTGCGCGAGCGCTATGGTGATTTCAGCGATGCCGACGACTACACGCGGATCATCAACGAGGGCCAGTACCGGCGCCTGCAGGGCTATCTGGCGCAGGCGCGCGAACGCGGCGTGCCGGTGATTGCGCTGGCGCCGGTGGATGACGCGCGCGCCGATCGCGAGCGGCTGCTGGTGCCGACCGTGGTGCTGGACCCGCCGGATGACCTGGACCTGATGCGCGATGAGATCTTCGGCCCGATCCTGCCGGTGCGCGCCTATCCGGACCTGGATGCGGCGCTGGCCGACATCGTGGCCCGCGACCGGCCACTGGCGCTGTATCCCTTCAGCCACGACACGGCCACGGTGGAGCGCATTCTCGGCCAGGTGCTGGCCGGCGGGGTCACGGTCAACGACACGCTGCTGCACTTCGCCGCCGATGGCTTGCCGTTTGGTGGGGTGGGCGCCAGCGGCATGGGCGCGTACCACGGGCGGGCCGGGTTTGATGCGATGAGCAAGCTGTTGCCGGTGCTGTGGCAGTCGCGCTGGGCGGCCAGTGATCGGCTGCGGCCGCCGTATTCGAAGATTGCGGGGTTGTTGAAACTGCTGCTGCGATGAATCCAGGCAGGGCGTGCAACCAGTGGTAGTGCCGGCCGCTGGSCGGCAACTTCATGACCCTCCGGCGGGGACCTGCAGCTGCCGGCCAGCGGCCGSCACTACCGCTAGGGGCCAACCCGTGCGGCCGGTTCCGGTAGGGGCCAACCTTGGTTGGCGCGCGTGAACCCCAAGCGCCGACCAAGGTCGGCCTCTACCAAAGCCCACCCGGGTAGAATGCCCGCATGAAGATCGCCTCGTGGAACGTCAATTCGCTCAATGTCCGCCTGCCGCACCTGGAGCAGTGGCTCAAGGACTTCGGCCCGGACATCGTCGGCATCCAGGAAACCAAGCTGGAGGACCACAAGTTCCCGGACTCGGCGCTGGTCGCCGCCGGTTACCGCAGCGTGTTCGCCGGGCAGAAGACCTACAACGGCGTGGCGCTGGTGTCGCGCGAGCCGGCGCAGGACGTGCAGATCGGCATTCCCGGCTTCGAGGACGAGCAGAAGCGGGTCATCGCCGGCACCTTCGGCGACCTGCGGGTGATCAACCTGTACGTGGTCAACGGCCAGGACGTGGGCACCGACAAGTACGAGTACAAGCTGCGCTGGCTGGAGGCGGTGCACGCGTGGATCGCCGAAGAACTGCAGCGGCATCCGAAGCTGATCGTGATGGGCGACTTCAACATCGCCCCCGATGCGCGCGATGTACATGACCCGGAGGTGTGGAACGACAACCACATCCTGACCTCCACTGCCGAGCGCGGCGCACTGAACAAGCTGCTGCAGCTGGGCCTGCACGATGGTTTCCGCCTGCACAACGATGAGGCCGGCACCTTCAGCTGGTGGGACTACCGCGCAGCGGGTTTCCGCCGCAACCTTGGCCTGCGCATCGACCTCACCCTGGTTTCCGATGCGCTGAAGGGCAGTGCGGTGGCCTCGGGCATCGACCGCGAGCCGCGCACCTGGGAACGCCCCAGCGATCATGCACCGGCGTGGGTACAGCTGGGCTGAAACAACGAGGCCCGGCGATGCCGGGCCCCGTCCTGATGCGTTTGCCGGCTTGCGGCCGACACCACCACGCCGTCAGCGTATGCTCTTGCGGGTGAACAGGTTGACGATCGCCAGCAGGATCACCGCGCCGATCAGCGAGAACAGGAACGTGCGCAGGGTGATCGCTTCATTGATGCCGCCGCCGAACAGCCAGCCGGAAATCAGTGCGCCGACGATGCCCACCACGATGTTGAGGATGATGCCCTGCTGGCCATCGCGCTTCATGATGATGCTTGCCAGCCAGCCGACGATGCCGCCGACGATCAGCCAGATGATGATGCCCATGATCGACTCTCCGGTGGATAACCGCGTCCAGTTGACGCGCAGTGCCGTGAACCCGCTGTGCAATCCTGTGACGGGCGCGTGCGGATGAGCCTGCCAGCCACCCTTGAGGGCCCCTGGCGGTTTGGTCCGGTTACCGTCTGGCGCTGCCCGCACGTCCCCGGCCAGCGCGGTGAGCCGCAGGCCCGGCAGGTGCTGGCACAGGCCCTGGGGGGCGAGCCGGATGCGCTGCCGCTGGTGCGCGACGACAAGGGCCGGCCGGAACTGAGCGGCGCGCTCGCCCACTACGGCACCGGCTGGAGCCACAGCGGCGAGGTGCTGCTGGTAGCGCTGGGCGAGGGTGTGCGGCTGGGCGTGGACCTGGAACTGCTGCGGCCGCGCCCGCGCATGCTGGAAATCATCCAGCGCTTCTTCCATCCCGACGAAGTGGCGTGGCTGCAAGGCTTGGACGAGGCCGACCGCGAACATTGGTTCTTCCGCGTCTGGTGTGCCAAGGAAGCGATGCTGAAGGCACACGGGCAGGGCATTTCCTTCGGCCTCCACCGCCTGCAGCTGGCCCCGGCCAACGATGGCGCCCTGCACCTGCGCTGGTGCGACCCGGAGCTGGGCGAGGCCGCGCGCTGGCACCTGCACGAATGGCAGGCCAGCGGACAATTCCGCGCCGCATTGGCCTGGTATCCGCAGTGAATCGGCGAATCAACAGCGAAAACCGGCGATAATGCCGGCATGAGCGAACACGATCTTCCCGCCGGCGTAGCGACCACGCTGCAGCAGGGCCTGGCCAGCATGGGCCTGGCCGCCGAGCTGGCCCCGCCGCTGCTGCGCTACCTGGCGCTGCTGCACCGCTGGAACGGCACCTACAACCTCACCGCCATCCGCGATCCGCAGGAAATGGTCACCCGCCATCTGCTCGATTCACTGGCGATGCAGCCGTTCGTGGCCGATGGCAGCCTGGCCGACCTCGGTACCGGCCCCGGGTTGCCGGGCATCCCGCTGGCGATCGCCTGCCCGGGCCTGCATGTCACCCTGGTGGAAAGCAACGGCAAGAAGGCCCGCTTCATGCGCGAGGCCGTGCGCCAGCTGGGCCTGGGCAATGCCCGCGTGGCCGAGTCGCGCGCCGAAGCGCTGGCCGAGCCGGGCAGCTACGACCAGCTGACCGCGCGCGCGATGGACACCCTGGCCGGCATCGTCCGCGTCGGTGGCCACCTGCTGCGCCCCGGTGGCGTGTTGCTGGCCATGAAAGGCGTCTACCCGCATGAGGAGATCGCAGCGCTGCCGGCCGGTTGGCAGGTACGCGAGGTGGTCCCGCTGAGCGTGCCCGGCCTGGCCGGTGAACGCCATCTGGTCACCGTCACAGGTCCCTGAACCCCGCCGCCCGCCCCTTGTGGAACAAGCGGTTGGCGATCCACGATTTCCGCACGGGCCCGGTTGTACGCATAATGACCGGTCCCAGCACACGTCGACGAGGCACACCCGCATGGCCCGCATCATCGCCATCGCCAACCAGAAGGGTGGCGTCGGCAAGACCACGACCGCCGTCAACCTGGCCGCTTCCCTGGCCAACGCACCCAAGCGCGTGCTGTTGGTCGACCTGGATTCCCAGGGCAACGCGACCATGGGCAGTGGCGTGGACAAGCGCGAGCTGGTCTCCTCCACCTACGATCTGCTGCTGGGCGAGTCCAGCGCTGCCGACGTGCGCGTGCAGACCGCCGAAGGCTACGACCTGCTGCCGGGCAACATCGACCTGACCGCAGCCGAGATCCAGCTGATGGCGCAGAGCGAGCGCGAGCAGCGCCTGAAGCGCGCGTTGGCGCCGATCCGCGACGAGTACGACTACATCCTGATCGACTGCCCGCCGGCACTCTCGCTGCTGACCCTGAACGCCCTGGCCGCCGCCGATTCGGTGATCGTGCCGATGCAGTGCGAGTACTACGCGCTGGAAGGCCTGAGCGCGCTGGTGGAAACCATCGAAGCGCTGCGTGCCAACCTCAACCCGGCGCTGGAGATCGAAGGCGTGCTGCGCACCATGTTCGACGTGCGCAACAACCTGGCCAATGCCGTGTCGGCCGAGCTCACCGAGCACTTCGGCGACCGGGTGTTCCGCACCATCGTGCCGCGCAACGTGCGCCTGGCCGAGGCGCCCAGCCATGGCCAGAGCATCGTCGGCTACGATCGTGCTTCGCGCGGCGGCGTGGCCTACCTCGGCCTGGCCGGCGAGATCATCCGTCGCAACAACGAACGCAACAAGGCCACCAAGGCCGTGGAGACCGTCTGATGACCAGCAGCAAGCCTGCAGCCAAGAAGCGAGGCCTCGGCCGCGGCCTGGACGCACTGCTCGGTCCGAAGGGCGCGGTCAGCCAGGTGCAGGCCAGTACGGCGGTGATCGAGCCGCTGCCCGGTGAAGTGCTGCGCAAGCTGCCGGTAGGCCAGCTGCAGCCGGGCAAGTACCAGCCGCGTCGCGAGATGGACCAGGGCAAGCTGTCCGAACTGGCCGACTCGATCAAGTCGCAGGGCGTGATCCAGCCGATCCTGGTGCGCCAGCTGCCGGCAGGCAACTTCGAGATCGTCGCCGGTGAACGTCGCTGGCGCGCCTCGCAGCTGGCCGGCCTGGACGAAGTGCCGGTGGTGGTGCGCGAGCTGGAAGACCGCACCGTCATCGCGATGGCGCTGATCGAGAACATCCAGCGCGAAGACCTCAACCCGCTGGAAGAAGCCGAAGCGCTGCAGCGCCTCATCAGCGAATTCACCCTGACCCATGCCGAGGCCGCCGAGGCCGTCGGCCGCTCGCGCGCGGCGGTGTCCAACCTGCTGCGCCTGCTGGAGCTGCCGATCGCCATCCGCCTGCTGCTGGAAACGCGCCGGCTGGAGATGGGGCACGCCCGCGCGCTGCTGACGCTGGCCCCGGAACTGGCCAGCAAGCTGGCCCAGGAAGCGGCCGATGAAGGCTGGTCGGTGCGCGAGGTCGAGCGCCGTGCGCAGGCGTTTGCCGCCGGCAAGGTGCCGAGCAACCGTCCGCAGCCGGTGGCCAAGGTGCAGCAGGCCGATATCGCCTCGCTGGAAACCGAGCTGTCCGAAGTGCTGGGGACTTCCGTTGCCATCAATCATGGCCGCGGCGGCAAGGGCAAGCTGATCATCCATTACGCCAACCTGGACACGCTCGATGGCGTGCTGGAGCGGCTGCGCACGCGCCAGGGCTGACCCCGGCGCATCTTCATGGGCGCACGGCCTGTTCCTGCCGTGTGCCGTCGATTGCAGGGAACGCACCGCCGCGCGTGCCGGAGGCCGCGTCGTCCACCGCAGGTGGGCCGCTCCGCCCCGTGGCTCATCCAGGGAGCAGGACATGACCATTGAAGTAGACGACGTCAGCCCGGGCGGCAGCCCGATTCTCGTGCACAGCCGCGAGAAGGACTTCACCCCGGCCCAGGGCGAGTCGCACATCGAGGAGATCAGCGCGCACATCGAGCGCCATCTGGGCCCGATCTCCGGGGTCTTCCATGAAATCATCTCCGATATCGTGCACATCGACGTGCATGTGGTGCCCGCCACCGACGAGTGCCCGTACCTGCGGCTGGTGACCTCGGGCATGAGCGATCTGCCGATGGCCGTGCCCGACGAGGTGGACGCCCCCCGGCACATGGAACTGATGGTGACCCTGCCGGCGGATTGGCCGATCACCCAGGATGCCTTCGAGGATGAGCGCAACTACTGGCCGGTGCGGCTGCTGAAGACCCTGGCGCGGCTGCCGCACGAGTACGACACCTGGCTGGGCTTCGGCCACACCATTCCCAACGGCCATCCGTCCGAGCCCTATGCACCGGGCGTGGGGTTCGATGGGGCCATCGTGCTGCCGCCGGTCACGACCCCGGACGACTTCGGCACGCTGGCGCTGGAAGACGGCACCACCATCGAGTTCATGGCGATCGTGCCGCTGTACCCGGAAGAGATGGACCTGAAGCTGAAAAAGGACTCGGAAACCCTGCTGGACCGCTTCGATGCGAAGAACATCCAGGATGTCATCCAGCCGGGGCGCACCAATGTGGCCAAGAAGCGTTTCGGCCTGTTCTAGGCCCTGCGCGTACCATCAGACGCCATCACTACTGAATTGACCGTTGAATTCCAGGCTCACCGCAATGACCATCCTGCTCACCGGCGCTGCCGGCTTCATCGGTGCCTACACCGCTCGTGCCCTGCTTGATGCGGGCCAGTCGGTGGTCGGCCTGGACAACTTCAACGATTACTACGACCCACAGATCAAGCGCGACCGCGTGGCCGCGCTGTGCCCGACGCTGGATCTGCGCACGCTGGACCTGACCGACCGCGACGGCCTGGCCGCGCTGTTCGAGGAAGTGCAGCCGACCGCGGTGATCCACCTGGCCGCGCAGGCCGGCGTGCGCTATTCGCTGGAAAACCCGCACGCCTACGTCGACAGCAACCTGGTCGGCTTCGTCAACATGCTCGAGCTGTGCCGCCACCGTGGCGTGCAGCATCTGGTGTATGCGTCCAGCAGTTCGGTGTACGGCGATTCGGCCACGCCGCCGTTTTCCGAAGACCAGCGCGTGGACCAGCCGCGCTCGCTGTACGCCGCTACCAAGGCCGCCAATGAACTGGTGGCCTACACCTACGCACAGCTGTATGGCCTGCACGCCACCGGCCTGCGCTTCTTCACCGTGTATGGCCCGTGGGGCCGGCCGGACATGGCGCCGCTGCTGTTCTCGCGCGCGGTACTGGCTGGCCGTTCGATCGATGTGTTCAACGAAGGCCGCATGCAGCGCGATTTCACACATGTCTCCGACATCGTGGCCGGTATTCTCGGCGCCCTCGCGCATCCGGCTGATGGTCCGGTGCCGCACCGGGTGTTCAACCTCGGCAACCACACGCCGGTCGAGCTGGAGCGCTTCATCGGCGTGATCGAGCAGGCCGCCGGTCGCCCCGCGCAGAAGGTCTACAAGCCGATGCAGCCGGGCGACATGGTGCGCACGATGGCCGATACCCGGCGCGCACATGACGCATTTGGCTACGAACCGGTCATGCCGATCGAACAGGGCCTGCCGCCGGTGGTGCAGTGGTGCCGCGAGTATTTTGCTGATCGCGCCTGAAAACCGATCCTCACGCCGCCGGATTCATCTTCGGATAACCTCGGCTTCGGAAAATGCGCGGTCTTTGTCCCTCCTTGGCCGAGTCCCCCCATGAGCCAACCCGAGCTGTCCGTTGTCGTCCCTGTATTCAACGAGCGCGACAACGTCGCGCCCCTGGTGGCCGAAATCACCGCTGCTTTGCGCGGCCGGCTGCCGTTCGAGATCGTCTACATTGATGATCATTCGCGCGATGACACCTTGGCCGTGCTGCAGGGCCTGAAGGCCACCACGCCGGAGCTGCGGGTGCTGCACCACGTCTCGCAGAGCGGGCAGAGCACCGCAGTGCGTACCGGCGTCAAGCACGCGCGTGCACCGTGGATCGCCACCCTGGACGGTGATGGCCAGAACGATCCGGCCGACATCCCCAAGCTGCTGGAGGCCCGCGGTGCTGCCGATGCCCAGGTGAAGCTGTTCGCCGGCTGGCGCGTCAACCGCCAGGACAGCGGCAGCAAGCGCTGGGCCAGCAAGTGGGCCAACGCCATCCGCGCGCGCATGCTGCGCGATGACACCCCCGATACCGGCTGCGGCATCAAATTGTTCGAGCGCAATGCCTTCCTCGACCTGCCGTATTTCGACCACATGCATCGCTACCTGCCGGCACTGATGCAGCGCGCCGGCTGGAAGACCACCAGCGTGCCGGTCAACCATCGCCACCGCACTGCCGGCGTGTCCAAGTACAACAATCTGGGCCGCGCGCTGGTCGGCATCCGCGACCTGCGCGGCGTGGCCTGGCTGATCACCCGCAGCAAGCGCACCGCGGTGGAGGAGCGTTGATGGACCTGGAGCTTCACTGGCTGGACCAGCCGCTGACCTGGTTGTACTGGACCGGCCTGCATGTGACCGGCTGGAAGCTGATCGGCTACACCGGCGCATTGATGTTCGGTGGCCGCTGGCTGGTCCAGTTCGTTGCCTCCAAGCGCGCCGGCAAGCCGGTGATCCCGCGTCTGTTCTGGTACATGAGCGTGGTCGGCAGCCTGATGACGCTGAGCTACTTCCTGTTCTCGGCCAAGCAGGATTCGGTGGGCGTGCTGCAGAACCTGTTCCCGGCGTTCACCGCCTTGTACAGCCTGCAGCTGGACATCAAGCATCGCGGCTGGAAGCGGGACAAGGCCAGTCACTGACGCCTTGGTAGATGCCGACCTTGGTCGGCGCTGGTTTTCTCCGGGAGCCAACCAAGGTTGGCAGCTACCAGAGCGGCCACGCAGGCGCCGCCGTGCCCGGGTGATGCCGACCTTGGTTGGCCCGATGCGTCCGCGGCAGGAGCATCCACGCATGGCGTGGATCTACTGAGGCAGGACCTTCGTCCCATGCCATGCGCGGTGCGGGGTGCCATGATCGGGGTCTGCCTTCCCGGGAACCTGTGCTCGTGAAAACCCGTCTTGCCGTAGCCCTGCTGATCGCCCTGTCTGCCCCTGCCGTGGCCCTGGCCGCACCGCCCACCGCCACCGCGCCGGCCAGCGTGGCCACTGAGTCGCCCGCCGATGCCGCCTTCCGCGCGCTGTACGAGAAGGAATGGAAGTGGCGCCAGCAAGGCGGCGGCGAGGCCAGCGAGGACGAAGACGCGCCGGCCAACGCCACCCGCATGCCCGACGTCGGCCCGGCCGCGCAGCAGGCACGCTTGGAGGTATGGGACGAGACCCTGGCCGCGCTGAAGAAGATCGACCCGAAGACCCTGTCGCCCGACAACCAGGTCAACTACGCGATCTACCGCGACCAGGTGTTCAACCTGGCCGAAGAAGTGCGCCTGCGCGGCTACGAGATGCCGTTCAACGCCGACTCCTCGTTCTGGTCCAACCTGTCCTTCATGGCCCGGCGCGAAATGAAGACCGTGCAGGACTACCAGAACTACATCGCGCGCCTGAATGATGTGCCGCGCTACTTCGACCAGCAGACCGGGAACATGCGCGCCGGCCTGAAGCGCGGCTTCAGCGTGCCGCGTGCGGTGCTCGATGGTCGCGAGGTGTCCATCGCCACCGTCGCCGAGCTGAAGGATCCGACCGAATCGCCGTTGTACGCGCCGTTCAAGAAGCTGCCCAACACCGTCCCGGTTGCCGAGCAGGCCAAGCTGCAGGCACAGGCCCGCGCGGCGATCAGCGGCAAGGTGGTGCCGGCGTTCCAGCAGCTGCGCACGTTCTTCGTCAACGAGTATGTGCCGCAGGCGCGTACCACCCTGGCCGCCGAAGCGATGCCCGACGGCAAGGCGTACTACAAGCAGCAGATCCACGAATACACCACGCTGGACCTGTCGCCGGACGAGATCCACCGCATCGGCCTGGATGAAGTGGCACGCATCCAGAAGGAAATGAACGACATCATCAAGCAGGTGAAGTTCAAGGGCAGCTTCGCCGAGTTCCTGACCTTCCTGCGTACCGACCCGCAGTTCTATGCCAGGACGCCGGAAGAACTGCTGTCGCGTGCCGCATGGATCTCCAAGCGTGCCGATGGCCAGCTCGGCAAGTACATGACATTGCCGCGCGCGCGCTTCACCATCGTGCCGGTGCCGCCGGATATCGCGCCGTTCTGGACCGCCGGCCGTGGTGGCATGGGCACCTATTGGCTCAACACCTACAACCTGCCGTCGCGCCCGCTGTACAACCTGCCGGCGTTGACCCTGCACGAATCCGACCCTGGCCATGCGCTGCAGGGTGCCATCGCTGCCGAGCAGAAGAACCTGCCGGAGTTCCGCCGCAATGCCTACATCTCCGCCTATGGCGAAGGTTGGGCGCTGTACTGCGAGAAGCTGGGCGTGGAAATGGGCATCTATGAAACCCCGTACGAGGATTTCGGTCGCCTGACCTACGAGATGTGGCGCGCCACGCGCCTGGTGATCGACACTGGCGTGCACAGCAAGGGCTGGAGCCGCGAGCAGGCGCTGGCCTACCTGCGTGACCACACGGCGCTGAGTGAGCACGAAGTGACCACCGAAGTGGATCGCTACATTTCCTGGCCGGGGCAGGCGTTGAGCTACAAGCTCGGCGAGATCGCCATCGTGCGCCTGCGTGCGCAGGCCGAGAAGGAGCTGGGCGACAAGTTCGACGTCAAGGGGGCCGGCAACCTGCACGCACTGCAATCGTTCGACATTGCCGGCCAGCGGCCGGCACTACCGGGGATCGGAAAACAGGGTCGGATCGCAGGATCCGACCCCGTCATGTTTCACCCCACCGCCCTTGGCTTGGCCACCCGCGCAGCGAAGGTTGGCAGCACCAGCAGGGTCAGCACCGTGGCGGTGATCAAGCCACCGATCACCACCGTTGCCAGCGGTTTCTGCACTTCCGCACCGGAACCACTGGCGATCGCCATCGGAATGAAGCCGACGATGGCCACCAGTGCGGTGGTCAGCACCGCGCGGATACGGCTGGATGCACCATTGATCGCGGCCATCATCGGCACGTCACCGGCGTCCAGGCGCTCGCGGATCGCCTGCATCAGCACCAGGCCGTTGAGCGTGGCCACGCCGGACACGGCGATGAAGCCCACCGCGGCCGACACCGAGAACGGCATGCCGCGCAGCAGCAGGGCGAGGATGCCGCCGACCAGCGCCAGCGGCACGCAGCTGAACACCAGCACCGCTTCCTTGCCGCTGCGCAGGGCCATGAACAGCAGGCTGCCGATCAGCAGGAATACCACTGGCACCACCGTGGCCAGGCGCTTCTCCGCGCGCTGCAGGTTCTCGAACTGGCCACCCCAGGTCAGGTACGCACCGGGCGGCAGCGCCACGTCGGCCACGGCGGCCTGTGCTTGGCCAACGAATCCGCCGAGGTCGCGGCCGCGCACATTGGCCTGCACCACCACCCGGCGGCTGCCGTTGTTGCGGCTGATCTGGTTCGGCCCTTCGCTGACGCTGATGCGCGCCACCGAGGACAGCGGAATCACCACGCCGGCCGGCGTGGCGATCGGCAGCGAGGCCAGCTGATCCGGGTCGTTGCGTGCGCTGTCATCCAGACGCACCACCACATCGAAGCGACGGTCGCCCTCGAAGATCTTGCCGGCTGCCGTGCCGCCGATGCCGGTGGACAGCGCATCGCTGACGTCGGCGGCGGTCAGCCCGTATTGCGCTGCCGCTACATGGTCGATCTTGACGTTGAGCGTGGGCAGGCCGGAAATCTGCTCCACCCGCACATCGGCCGCGCCCTCCACCGCGCGCAGCTTCAGCGCCACCTGGTCGGCCACCTTCTGCAGCTGGCTGAAGTCATCGCCGAAGATCATCACTGCCAGGTCGGTGCGCACGCCGGAAATCAGCTCGTTGAAGCGCAGCTCGATCGGCTGGCTGAACTCGAAGCTGTTGCCCAGCTGCTGGCCGGCCAGTTCTTCGAAGCGGGCCACCAGCGCCTCCTTGCCCAGCTTCGGATCGGGCCAGTCCGCACGCGGCTTGAGCACGATCACGCTGTCGGAGATGTTGGTCGGCATCGGGTCGATTGCCGCTTCGGCGGTGCCGGTACGCGAGAACACCGTTTCCACTTCCGGTTGCTGGGCGATGGCCTTCTCCAGTGCCAGCTGCATCGCCAGCGACTGCTCCAGCGAAGTGGATGGCACGCGCAGTGCCTGCATCGCCACGTTGCCTTCATCCAGGGTAGGCATGAACTCGCGGCCGAGCAGGCCGAACGAACCAATGCCCACCAGCAGCATCAACGCTGCACCGGCGATCACTGCGCGCGGCCGCGCGACGGCCTGGCGGATGATCGGCTCGATGCGTCCACGCAGCACGCGGATCAGCTTCGTTTCGTGCTGGCCATCATCACTGTGTGCCTCGCCTTCCTTCGGCTTCGACTCACGGACCATCAGCGCGGCCATCGCCGGCACGAAGGTGAAGGAGAAGATGAAGGCACCCACCAGGGCCAGCATGAACGTAGCGGCCATCGGGTGGAACGTCTTGCCCTCCACCCCTTCCAGGGTGAGGATCGGTGCGAACACCAGCAGGATGATCAGCTGGCCGAACGCTGCCGGGCGTGCCATCTTTCGCGCCGAATCGGCCGCTACGCGCAGGCGTTCCATCGCGGTCAACGCGCGGCCCAGTTCGGCACGACGCTGGCCCAGCATCAGCAGCGTCGATTCGATCACGATCACCGCGCCGTCCACCAGGATGCCGAAGTCCAGCGCACCCAGGCTCATCAGGTTGCCACTGATGCCGAAGCGGTTCATGCCGATCACCGCGAACAGGAACGACAGCGGGATCACCAGTGCGGTGATCGTCGCCGCGCGCAGGTTGCCGAGCAGCAGGAACAGCACCACCACCACCAGCAGCGCGCCCTCGGTGAGGTTCCTGGCCACGGTCTTGATGGTGGAATTGACCAGCACGCTGCGGTCCAGCACCGGCGCGGCCACGATGTCCGCCGACAGCGAGGCATTCACCTGCTTCAGCCGTGTGGCGGCCGCCTGGGCCACGGTGCGGCTGTTGCCGCCGGCGATCATCAGCGCGGTACCGAGCACGGCTTCATGGCCGTTGCGGCTGGCCGCACCCAGGCGCGGTGCGCGGCTGAGGCCGACATCGGCCACATCGGCCACCCGCACCACCACGCCGTTGCGGGTGGCTACCGGCGCCTGTGCCAGATCGTCGGTGGTCAGTGCCAGACCGTCGGCACGCACCACCAGGCCTTCGCCGGCGCGCTGCACGAAGCCGGCACCGGCCTGTACGTTGGAGCGCTGCAGGGCCGTCACCAGATCAGCCAGGCCCAGGCCATGCGCGGCCAACCGCGCGCTGTCCGGATGCACGCCGTATTCCTTCACGTAGCCACCGACGGTGTCCACGCCCGCCAGCCCGGGGCTGGAGCGCATCTGCGGCGCGATGATCCAGTCCTGCACGGTGCGCAGGTAGGTGGCACGTTCTTCCGGCGTGCGCAGCAGGTTGCCTTCCGGCGTGCGGTAGACCTCGCCGGCCTGCCAGCCGGCTTCACCGGGCTTGGCCAGCTTCGCAGGGTCGAACGCGGTGAAGTCCACCGTCCACATCAACACCTCGCCGAGGCCGGTGGTGACCGGCGACAGCATCGGCGAGGCACCCTCGGGCAGCGCTTCGGCGGCCTCGCGCATGCGTTCGGCCACCTGCTGGCGGGCGAAGTAGATGTCGGTGGCATCGGTGAAGATCGCGGTGACCTGCGAGAAGCCATTGCGCGACAGCGAACGGGTGGTGGTCAGGCCGGGGATGCCGGCCAGCGCGGTTTCCAGCGGATAGGTCACCTGCCGCTCGATCTGCTCGGGCGTCAGTGCCGGTGCCACGGTGTTGATCTGCACCTGGCGGTTGGTGATGTCCGGTACCGCATCGATCGGCAGCTTGCCGAGCTGGAACAGGCCCACGGCGGCAACGAGTGCAGCCAGGGCCACGACCAGCCAGCGGTGGCGTACCGCGGTTTCAATGATGAGCTTGAACATGGAAGGTCCTCAGTGCCCGTGCTCGGCTTCGCCCTTGGCCAGTTCGGCCTTGAGCAGGAACGCATTGGCGCCGACGATGCGTTCGTCGCCGTTCAAGCCGCCGAGAATCTCGATGCGGTCACCGGCACGTCGGCCGGCCAGTACCGGCTGCACCTTGAAGCCGCCCTGGACGGCGACGAATACCGCGCTGCTGCCGCCGACGTTCTGTACCGCATCAGCCGGCACGCTCAACGCGCCGTCCTTGCCGTCGGTGACCACCACCGCCGACACCGGCGAACCGGCCGGCGGCAATGCGGCATCCACCGGCATGGCACGGATCACCGCCACGCCACCCTGCTGGCGCACATCGGCGGCCGAACCGGTGACGGTGGCACTGAAGCTGCCGCCCGGCACGGTCACTTCCAGCGTCATGCCCGGCGTGACCTGCGCGGCCAGCGCCGGTGGCGCGGTGAACACCAGCTCGTTCATCGACGGATCGGCGACGTCGGCCACCGGGCTGCCGGCCGCCACCACGCCGCCGGGCGTGACCTGCACGTTGCCGACGATGCCGGCCACCGGGCTGGTGATGCGCACGCGGCCGCTGCTGTCGGGCGAACCGTTGGCCGCGGCCTGTGCCTGCGCGGCAGCGGCCTGCGCCTGCGCCGCCAGCGATCGCGCACGCGACGTTTCCAGATCCTGGCGGGCGACCACGCCCTGTTCGACCAGTGCCTTGTCGCGGCCGTGGGCCAGGCGCGCCGCCTCGGCCTCCGCGGCGGCGGCAACCGCATTGGCGCGGAACACTGCCGCCTCGCCACTGACCACGATCGCCAGCGTCTGGTTCTGCTTCACTGCCGTGCCCGGTGCGACCAGCACGCGCTCCACGCGACCGGTCACGGTGGAAGCGACCGAGGCACGTGCACCGATCGACGGTTCCACCCGGCCCGACAGCCGCGTCGAACCACCCCCGCCGCGGCCGACGGCCACCACGTCGATGCCGGATGCCTTGATCTGCTCTGGCGTCAGCTGCACCACGCCTTCATCGGCATCTGCCGCGTTGCCGGTTTCGGCCTTGGCATCGGTGCTGTCGGCGGCGTGGCCATGGCCATCGTCGGCCGTTGCCTTGCCGGCGGGCTCCGAGACTGCCGGGGCCTGTGTGTTACCAGAACAACCGGCCAGCAATGCAGTCAGCAACAAGCCGCCAACCAGCGGGAGAGTACGGGACAGGTTCATCGGGCCTCCACAAAGGGTGCGCGCCCTTCGAGGCGGGCGAGATCGATTTCCGCGCCGACGCGCGACAGGCGCGCGTCCACGGCGGTGCCGCGGGCGGCGATGAGGGCACCGCGTGTGCTGCGCAATTCCAGCTGCGAGATGCGCCCGGCGTCGAAGCCGATGCGCGCCAGTCGATAGGCTTCCTCGGCGGCGACCACGCTTTCGTCGGCCGCGCGGGTGCGGCTGCCGGCGGCCTTCAGGCCCGCCACCGCCGACAAGCGTTCGGCTTCGCTGTCGCGCCGCTGCTGGTCCAGCCGCGCCTCGGCCGCGCGCTGTTCGGCACTGGCGGCGCGGATGCCACCACGATTGCGGTCGAACAACGGGATCGAGAGACTGACGCCGAGCGTGTAGGCCTGTTCGCGGTCCTCGCGGAAACGCGTCTGCGCGGCGGTAACGCTGAGGTCGGGCAGGGCGCGCTTGCGCTCGACGTCGACCAGACGACCGGCCGCATCAACTTCGGCTTCGGCCACACGCACGGCCAGAGCCACATCGGTCGCGCCACGCGGTGCTGGCGGTGCGCGATCGAGCAGACTGTTGTCGATGGTCTGCACCGGTGCATCCAGCAGGGCCGCACCGGCCAGGCGGGCCAGCGCGGCGTCGCGGAAGGCCTGCGCCTCATCCAGCGCGGCGCTGGCATTGGCCACTTCACTCTGTGCCTGCACGGCACGCAACTGCGGCTCGCGGCCATGCTTGACCATGGCGGTGACCGCCGCCGCATCGTCGCGGGTGAGGCTCAGCCCTTCTTCGGCCAGCGTGTAGCGACGCAGGGCGCTTTCCGCCTGTGCGTAGATCGCCGCCAACTGGCTGGCGACATCGCTGCGGCTCTGCGAACCCCGCAGGGCAGCGGCCTGTGCCTCGGCGCGGGCGGCGCGGACGCGCGCGCCGCGCTGGCCCCAGACCTCCAGCGGCTGGGACAGGGTAAGCACGGTGTCGGCCCTGCCCATGCCGCCGTAGGAGCCTGTGCCCCAAGCGTTTTCGGCGGACCAGGAAAGGGATGGATTGGGCAGCGCCCGGGCCTGGTCGGCGCGGGCGTCGGCCGCCTCGGCCAATGCCGCGCCGACGCGGGCGCCGGGCAGCTGGTCCAGGCGTTCAAGCAGGGTGTCGTACGAAGGTGCGGCTTGTGCGGCGACCTGTGCGGCGGGGATCAGGCCCAGCAGCACGGCGACGACCAGCCCGGCCGCGCGCGGCGACCGACGTGTCAGGATCGACATAGGGGGATTCCGGTTGTGAGTGAAACGGGAGCCCGCGATTGCGGGACGCGCTCAACTCACGCCCGGGGAGGACGTGCCAGTTCGTCCTGGGCGACCGCATAGGTCGCCGCATCGCCTGCATTCGTCCAGCGCGCCGGTTGCGGCGTGCCAAAGGCGGCGAAGGTGCTCGCCGGCAGGCTCAGGTTGGAGTGGTGGCAGTGGTTGTGGCTGCAGGCAGCGGCGTGCTTGCCGTCGTTGTCACTGTCACTGTCACCGTCGGCATCTTCGGCGCCGGATTCCACATGCACCACCGTGCTGTCGTGCGGTTCCACCGCACACGCCAGCACATCGGCCACCGGCACGACCACGAATGCCGCCATCAGCAGCATCAGCAGGTACGAACGAAGGTGGCGGGCGATCCGGCGCATGGAGGGGAGGCTAGCAAGCGGTTTTCGGTGGATACAATATCAATGGCCACCTCGGGAATTTGTCGGCGTGTTCCGTTCAGGCGAGTGTCCGGGGGTAGTGCCGGCCGCTGGCCGGCAATCCTTGAACCCTGCTGGCGCAATGCGCTGCCGGCCAGCGGCCGGCACTACCGGTCTGCGGGCAGCTTGGCGATCACCTTGATCTCGAACTGGAAGCCATACAGCCAGGTCACGCCGATGCCGGTCAGGGTCGGGTGCGGCGCTTGGCCCCAGTACTCGGGCACGATCGCCCAGGCCTTCTCGAAGTTCGTTTCCGGATCGACCAGGAACACGGTCACGTCGATCACGTCATCGAACGTGCAGCCGGCCGCGGCCAGCACTGCGTTGAGATTGTCGAAGGCGCGGCGGACCTGGGTCTCGAAGTCCGGTTCGGGCGAGCCATCCTCGCGGCTGCCGACCTGGCCGGAAACGAACAGGAAGCCATTGGATCGGATCGCCGGTGAATAGCGGTTGCTCTCGTACAGCGCCTGCCGGCCGGCGGGAAAGACAACATCACGGTGGGACATGGGACGGATTCCAGACGGGAGTGCACCATCCTCCCCGCCACCGCTGTCTGGATAAACCGTGATGATCGGTCTAGATTGATTGCAAATTCCAAACAATCACAGCCACTGCCATGGACCGTTTCGAAGCGATGCGCGCGTTCGCCCGGGTGGTGGAGACCGGCAGCTTCACCCGCGCCGCGCACACGCTGCAGCTCAGCCGCACCACGGTCACCCAGCTGGTGCAGCAGCTGGAGGCGCATCTGCAGCTGCGCCTGCTCAACCGCACCACGCGCCGGGTCAGTGTCACAGCCGATGGCGCGGCTTACTACCCGCGCATCGTGCGCCTGCTGGCCGAGCTGGAAGAGGTCGAGGGTGGTCTGGGTGATGCCGCCGCACAGCCACGTGGGCGCCTGCGCATCGACGTTCCCGGCCCGTTCGCGCGGCTGTTGCTGGTGCCGGCGCTGCCCGGCTTCCAGGCGCGCTATCCGGAGATCCAGCTGGACATCGGCGTCAGCGACCGCGAGGTCGATGTCATCGCCGACAACGTCGATTGCGTGATCCGCGGTGGCACCCCGGCCGACCCGGCGCTGGTGGCGCGGCCGTTGGCGAGCCTGCCGATCGGCTTCCATGCCAGCCCTGGCTATGTGCAGCAATTCGGTGTGCCGGAACACCCGCGCGCGCTCGAAGGGCCAGACCACTGCACGGTAGGTTTTCTAAGCCCGCGCAACGGCCGCGCACGCGTGTTCACCGCGCAGCGCGGCGCCGAGCGCATCGAGGTGCAGGGGCGCTATTCAATCGGTTTCGATGATGGCAATGCCTATCTGGCGGCGGGTCTCGCCGGCCTCGGCGTGGTCGCGTTGCCCAGCTACATGGCCGAACCGCATGTGGCGCGCGGCGAGCTGCTGCCGGTGCTGCACGACTGGCAGTTGCCGCCGATGCCGATGCACGTGATGTTCCCGCCGAACCGGCACATGAGCCAGCGGCTGCGGGTGTTCATTGATTGGGTGGTGGAGACGTTGGGCTGAGCCACCGCTCGAGTGCGGCCACGCCGCATGCCACTCCATCCTCGTTCGCCATTGCAGCGCCCAGCGCGGCCGCCCGTGCGCGTGTATCCGCATGCTCGGCGAACGCCAGTGCATCGGCCAACACCTGCGGCTGCAACCGCTTGGGTGACAGTGGCGCCGGTGCCACGCCCAGGTGCTGCAGGCGATCGGCCCAGAAGAACTGGTCGGCGGCGAACGGCATCACCATCGACGGTATGCCGGCGCGGCATGCCGAATGCGTGGTGCCGCTGCCGCCGTGGTGGATCGCCAGTGCGCAGCGCGGCAACAACGCTTCATGCGGGGTCGGGCCGATCACCCGTACCGAGTCGGGCAGCGTCATGTCGGGCACGCCGACCCAACCGGGAAACAGCAGCACGCGGCGTGGCGCCAGCGCCGACAACAGCGCCGGCAGCACACGTTCGCGCTCGAAGCCGGTCATGCTGCCGAAGCCCAGATAGACCGGCGGCGGTCCTGCATCGAGGAAAGCCTGCAGTTCGCACGACGGATGCCACGGCGCAGCAGGGGCCGACCATTGGCCGCACACGAGGTGGTCGGCCGGCCAGTCCGAAGGCGGTGGCAGCAGCTGTGGCGAGATGCCATACAGCATCGGCAGGCCAGCCCAGAGGGAACGTCGTGGTGGCTGCCCGGCGTGCTGGCGGGCCGTGTTGATCGGGCCGCGGAACTGTCGCCAGATCAGGCCGTTGACCAGGCCATAACTGGCCCGGTTCAACCAGCCCGGCGAGCGCCCGGGCGGCAGGAAGGGCGAGCGGAACGCGCGCGTCGGCGTCAGCGGAATCATGCCGGCGCCGATCACCGGAAGACCACGACATTCGCCGACGCTCATGCCGACGAACGCAGCCAGGCCACCGGTCAGGATCGCATCGCAGTCGTCGGCTGCAGCATCGGCCTGGCGCATCCAACCGGCGACGTGTTGCAGCGCCATCCGTGCCAGCCCGGTGCTGGCGGCGGCAACGCCATTGCCGCGTGAGACCAGCGCCACCACTTCGTCGTGGATGTCGCCTTCCAGCGCGGCGTGCGGGACGCCCAGGGCCTTCGCGCTGTCGAGGGTGCCGCCGTCGGCCAGCAGCATGACCTCGTGACCGGCCGCGATCAGCCCATGGCAGAGCATGACCAGCGGGCGCGTATCGCCTTCGGTGCCGTAGGTGAGGGCCAGCAGTCGCATTGGAGCCTCCGCAGTGAATCACCAGTATGCCGACATCGCTGTGTTCGTCCGCGCTCCTGCCGACGCACCGCGTGGGACAATCCCGCCTCATCTGCCCCCGCCGCACGGGGCGCGCGCAACAGGATCCAGCACCGCATGACCGCACTGCCATCCCTACCGTCCCTTGTCTGCCGCATGCCGGCCGCTGCATACCGGCGTGCGCCGTGAGCCGCGTCGTTGCACTGGACACCGAAACCACCGGCATCTCGCATCGCCTGGGCCATCGGGTGATTGAAATCGGGGCGGTGGAACTGATAAACGGGCAGCTCAGCGGCCGCCAGTTCCACACCTACCTGCAGCCGCAGCGGAAGGTGGACTGGGGCGCGCAGCGCGTGCACGGCATCAGCGATGCCATGCTGGTGGGCAAGCCATTGTTCGCCAGCAAGGCCGCCGAGCTGCTGGAGTTCCTGCGTGGCAGCGAGATGGTCGCGCACAACGCCACCTTCGACGTCGGCTTCCTCGACAACGAGCTGCGCCTGGCCGGCATCGCCGATGGGCTGGCCCAGCACTGCCGCGTGACCTGCAGCCTGAAGCTGGCCCGCAACCGTTGGCCGGGCATGCCCAACAAGCTCGACGATGTACTGCAGCGCCTGCGTATTCCCGGCACCCGCGGCCTGCATGGCGCACTGAAGGATGCGCACCTGCTGGCCCAGGTGGTGCCGCACCTGCGCTGAGGGCAGGCATCGCCATCGCATTCAGGCATGGCCTGTGGGTAAGTTGCGCAAGGTCTTGATTGCGTGCATAATGCGCGGCTCGCTGTGTCCGGTTTTCTATCGGGCGGCGCCCCCGGGAGCACGTCCCCGGCCGCCCAACGCCAGCGTAACCCTTTGATTCTCTTGACGTGTGGTGGGCAACCATCGAGGCCGCCGTCCCCCGGGCTACGGGGAGACACAACTTACTATCGAGGTGCGCAATGTCCCGCGTATGCCAGGTTTCCGGCAAGCGAGTGCAGACGGGTAACAACGTCTCGCACGCCAACAACAAGACCCGTCGTCGTTTCCTGCCCAACCTGCACGAGCGCCGCTTCTGGGTCGCCAGTGAGAACCGCTGGGTGAAGCTTCGTGTTTCCGCGCATGCACTGCGCACCATCGACAAGAACGGTATCGATTCCGTTCTGGCTGAGCTGCGTGCGCGCGGCGAAAAGGTCTGAGGAGTAGACGATCATGGCAGGCAAGCGCGATAAGGTCCGTATGATTTCGACCGCCGGTACCGGTCACTTCTACACGACCGACAAGAACAAGAAGAACACCCCGGGGAAGATGGAATTCTCCAAGTACGATCCGGTCGTGCGCAAGCACGTCCCGTACAAGGAAGGCAAGATCAAGTAATCCGCAAGGATTGCGGGTCGCTTCCGAAAAAACCCGCCCTCGTGGCGGGTTTTTTTGTGCCCCCCGCCCCCGGTAGGTGTCGACCTTGGTCGACACGTTCCGACCCCGTGGGTGCCGACCGTTGGTCGACACGCTGTCCCCAGCGCCGCTCGACTCTACCCACCCCGCTGGGCAGAATGGCCCCACACCTCCCAACGGGCGACGCGATGCTGTTCGAGTGGCTGCTGGGCTCGTACCTGCTGTTGATCGACTGGCTGATCCGGCTGGTGGCGCTGTGCTGGATCCCCACCCGCACCACGCCGGGCGCGGCGCGCAGCTGGCTGCTGCTGGTCGGCTTCGTGCCGCTGCTGGGCCTGCCGCTCTATCTGCTGTTCGGGCATCCGTGGCTGTCGCGCGAGCGCATCCGCCGGCAGGCCGAGGCCTCGCAGGTCATCCGTGAAGAACAGGCGCTGCAGCGCCGCCTGCGCTGGACGCCGCAGCCCGATTCGGCCAGCGCCGAAGTGGTGCCGCTGGTGCAGCGCCAGGGCGATTTCATGCCGGTGCACGGCAACGCGATCGACCTGCTGACCGACTATGACGAATCACTGCACACCCTGATCGCCGACATCGACCAGGCCCAGGACCGGGTGCACCTGCTGTACTACCTGATGTTCGATGACACCGTGGGCGAGGCCATCGTCGAAGCCCTGCAGCGTGCCGCAGCGCGCGGGGTGCAGTGCCGCGTGCTGCTGGATGCGGTCGGCGCCAAGCGGGGCCTGCGCGCATACAGCAAGCGGCTGCGGTCACGTGACATCGAAGTGCGCGCGATGCTGCCCGGCGGCCTGCGTTGGCGCCGCAGCGGACGCATGGACCTGCGCAACCATCGCAAGATCGCAGTGATCGACAACGAAGTGGGCTATGTCGGTTCGCAGAACCTGGCGCGCCCTGAATTCGTTGCCGGCCACCCCAACCGCGAGCTGGTGGCGCGCGTGCGCGGGCCTGCGGTGGCGCACCTTGAAGCGGTGTTCGCCAGCGACTGGTACATCGAAACCGGGCAGCGCCTGGAGGTCATCGCCGACGTGCCGGTGTGCAGCGAGGACATCGCCACCCAGCTGCTGCCCAGCGGCCCGGCCTACCCGTACAGCAACGCGCGCGATGCGGTGGCCGCGCTGATCCATCTTGCCCGGCGCCGGCTGGTGATGGTCACGCCCTACTTCGTGCCCGACGAAGCAACGCTGAGTGCACTGCGCATCGCCGCGCTGTCCGGCGTGCAGGTGCAGCTGATCCTGTCGGCCAGCAACAACCAGCGGCTGACCTCGTGGGCGCAGGAGGCCTACTACGATGAGCTGCTGCGCTGCGGTGTGCAGATCGCGCTGTACGAGCCGCAGTTCCTGCATGCCAAGCACATGAGCGTGGATGAGGACATCGCCGTGCTCGGGTCGATCAACATGGATATCCGCTCGTTCGCGCTGAATGCCGAAATCGGCCTGATCTGCTACGACCGTCAGCTGGTCACGCAGTTGTGCGCCATCGAGGACGACTACCTGCGCCAGTCGCGCCTGCTGGACCTGGAGCAGTGGCGCAAGCGTCCCGCGTGGCTGCGCAGCCGCGAGGGCATCGCGCGCCTGGCCGATGCCTTGATGTAGGCCAACGCCAGCCGGGCAGGGCCGATGGCCTACAATCGGCGCATGACTGATTCACCGCGTAGTGGCGAACTGGACCTGGCGATCATCGGCGGTGGTGCCGCCGGGGTGCTGGTGGCGATCCAGGTGTTGCGCCAGGCCCGAGCGCCGCTGGCGCTGGCCATCTTCGAGCCGGCCTCGCAGCTGGCACAGGGCATTGCCTATGCCACGCCGTGGCCGGAGCACCTGCTGAACGTGCCGGCGGCGAAAATGAGCGCCTTCCCCGACCAGCCCGGCGACTTCCTCGATTTCCTGCAGGACGCCAACGCCTACCCGGGCGAGGCGCGCGAGGTGCTGGGCGAACGCTATGTGTGTCGCCACTACTTCGCTGCCTACCTGCAGCAGCGCCTGCGCGAGGCCGAAGCGGCCAGCGCGGCGCGATTGCAGGTCATCGCCCAACCGGTGCTGGCGATGCAGCCGGATGACCACGGTTACCAGCTGCAGCTGGGCGATGGCCAAACGCTGCATGCAGCGCAGGTGGTGATTGCCACCGGCAACAGCATGCGGCCGTTGCCGGTGGACGGCGTCGACGCGCTATCTGCCGATGACGTGGTCGAAGCCTGGGATTACGACGGCGTACGCACGCTGGCCGGTGACCATGCCCTGGCCATCGTCGGCTCCGGGCTGAGCATGGCCGACACCGTGCTGGCGTTGGTGGCTGCGGGTCACAGCGGGCCGCTGCACGTGATCTCGCGCCATGGCCTGCTGCCGTTACCGCATGCACACGGTGGCCTGCCGGCGTTCGACCCGCAGGAGCTGCTGACGATGACTCTGCGCCGGCGTCTGCGTGCACTGCGCCAGCACGCGCGGCAGGCACAGGCCGACGGCATTCCTTGGCAAGGCGTGATGGATCGCATCCGCCCGCATGGGCAAGCGCTCTGGTGCAGCCTGGACGCCGCCGATCAGCGCCGCTTCCTGCGCCACGTGGTGCGCTACTGGGACGTGCACCGCCATCGCATTGCTGAACCGGTGGCCGAGCAGTTGCAGGCGCTGCAGGCCAGCGGCCAGCTGCGCGTTCACCGCGCGCGCCTGCAGCGCGTGTGGCGCGACGGTGATGCCCTGCGGCTGTCGGGTCGCGAGGCGGGCGGCGGCAACGTGCAGTGGACGATCGCTGCGGTGGTCAATGCCACCGGTGTGGAAACCCGTGCCTCGGCACTGCGCAATCCCTTGCTGCAGCAGCTGCAGGCCGATGGGCTGGCCCGCCCCGGCCCGCATGGGCTGGGCCTGGACAGCAGCGTGCCGGGCGACCGGTTGTGTGCAGAGGCTGGCCAGCCACAGGCGCGCCTGGGGGTACTCGGCAGCCTGCGCATCGGCAGCCTGTGGGAAAGCCTGGCGGTGCCTGAACTGCGTCAGCAGGCGCAGGCACTTGCCACGCAGGTGGTCGCAGGAGCTGCGACGTCGATGCCGTAAAATGGAGGCATGGATGTCTCCCACTTGCTTGATGGCCTGAACCCGGCCCAGCGCGAAGCCGTCTCCGCTCCCCTCGGTCACCACCTGGTGCTGGCCGGTGCCGGGTCGGGCAAGACGCGCGTACTCACCCACCGCATTGCCTGGCTGCATGAAGTCGAAGGCGTGCCGACCCACGGCATCTTCGCGGTGACCTTCACCAACAAGGCCGCCGGCGAGATGCGCCATCGCATCGACGCGCAGCTGCCGCATGGCAGCCGCGGCATGTGGATCGGAACCTTCCACGGCCTGGCCAACCGCCTGCTGCGCCTGCACTGGCAGGACGCCAAGCTGCCTGAAAGCTTCCAGGTGATGGATTCGGACGACCAGCTGCGCCTGGTCAAGCGCGTGGTACAGGCGCTGGAGCTGGATGACGGCAAGTACCCGCCCAAGCAGATTGCCTGGTGGATCAACGCGCAGAAGGATGAGGGCCGCCGCCCGCAGCACATCCAGCCCGAGCCGAACGATGCGTGGCTGGAAACCATGCGCCAGGCCTACGCCGAGTACCAGGCGCGGTGTGACCGTGCCGGCTTGGTCGATTTCGCCGAGCTGCTGCTGCGCGCGCACGAACTGCTGCGCGACAATCCGCCGTTGCTGTCGCATTACCGCGCGCGGTTCCGCGAGATCCTGGTGGACGAATTCCAGGATACCAACGCCATCCAGTACGCCTTCGTGCGGGTATTGGCCGGGCACGAGGGCCACGTGTTCGTGGTCGGTGATGATGACCAGGCCATCTACGGCTGGCGCGGTGCCAAGGTCGAGAACGTGCAGGGCTTCCTGCGCGATTTCCCGGGCGCGCAGACCATCCGCCTGGAGCAGAACTACCGTTCCACCGCCAACATCCTCAGCGCCGCCAACGCGGTGATCGCGCACAATCCGGACCGCATCGGCAAGCAGCTGTGGACCGACAGTGGTGACGGCGAGCCGATCGACCTGTATGCGGCGTACAACGAGATGGACGAGGCGCGCTACATCGTCGAGCGCGCACGGCAGTGGGTGCGCGACGGCGGCAGCTACACCGAAGTGGCCGTGCTCTACCGCAGCAACGCGCAGTCGCGCGCGCTGGAAGAAGCGCTGCTGAGCGAACAGGTGCCGTACCGCGTGTATGGCGGCATGCGCTTCTTCGAGCGCGCCGAAGTGAAGGATGCGCTGGCCTACCTGCGCCTGCTGTCCAACCGCAACGACGACGCTGCATTCGAGCGCGCGGTGAACACGCCCACGCGTGGCATCGGTGACCGCACGCTGGACGAAGTGCGCCGCGAAGCGCGCGCCCAAGGCATCTCGTTGTGGGAAGCCACCATGCTGGTGACCCAGGGCAGCGCACTGGCGGCGCGTGCGCGCAATGCGCTGGCCGGCTTCCTGGTGCTGGTCAACGAACTGCAGGCGCAGACCCTGCAGATGACCCTTGCCGAGCGCGTGGACCATGTACTGGTGCGCTCGCAGTTGCGCGAGCACTGGAGCAAGGAAAGCCGCAACGCGCTGGATTCGGAATCGCGCACCGACAACCTCGACGAACTCGTGTCGGTGGCCTCGCGCTTCGTGCGCCGTGCCGACGACATCGAGGAAGTGGGCGAGGACATGGACGAGCTGGTCGCGTTTCTGGCCTACGCCGCGCTGGAGGCCGGTGAGGGCCAGGCGCAGGCCGGCGAGGAAGGTGTGCAGCTGATGACGCTGCACTCGGCCAAGGGCCTGGAATTCCCGCTGGTGTTCCTGGCCGGCGTGGAAGAGGGGCTGTTCCCCAGTGCACGGTCGCTGGAGGAAAGCGGGCGGCTGGAGGAAGAGCGTCGGCTGGCCTACGTCGGCATCACCCGCGCGCGGCAGAAGCTGGTGCTCAGCTACGCCGAATCGCGGCGCATCCACGGCCAGGACAACTACAGCCTGCCTTCGCGTTTCCTGCGCGAGATCCCGCGCGAGCTGCTGCACGAAGTGCGGCCGAAGGTGCAGGTCTCGCGGCCGGCGTCGATGGGCGCAAGCCGGGTGATGGGACATGCCGCCATCGAAACGCCGCCGATCAAGCTGGGTGCGCTGGTCAACCATCCCAAGTTCGGCGAAGGCATGGTGACCGACTACGAAGGCAACGGTGCCCACGCGCGCGTGCAGATCGAGTTCGCCGACGCCGGCAGCAAGTGGCTGGTGATGGCGTATGCCAACCTGACGGTGATCTGATCACCGCCGGGGTCGGATCCCTCCCGTAGGAGGGCTCTGACCCCGACGCGATGGAAAGCAGCCGAGCACGGGCTCGGCTCTACAAAGGCGAGTGCTCATGACCCGCAACGTGCTCTTCCTCTGCAGCCAGAACCGTCTGCGCAGCCCGACGGCCGAGCAGGTGTTCGCCGATTGGCCGGGCGTCGAAACCGCCTCGGCCGGGCTGCTCGCCGACGCCGAGGAAGTGCTCAGCCCCGAGCTGCTGCAATGGGCCGATCTGGTGTTCGTGATGGAGCGGACGCACCGCAACCGGCTTTCCAGCCGCTACAAGGCATGGTTGAACGGCAAGCGGGTGATCTGCCTGGATATTCCCGATGACTACGAGTACATGGACCCGGTGCTGGTGGAACTGCTCAAGCGCAAAGTGATCCCGTTCCTGCGCTGACCCGGTCGGCGATCAGTCCTGCGCCTGCGGTTGCGCGGCCGTGTCCTGTTCGGACATCGACTGCTGCAGGCTGCTGGTGAAGCTCTTTACCGCGCGTTCCAGGGCGATCTCCCAGTTCTCCCGCGAGGCTACCTGGAAGATGTTTGCGCCATGGCCGGTAGTCGTGAAGGTGCGCGTCTGGCCATCCTTGCGTGCCGTCACCTGTACCGCGATGTCTGCAAGCATCTGCTGGGTGTACGTCGCGGCGCGCCAAACATTCACCGGAGCACTTACCGAAAAATCGTTCAGCGTGGCGTCCAGATGCGTACACGATGCCTCGCACTTGTCGGCAGTCCTGTAACCCATGTTGCGCAGCGCTTGGATCATGATCTCGCGTGCCTTGTCCGGCGCTGTGGACGTTTCGAGCTCCACCAGCACGCCATTGCCGGCACGGATGACACCACCGATGTTCTTCGCACGCGCCGCCGATTGCACCTGCGGGAAGTACTGGGGGCGGTTGTCACGCACCGGGGCCACCACCACCACCGGGCCCTGCTCCGGGTTCACCCGGATGTCCGGCACGTTCACGCGCACCACTTCGGTGCGGATGCCGCAGCCCGTGAGCAACAGCAGCAGTGCCAGCGTAATGATCGACTTCATGTATTCCCCCTGTTGGAATGGTGTCCTTGCGCCGCGCATTATCGCTTGCACATCGCCTGAAAGGACGAGGCGCCGACGCCGCAAAGCGGCCGGGCATGGCACGGCTCTACAATAGCGGCCACATCTCCCAGGAACGCCCTCATGACCGAACCCACGCTGCATGTCACCGTGAAGTTGAACGCCAGGCTGCAGCCCGAGCATCGCCATGAGCTGTTCGAGGATCCGCTGGACGCGCTGCTGCAGGCGGCCGAGCTGGGCGGGATCACCGGAGGCGGTACTGCGATGTCCGACGAGGGCGAAGTCGAGTACGGCGATATCGAAGTGGCACTGGTCGATGCCGCGGGCGTGCCGAAGCTGGTCGACCTGCTGGAGCAGCTGGGGGCACCGAAGGGGTCGCAGGTGCAGGGCGCAGGCGAGGCCGACCGCAGCTTCGGCGTGACCGAAGGCCTGGGCATCTACCTGGATGGCCTGACCCTGCCTGACGAGGTGTACGAGCAGTGCGATTCGAACCACGTATTCGAACAGCTGTCCGAGCGCATCGATGGCCTGGGCGAGATCTGCAGCTGGTGGCAGGGCCCGAGCGAGACCGCGCTGTACATGTACGGCCAGTCGTTCGAGGCGATGCGTGAGGCGATCGCCGAGTTCGTCGGCAGCTACCCGCTGTGCCAGAACGCACGCGTGGTGCAGATCGCCTGAAGCTGCGGTTTCGAGTGGAGCGGGCCGGCTGCTCCAGGTGCCGGGATAGCGGCGGCTGCCGGCCAGCGGCCGGCACTACCGCAGCGCGGTCAGCGTGCCAGCGGGGCGGCCGTGGCCTGCTGTGCGTTGTCTGCCTTGGCCAGTGATTTGCCGAACTGGTAGCCACCCACGAGCAGAACGAAGGCAGCGACGCAGGCCAGCACGATGATCAGGCCGGTTTTGGAGGTCGAGCGGGGACGGTCCTGCATGGGAAATCTCCGTTCAGGTGGGTGGTTGCAGCCGGAGCATGCGCCGTGGCCGGTGCGCGCGCAAGCTGTGCCGTCGCGTTACCGGGCCGGACCCCGCACCTGCTCCCAGTCCAGCCCGAACTTCGCCAGGTACTTGCGCAGGCGGTCGGCGTCGTTGGTGCTGGCGCGCTGGGTGCGCGAGACCGCAAACAGCTCGCGCCCGGCGGCGGACAGCGACTTCGAGCGTGCACAGACCCGCACCACTTCTTCCAGCTGCACGCGGTCGAAACGGTCCAGCGCGTCCACGGCCTCGCCCAGCAGGGCATCCAGCGGAGACGGCGCATCGCCACCGCGCCACTGTGCCCGCAGGCGCGCGATCTCGTCGTCCACGCCCTCGATCTGGATGCGCCCGGCGCTGGCCAACGTGGCCAGGCGCATGATTGACGCGCCCAGGTCGCGGAAGTTGCCGCGCCACGCCGCTTCCGGGCTGGTGGCGAATGCGAGATAGCGCGTGCGCGCCTCGGTGTTGAAGCGCACCCGCGCATGTTGGTCCTGCGACCAGCGCTCCAGCTCGAACTCGATGTTCGGTTCGATGTCTTCCATGCGCTGGGCCAGGCCCGGCAGGCGGTAGGTCCACAGGTTGAGGCGCGCCAGCAGGTCTTCGCGGAAGCGGCCTTCCAGCACGGACTGCTGCAGGTCGCGGTTGGTGCCGGCGATCAACTGGAAGTCGCTCTCCACTTCGCGGTCGCTGCCCACCGGCAGGAAGCGCTTCTCTTCCAGTGCCCGCAGCAGCATCGCTTGTTCGTCCTGGCCGAGTTCGCCGATCTCGTCCAGGAACAGCAGACCCTGGTGGGCTGAGCGCAGCAGGCCGGCGCGGTCGCTGGAAGCACCGGTATAGGCGCCCTTGGTATGGCCGAACAAGGTGCTCATCGCACCATCGCCGCGCAGCGTGGCGCAGTTCACCTCGACGAAGCGGCCCGGCAGCTGATGCTTGAGCTTCTTCAACTCGAACACACGCTTGGCCAGCTGGCTCTTGCCGGCGCCGGTCGGTCCCATCAGCAGCATCGGCGCGCGCGAGCGCGTGGCCACCGTTTCGATCTGCTCGATCATGCGGTTGAAGGCGGCGTTGCGGGTGGCGATGCCGCCCTTCAGCAGGTCGCGGTCCTGCAGCTGCTGCTGGGCGAAACGCTGCGCGATGTGGTCGTAACGCGATAGATCGAGGTCGATGACCGCGTACGTGCCGGCGGCGCCGTCCTGCTTGCGCGGCGGCGAGGTCTGCAGCAGTCGCCCGGGAAAGTGCCGGCTCTCGGTCAGCAGAAACCAGCAGATCTGCGCCACATGCGTGCCGGTGGTGATGTGGACGTAGTAGTCCTCCTCCTCCGGCTGGAACGGATAGCTGGCGAGGAAGTCATGCAGGGTGGCGTAGACCCCTTCGAACTCCCACGGATCTGCCAGGTAGGTGTCGTGGCGCTGCACGCTGATGCCCGGCGCAGCCTGTACCAGATCCTCGCAGACCACGCGCGCCAGCTTGCTGTAGCGGCGCTCATCCAGCAGCAGCTCGATGCGGTCGGGCAGGAAATCCTCATGCATGCCCAGCGACACCGTCGGGCGCCACTTCTGCCAGCGGCCCGGCCCTTCGCCCGCGTCGAGCTGGGTGCCGAGCATGCCGAAGACCACCTGTCGACGCGCCATATCCATTCCTATAAAAGATGCGCCGACAATATATATCTTTTTACAACGATCCGCTGATCAAGACAGCTCGATTCACAAGAAATTTCATGAAAATCAATCACATGGATTCTCATGGAAAAAGTTGGCACGGCCATTGCTCTATATCCAGCAAGACACGACGCGGGCTGTTCCCGCCGAGGACATCAACATGGCCAACCTTTCGCTCTTCTCCTGGATGCGCACCCCGCAGCCGCCGCAGGCAGACACCGTCAATGAAGCCGGTGGCCTGGCCTACCGCCGCGACTCGCGTGCAGCGCTGGCGCTGTATGCGGCCACCGGGTGCCTGAACAACACTTTCTACAGCGACGCCGAGGCGCAGCTGCAGCAGGTGCTGGCGCTGACCGCGCAGGTCGAGCCGCGCTTCATCGCCCGCACCGCGCTGTACGCCCGCCAGGTTGCGCACATGAAGGACATGCCGGCACTGCTGCTGGCGGTGCTGAGCCTGCGCGATCCGGAGGCGTTCGCCCTGGTGTTCCCGCGGGTGATCGACAACGGCCGCCAGCTGCGCACGTTCGTACAGATCATGCGTAGCGGCCAGGTGGGGCGCCGTTCGCTGGGCTCGCTGCCCAAGCGCAGGGTGCGTGAGTGGATCCAGCAGGCGTCGGCGGAAACGCTGGTGCGTGCGGCAATCGGCCAGCAGCCGTCGCTGGCCGACCTGATCCGCATGGTGCACCCGAAGCCGGCCAACGCCGAGCGCAAGGCGCTGTATGCATGGATCATCGGTCGTCCGTACGACGAGGTGCAGCTGCCGGCAGTGGTGCAGGCGTACGAGGCGTTCAAGCGTGACCCGCGCGGACTGCCGCCGGACCTGCCGTTCCAGTACTACAGCACGCTGCCGCTGGATGCGGCGCAGTGGTCGGCACTGGCCCGCAACGCATCGTGGCAGTCGATGCGGATGAACCTCAACACGTTCGCCCGCAATGGCGTGTTCAATGATCCGGCGATGGTGCAGGTGATCGCGGATCGCCTGCGTGATCCGCAGCAGGTGCGTCGTGCCCGTGTGTTGCCCTACCAGCTGCTGATGGCGTTCCACGCGGGCGCTGGCTTGCCGCCGCCGATCCTGGAAGCGCTGCAGGATGCGATGGAGATCGCGACGGCATCGGCGCCGGCATTGCCGGGGCGGGTGGTGGTGGCGGTGGACGTATCCGGTTCCATGCAGTCGCCGGTAACCGGCTACCGCAAGGGCGCCAGTACCGCGGCACGCTGTGTGGACGTGGCGGCGCTGGTTGCAGCCTGCGTACTGCGCGGGCAGCCGCAGGCCAAGGTATTGCCGTTCGACACCGAGGTGCGCCACGTGCGGCTGAACCCGCGCGACAGCGTGATGACGTTGGCCCGCCAGCTGGCGATCAACGGTGGCGGTACGTCGGTCAGCGCGCCGCTGCACTACCTCAACCTGCGGCGCGAGCCGGTGGACCTGGTGGTGATGGTGTCGGACAACGAGAGTTGGCGTGACACCCGCAGCGGCGGCCAGACGGCCACGATGCTGCAGTGGGATGCACTGAAGCGTCGTTGCCCGCAGGCGCGGCTGGTGTGCATCGACCTGCAGCCGGTGTCCAGCAGCCAGACCGTGCAGCGCGGTGACGTGCTGCACATCGGAGGCTTCAGCGATGCGGTGTTCGACCTGATCGCGCAGTACGCCGCTGCGGCCGAAGACGGCAGCAGCTGGGTCGAGCGCATCCAGGACATGGCGTTGTAAGGCGGCAAGGATGTCGCCACGGACCGCCCGGCTGGCAATGGGGCCAGCCGGGCAGGGCCAGGAATTCGTTTTTGCGGTGAATGCTGGTGGAACTACATTGGTTGTCCCTTCGGGGTCGGGTTCGAGTCCCGCGTTTCCTGCCTGTCGTGAGGAAGCAGACGTTCCACTTCCCTTGTCACCGTACCTTTTCAAACGGCACCGGCAACGGCGCCGATGCTTCACCGCCGGCAGTGCGAATGCCGGAGGAACTACAGCCTCTTAAGCTCCAGGTCGCGGGTTCGACTCCCGCCTGCCGCGGCAACGCGGCGGTAGCTCAGTGGTAGAGCAGGATGTTCCTCCAGATTCTTGTCGTGCTGCCGGCACCTTCGCTTTCGTTGCGCGGGGAATGCAGGTGGAACTACATCGGAAGCCCTTCGGGGTCGGGTTCAAGTCCCGGCCGTCCCCCACGGCAACGTGGGTGACGGAATGTTCCACCACCCTTGTCACCGCACCTTCTTAGTTTTTGCTTTGGATGAAAGGAAACATCACCATGACCACCCTCAATTACGACGTGATCCAGCAGCCGGGTGCTGCACCGATCAAGCTGTGGACCCGCGGCGTGCCGCTGGAAGACCAGGCGCGCGAGCAGCTGCAGAACATCGCCAAGCTGCCCTTCATCCACAAGTGGATCTCGGTGATGCCCGACGTGCACCTGGGCAAGGGCGCGACCGTGGGTTCGGTGGTGCCGACCATCGGCGCGATCATTCCTGCAGCGGTGGGCGTGGACATCGGCTGCGGCATGATCGCGGTGCGCACCACGCTGGTTGCCAGCGACCTGCCGGACAACCTGTCGGCGGTGCGCAGCGCGATCGAGCGGGCGGTGCCGCACGGCCGCAGCGTTACCCGCGGGGGCCGTGACAAGGGCAGTTGGGACACGCCGCCCGAACTGGCTGTGGAAGGCTGGGCGCAGCTGGTGGATGACTTCGCATTGATCTGCGAGCGTCACCCGCGCCTGAAGAACACCAACAACCTCAAGCACCTGGGAACGCTGGGTACCGGCAACCACTTCGTCGAGGTCTGCCTGGACCAGGAGCAGCGCGTGTGGTTCATGCTGCACTCCGGTTCGCGTGGCGTAGGCAATGCCATCGGCACCTACTTCATCGAGCTGGCCAAGCAGGAAATGCGCCGCTGGATGATCAACCTGCCCGACCAGGACCTGGCCTACCTGCCCGAGGGCAGCCAGCACTACGGCGACTATGTGTTCGCGGTGGACTGGGCGCAGCGTTTCGCACGCATGAACCGCGAGGTGATGATGCGCAACGTGGTGGCCGCGGTGCGTACGGTGATCAGCAAGCCGTTCGAGGCCGAGGCCGAGGCGGTGAACTGCCACCACAACTACGTGAACCGCGAGACCCACTTCGGCAAGGAAGTGATGCTGACCCGCAAGGGCGCGGTGAGTGCGCGCAAGGGCGAACTGGGCATCATTCCGGGCAGCATGGGGGCCAAGAGCTTCATCGTGCGTGGCCTCGGCAACGAGGACAGCTTCCACAGCTGCAGCCACGGTGCCGGCCGCGTGATGAGCCGTACCCAGGCACGCAAGCTGATCACGGTGGATGACCACGCCAAGGCCACCGCGCACGTGGAGTGCCGCAAGGATGCGGAGGTGGTGGATGAATCGCCGGCGGCCTACAAGCCGATCGAGGCGGTGATGGAGGCCCAGCGCGATCTGGTCGAGATCGTGCACACGCTGCGCCAGGTGGTGTGCGTGAAGGGATGAGGCAACCCGTGCGCGGCGTACACTGCGCCGCGCACGGCAGCAGGGCCCGGCATCGAACAACGGGCACGGAGGAACAGACAGATGGACATGATTGAACTGGATGGCGGGCACGGAGGCGGACAGCTGCTGCGCTCGGCACTGACCCTGAGCCTGTGCACCGGCACCGGCTTCACGCTGCACAACATCCGCGCGATCCGGCGCAAGCCGGGGTTGATGCGCCAGCACCTGACCGCGGTGAACGCTGCGGCGCGGGTCGGCAACGCCTGTGTGCACGGTGCAGAACTGGGCGCTACCTCGTTGCGTTTCGAGCCGGGGCGGGTGAGCGCCGGCACCTACCACTTCGCGACCGGCAGCGCCGGCTCGGCCACGCTGGTGCTGCAGACCGTACTACCCGCGCTGTGGCGCGCGCAGGGGCCGTCGCAGCTGCGCCTGGAAGGCGGTACCCACAATCCGCTGGCACCCAGCGCGGATTTCATCGCGCAAAGCTATCTGCCGGCGCTGGGCCGGATGGGCGTGCAGGCGTCGATGCAGCTGCTGCAGCACGGTTTCCATCCAGCCGGTGGCGGCGTGATGGAGGTGCAGGTGCAGCCGTGCGCGGCGTTGCAGCCGCCGTCGTTGGAGGTGCGTGCACCGTTGCAGGCGATCGAGGCACAGGTGCTGATGTCCGGCCTGTCCAGCGGCATCGGCCTGCGCGAACTGCAGGTACTGGCCGAGACGCTGGGCGTGGACCCGCACCCGCGCAACGTGCAGTCGATACGGCCGGCGCTGGGACCGGGCAACGTCGCCCTGGTGCGCGTGCGTCATGGTGATCACGTGGAGGTGTTCAGCGGCCACGGCGAGCGCAGTGTCTCCGCCGAGCAGGTCGGGGCGCGCCTGGCCGGGCAGGTCAAGCAGTACCTGGACGGGACCGGTGCTGTTGGCGAGTACCTGTCCGACCAGTTGCTGCTGCCGATGGCGCTGGCGGGCGGCGGTGCGTTCACCACCCACGTGCTGAGCGATCACCTGGTCAGCAATGCGCGGTTGATCGAGAAGTTCCTGCCGGTGGAATTCGACTGGCAGCCGCACGACGGTGGCTGGCGGGTGACGGTGCAGGCCTGAGTGCCCGCCGGGCGTGGCCCGGCGCTACCGGAGCATTCCAGTCGCCTGTCGATCCTGGGCGCGTCGGCCGATCATGCCGCGCTGCGCAGGCATCGCTGCGCGCTGTCGGATTGATCCTGCGCAAGGCACGATCTCCACACAGGCTGTGTAATGGTGTCGTTCCCACTGGCTGGATCACCGCGGAGCCCCACCATGTACAAGCGCATCCTGATCGCCACCGATGGCTCGGAGCTGGCCGACAAGGGCCTGGCCAAGGGCCTGGAGCTGGCCAAGGACCTCAACGCCGAGGTCGACATCGTCACCGTCTCCGAGCCTTGGGCCGTCGGCATGTACGACGCCATGGGCTGGAGCGTGGGCTACATGAACAGCCCCGAATACAAGGCCGACCGAGAGGAAGGCGCGCAGAAGGTGCTGCAGCCGGCCCTGGCCAAGGCGGCCGAGCAGGGCATCACCGCCAATCCGGTGCATGTGCTGGACCGCTACGCGGCCGACGGCATCATCGAGACGGCGGGCCAGCGCAACAGCGATCTGATCGTAATGACCTCGCACGGCCGCCGCGGCGTCACCCGCGTGCTGCTGGGCAGCCAGACCGCCGAGGTGCTGGCGCGCAGCACGCTGCCGGTGCTGGTCATCCGCTGATACGGAAGCGTTCCCGGGGAGGGGACCCGACGCCGGCCGCAGGATGCGCGCCGGCGTTGTTTTTTATCGGCGGCCCGAAGAGCATCCACGCATGGCGTGGATCTACTCCAGTTCACCGTCAAAGGTCCACGCCATGCGTGGATGGGGCCACCGCAATGCCAGTAGATCCACGCCATGCGTGGATGGGGCCACCGCAATGCGCAGTAGATCCACGCCATGCGTGGATAGGGCCACCGCAATGCCCAGTAGATCCACGCCATGCGTGGATGGGACCACCGCAATGCGCAGTAGATCCACGCCATGCGTGGATGGGGCCACCGCAATGCCCAGTAGATCCACGCCATGCGTGGATGGGCCGGGCCGATCGCCTTGATGGGGTCAGAGCCCTTTCCTGCGGAAAGGGATCCGACCCTGTCGCATCACCAGCTGTACAGCTTCCAGTACACCGGCGACACGCCATCCTTGTCGTTGTCGAAGCGGCCATCGCCGTTCTTGTCGTACATGTAGAACGGGGCGCCACGTGCCGGCGTCACCTTGACCATGCGCAACTGGCCGGACACCCGGTATTCCTCGATGGTGTCGCCGTTGTCCATGGTCCGCTTGGAGACATCGGCGCCCTTGACGTCCACCGGGGGAGCGCCTGCACCGCCCATGCTGGCGCAGCCAGCAAGCAGGAGCAGGGAAGCCAGCATCAGGGTCTTCATCGGCGGGGCCTTTGCCTGGAAAGAGCCTTGATTATGCCCCATCGCCGCGTCGCTGCCGTGTCGCCGCGATGCAGGAACAGGCGCGTAGAATCGACACATGAGCAGATTAGTCCTGATCGACGGGTCCAGTTACCTGTACCGCGCGTTCCACGCGCTGCCGCCCCTGTCCAATGCACAGGGTGAGCCCACCGGCGCGCTGTTCGGCGTGGTCAACATGCTGCGCTCGACGCTGAAGGAGCGCCCGGCCTACGTCGCCTTCGTCGTCGATGCCCCCGGCAAGACCTTCCGCGATGACCTGTACGACCAGTACAAGGCCAACCGCCCGCCGATGCCCGATGAACTGCGCAGCCAGGTTGAGCCAATGTGCCGCATCGTCGAAGCACTGGGCATCAGCATCCTGCGCATCGAAGGCGTGGAGGCCGACGATGTGATCGGCACCCTGGCCCTGCAGGGCGTGGCACAGGACCTGAAGGTCACCATCTCGACCGGCGACAAGGATTTCGCCCAGCTGGTCCGGCCCGGCATCGAACTGGTCAACACCATGACCGGCAGCCGCATGGATTCGGACGCGGCGGTGATGGACAAGTTCGGCGTGCGTGCGGACCAGATCGTCGACCTGCTGGCGCTGATGGGCGACACCGTGGACAACGTGCCCGGGGTGGAGAAGTGCGGGCCGAAGACGGCCGCCAAGTGGCTGGCCGAATACCAGCATCTGGACGGGGTGATGGCAGCGGCGCCGACGATGAAGGGCAAGATCGGCGAGAACCTGCGCGCCGCGCTGGAGCGGCTGCCGCTGAACAAGGAGCTGGTGACCATCCGCACCGACGTCGCCCTTGATGCCAGCCCGACCACACTGGCGCTGCGTGATCCGGATGTGCCCACGCTGGGCGAGCTGTACCTGCGCTATGGCTTCACCCAGGCGTTGAAGGAGCTGGGCGGTCCGATCGCCGCTCCGGCGCAGGTCAGCGAGGCCACACCCAGCCTGCGCGGCACCGCGGCCGGCTTTGCCCGTGGCAGCGCCGAAGCGCCGCCGGCGGGCGAGCTCGATCCTGCGCTGTCGGCGCCCGGCGAGTACGAGACCGTGCTGACCACAGAGCAGCTGCAGGCCTGGGTCGCGCGCGTGCAGCAGGCCGATCTGATCAGCTTCGATACCGAGACCGACGCGCTGGATGCGATGCGCGCGCGGCTGGTGGGCATCAGCCTGGCGGTGGAGCCGGGCAAGGCCGCCTACATCCCGGTCGGCCATGACTATCCGGGCGCGCCGGCACAGCTTCCGCTGGCACAGGTGCTCGATGCGCTGCGGCCGGTGCTGCAGGATCCGGCGAAGAAGAAGCTGGGCCAGCATGGCAAGTACGACCTGCATGTACTGCGCCGCCATGGCGTGGACGTGCAGGGCTACCACGACGACACCATGCTTGAGAGCTTCGTGCTCAATTCCACCGCCACCCGCCACGACATGGATTCGCTGGCCCTGCGTTACCTGGGCTACAACACCATCAAGTTCGAGGACGTGGCAGGCAAGGGCGCCAAGCAGATTTCGTTCTCGCAGGTGGGCATCGACGAGGCCGGCCGCTACGCCGCCGAAGACGCCGACATCACCCTGCGCCTGCACCACGCGCTGCAGCCGCAGCTGCTGGCCGAACCGACCCTGGACAGCGTGTACCGCAGCATCGAGATGCCGCTGGTACCGGTGCTGACCAGCATCGAAGCCAATGGCGTGCGGATCGACACCGACGAACTGCGCCGGCAGAGCCAGGACCTGTCCTCGCGCATGCTGGCCGCGCAGCAGAAGGCCACTGAACTGGCCGGGCGCAGCTTCAACCTGGATTCGCCCAAGCAGCTGCAGGCGGTGCTGTTCGATGAGCTGAAGCTGCCGGCGGTGGTGAAGACCCCCAAGGGCCAGCCCAGCACCAATGAAGAGGCGCTGGAGGCGATTGCCGAGCAGCACGTTCTGCCCCGGGTGATCCTCGAGTACCGTGGCCTGGCCAAACTGCGCAGCACCTATACCGACAAGCTGCCGGAGATGGTCAACTCCGAAACCGGCCGGGTGCACACCAGCTACCACCAGTCCGGTGCCGCCACCGGCCGCCTGTCCTCGTCCGATCCGAACCTGCAGAACATCCCGATCCGCACCGAGGATGGCCGCCGCATCCGCCGTGCGTTCATCGCCCCGGAAGGCTTCCAGCTGCTGGCGGCCGACTATTCGCAGATCGAGCTGCGGATCATGGCGCATCTGTCCGGAGACCCGGGCCTGGTGCGGGCCTTCGAGCAGGGCGCCGACGTGCATCGCGCCACCGCCGCCGAGGTGTTCGGCCGCACCCTGGAAGAAGTGACCAGCAACGAGCGCCGCGCGGCCAAGGCGATCAACTTCGGCCTGATGTACGGCATGAGTGCGTTCGGACTGGCCCGCAACCTCGGCATCGACCGCGGCCAGGCGCAGGATTACGTGGCGCTGTACTTCAGCCGCTATCCGGGCGTGCGTGACTTCATGGAGCGCATGCGCGAGCAGGCCCGCGAGCAGGGCTACGTGGAGACCCTGTTCGGTCGCCGGCTGTACCTGAACGACATTCATGCACGTAACCAGGGCCTGCGTGCTGGCGCTGAACGTGCGGCGATCAATGCACCGATGCAGGGCACCGCCGCCGACATCATCAAGCGCGCCATGGTCGATGTGGACAAATGGCTGCGTGACAGCGGCGCACCGGCGCGGATGATCCTGCAGGTGCACGATGAACTGGTGTTCGAAGCCGAGGCCGGTTTCATCGAAGAACTGCGTAGCAATGTCGTGCAGCGCATGTCGCAAGCGGCACAATTGCGGGTGCCGTTGGTGGTCGATACCGGTACTGGCAGCAATTGGGATGAGGCGCACTGAGTCGCATTCAGGCCGAAAACGCCGTGAATTCGTTCATTTGCATGATATTTCTGACTCAAACATGAATGTTTCCCTGATGGGTGCTTATTAAATTGGGCCCCTTCACGAACCGTTAGTGTTCGGAGTGCTTCTATAACTCCCGACAGGCGCAATGCCTGTCGTGGATCTCTCCCATCCCCTGGAGCAGATCTCGGAACGGGGGCTCCTCCCCAAGCGCCCGTTCCCCGGCCCCGTTGACCTCCCCCTGGTCAGCGGGGCTTTTTATTTTTGCGCTGCTGCGCCACGCTGGGCCACCGCCCAGCAGGGAAACCCGCGATGCCCGATCTGTTCGACTTGGCGATGCCGTGGTGGGAATTCATCCTGCGCGCGGTGGTGGTCTACGCAGTCGTGCTGGGCATGGTCCGGCTCAGCGGCAAGCGCGCGCTGGGACAGGTCACCCCGTTCGACGTGCTGCTGATCGTGCTGCTGGGCAACGCGGTGCAGAACGCATTGCTGGGCACCGATACCTCGCTGGCCGGCGGCCTGCTGCTGGCCGCCACGCTGATCCTGCTGAACTATGGCGTAGGCTGGATCACCGCCCGCAGCCGCCGCATGGAACGGCTGATCGAGGGCGAACCGGTGGTGATCGCGCGCAACGGCAAGCTCTTCGACAGTGTGCTGCGGCGCGAGCTGGTCAGCCGCGCCGATTTCGATGTCGCCATGCGCCAGCAGAGCTGCATCGGCGTGGAAGAAGTGGAACTGGCACTGCTGGAAACCAACGGCCACATCACCATCATTCCCAAGCGCAAGGACGAGTGAGCGGGTGCGGTGGGCCGTCGTGGTGCTGCGCTTGCTGCTATTGCTCCGCGGCCTGCGCCTTCATGCCGGCCCAGTCACGTGTGGCGTCCACATCGCAGGCTACATGGGTGCCCTTGCCGTCCTTGGCGCAGATCGCCGCCATCGTCTGCGGTACCTTGGGGTCGGCAGTATGTGCATAGCCTGCGGCGAGCCCCAGGCAGCCATCGCGCACGCCGGCGCTGCACAGCTTGATGAAATAGGGCTGGGCCTGCGCCCACTTCTCCGCGCTGTGCAGTTCCTCACCCGCGACCTTGCAGCCGAGCAGCTTGCCGTCGTTGCAGCATGACGCGGCACCGCCCTTGCGGGCCAGGATCGGGCAGTCCAGCGGCTGCGGAATCTCCACGAATGCCGGCGGCGGCTGGCAGCTCGTCGCGGACTTGTCCATGCGCTGGTAGTAGCCGTAGCGGTTGTCCTTGTCCATCCCGGCCAGGGTTCCGTTGCTCAGTGGCTGCAGTACGAAATCGCTGCCGACGTCACGACTGATCAGGATCCTGCCGTCCTGCACGCGTGCGCGCAGGCGGGTGCCGACACCCTCCACTTCGACCAGGCCGGCATCCAGGAACCGCAGCGGCGACAGCAGGCCAAGCTCGGCCTCGAAGCGGCCGCAGGGAAGCGCGGTAGCCGCGACCGGGGTCAGCGCCGCCGGCGCCAGCGGGGTCAGCATCGCCAAGCCCTTGGCCGGGCCACAGGCGTAACTGCCCTCGCGCTGCGTGCAGGAGCGCTGCAGGGCCTGCTGCGCCTGCTGCAGGCGTCCGCCGTTCCACAGCGCCTCGGCCACGTTGCTGCAGAATGACTCGCCCTGCTGCTGCGCGCACAGCGCCGCCAGTTCGTCCAGCTGCGCTGCTGGCAGCGGTGCGTCCAGCGTCCGCTCCAGGCCCATCACCGCCCTGCCCATCAGTTCGCCGGCCATGGCCTTCATGACGGCCATGCACGCTTCTCCCTCCTCGGGCGATGCGTCATCGCGGCAGTAGGGCGGCATCTGCGGCTCGGCCTGGGCACGCTGCGGCTGAGCCTCCTCGGCCTGGCGCTGGTAGGTCTCCTGCAGTTGGGTGCAGGCCGCCTCCACGCCCTCGCTGCACCAGGCGTGCAGCTGCGTGGGCGCGGCCTCGGGCAGTGCCTCCAGGCAGTCGCTGGTGTCGGCCATGCAGCTGCCTTCGACCATCTCCGGTACCGGCTTGCAGGCGGCCGCTGCTCGCAGGTGGAACGTGTGGTACCCGCCGGTGACCGTACGGTCGTTGTCGCTGAACTCCCAGTTCTCCAGGCGGCCGGTGGACAGGTTGCCAGTGCCCAGCAGGTTGTCCTGGCGTACCAGCCGCAGCCGTTCCGTGGCCTGGTAGGGGCCCGAAAGGAAGCCGTGGGCTTCGCTTTCGATGGTCAGGCTGGCGTTGCCATCGTCCTGCAGGTAAGTGCCGCAGGCCATCGACTGCGCAGCCACCGGCAGGCTGGGCACGGCCAGCGCGAGCAGCAGCATGGCGCGCCAGGTGGTCATCCGGCGGCGTAGGGAAACAACAACGGGCATCACGGTCTTCCTTGATTCAAAACAAGAGGGGGAATGAAGCCGAGCACGCCGCAGCGGGGCCACCGCCACGCGTGCGGCGGTGCCGGGATTGCGCAGCGGCAACGCGTGCAGCGTCCCGTGCCCGAAGCGCCTACAGCCAGTCGCGGGGCACCAGGTAATCGGCCAGGCGCGCTTCGGCGCTGCCGTCTTCCGGGCTGAAGCCGTACTCCCAGCGCACGCGCGGGGGCAGGCTCATCAGGATGCTCTCGCTGCGGCCGCCGCTCTGCAGGCCGAACAGCGTGCCGCGGTCGTAGACCAGGTTGAACTCCACGTAGCGGCCACGGCGGTACAGCTGGAACTCGCGCTCGCGTTCGCCGTAGGGCGTATCCTTGCGCTGCTGCACGATCGGCAGGTAGGCATCGAGGAAGCCATCGCCGACCGCACGCAGGTAGGCGAAATCGCGTTCGAAATCGCCGTGCAGATCATCGAAGAACAGACCACCCACACCGCGCGTCTCATTGCGGTGGCGCAGGAAGAAATACTCATCGCACCAGCGCTTGTGCGCCGCGTAGCGCTCTTCACCGAACGGTGCACACAGATCGCGTGCCACCCGATGCCAGTGCTGCACGTCCTCGTCGAACGGGTAGAACGGGGTCAGGTCGAAGCCACCGCCGAACCAGCTGGCCACCACTTCGCCATCGCGCTGTGCCTGGAAGAAACGCACGTTGGCGTGGGTGGTCGGCACGTAGGGATTGAGCGGGTGGAACACCAGCGACACCCCGGTGGCGCGCCATGAGGCACCGGCCAACTCTGGCCGGTTGGCGGAGGCCGAGGGCGGCAGGCGGCTGCCGGCCACATCGGAAAAGCCGATGCCGGCCTGCTCGAACACTGCGCCATCGCGCAGCACGCGGGTGCGACCGCCGCCGCCCTCGGCACGCTGCCACAGGTCTTCCTGGAAGCGTGCCCGGCCATCGGCGGACTCGATCGCCGCACAGATGCGGTCCTGCAGGTCGGTGAGGTAGGCGCGAACGCGCTCGAATTCGTTCATGGCGCGTACTTTACCGCAGGGACGTGCGCGGGCCCTCGCTGGCTGCGCATTGCGTCGTGCCCGGCTGGCGCTGGTAACGCTGGTAGCCGGTCCAGGCATCCATGCCCAGCAGGTCGCCATTGGCCAGCAGGCGCAGCACATGATCGCTGCCGTGGTCATTGCGCAGGTGGATGGCACCGTCCAACAGGCGTACTTGCGAGCGCTGGCCACCGATCGTCGCGTAGCCATCGTCACCGAACGCAACCGCATCGAGGGTGCCGCCGTCGGCCCGGTACAGGCCACAGGGCGACTCGGTCGCATCGACCAGGCGCAATGCAGCACCGAGTGCCTGCAGGGGCTCGACCCGTTCGCATGCGCTGTAGCGACCGCTGTCGCAGACCACCTGCAACGCCTGCACGGCCGCCCGCGGATCGCGCGCATTCAACTGCTGCTCGGCCACTTCGGTGCAGAAGCGGCCAGCACGCTGCTGCAGGCACAGCTGCTGCAGCTGGTCGCGCTGCGCCGCCGGCAGTTCCACCCACGCTGGATCGATGCCACGGGCGAACGCCTGGCCGCTGGCCTGTGCCACGGCGGCGGCCAACGCGTCACGACGGGCATCACGGCAGGTCAGTACCTCCTCGCGCTCCGCATCGGTGGTGCAGGGCGCCGGTGCGGCGGTAGCCAGCGCTACGCCCTTGGCAGACGCGGCGGCGAGGAGCGCATCGTCCACGTAGCCCAGCAACAGGCCGCTGCAGGCCGCGCCCACGCCCTGTTGGCAGGCGGTCAGCAGCTGCGGCGGCGTCGCCGCGTGCAGGCGAGCCATGCAGCGGTTCGCATCGGCCAGGCAGCTGCCGGCGGCGTTCACGGCCACCGGCTGGCAGACCGCCGGTGCACGCAGCTGGTAGTCCTGCAGCGTGTCGTTGATGCGCCTGCCATCGGCACTGGCAGTGAGCGCTGTTGCCACGCCGTCATCCAGGTTGACCAGCACCAGGCCGTTGCCATCGCGTTCGATCTGCAGCGATTCGAGATCAAAGCCCGTCGCCAGGCGACGGCCCCGGTTGTGTGAATCGATCACCAGCGCGGCATCATTCTGCGAATTGACGTACCGGCCACATCGCAGCGGCGCGGGCGTGGAAGCGGAGGCTGCGGCCGGCGCCGGCGGGGTGGCCAGCAGCGCAGTGACGACCAGAAGCATTCGGAGCAGGGCAGGCATGCGACATCCTTGTCGAAGGCGGAACGCGGGAGGGGAGTCAGCGGAAGCGGCAGCGGATGTCCGGTCGCAGCAGGCGCCAGCCCAGCCAGCCCTGCAGCCCCGCGAACAGCACCGAGGTACCGACCAGTGTCAGGGTGAACAGCACACGCTGCACCTGCAGCTCATGCTGCGCCGTGGGGTCGCTGGCGAGCAGCGCGATCAACACCAGCAGCAGGCGGTCCATCCACCAGGCGATCACGAAGTTGGCCAGCGCGCTCAGGCCGAGCATCCACACATAGGCCCACAGCCCCCACCGGCGCCCGCGCCACAGGCCCCAGCTGGCCAGGGTCGAGACCAGGCAGAGCAGGGCAACCAGAAGCGAGGTGGCCGCCGGGTGTTTCAGCATCCACCACAGGCTGCCGTCGAGCTGCTGCTCCCACGCTACTGTCACCAGCGTGGTCCAGAATTCGGTGCGGGCCAGTGCCGCCGCCATCAGCGCCTGCGCGAGGAAGTAGAGGGTGACCAGCAGGCACAACCAGAACGAGCCCTGCGCCACTGCGCCGACCCAGTTGTTGGGTGGAGGTGGGGTGGGGGCGGGAATCGGGGGAATCGAGGCTGACATCCGTTGTCCGGCTGGGCGGTGCCCGCTTCGTCAGCGAGCCGTCGCCAGGGCGGCGACCGCCGGCAGGATATGGTGTTCGCTCAAGGGTGCCAAGGGCTGGCCGTGCGGCGGCTGCAGCGGTACCCAGGCCAGTTCGGCGATCTCCGCACGCGCGCACGGCTCACCTTCGATCCAGACCCGCCAGGCCTGTGCCTGCACGCGGTGGCCGGGCTCGTTCACCGCCCAGTCCTCGAAACTCCCGAGTGCGATGGCGGAAGCGGTGTGCAGCTGCACGCCCAGTTCCTCGTCCAGCTCGCGTGCAAGTGCCTGCAGCGGCTCCTCGCCCGGCTCGGGCTTGCCGCCCGGCTGCATGAAGCGGCTGGCACCGTGCTTGCGCACGACCAATGCCCGGCCGCGATCATCGAGGATGACCGCGGCCACGATGTGGATCGTGGCCGCGGCAGCACTCACTTCAGGTTCTGCTCGAACAGCTTGAGGATGCGCTTGTACTGGTCCAGCCAGGAATCAGCACGCACGTAGCCGTGGCGCTCCAGCGGGTACGGCGCGATCGACCAGTTGTCCTTGTGCAGCTCGATCAGACGCTGGGTCAGGTTCACCGAATCCTGGAAGAACACGTTGTCGTCCATCATGCCGTGGGCGATCAGCAGGTTGTCCTGCAGGTTCTGTGCGTACTCGATCGGCGACGACACGCGGTACGCCTCCGGATCGATGTCCGGGGTGTTGAGGATGTTGCTGGTGTAGCCGTGGTTGTACTGGTGCCAGTCGACCACCGGGCGCAGCGCGGCGCCGGCCTTGAACGTGCCCGGCGAGCGGAACAGGGCCATGAAGGTCATGAAGCCGCCGTAGGAGCCGCCGTAGATGCCGGCGTGGTCACGGTCGCCCTGCTGGGTGTCGACCAGCCAGTCCAGGCCGTCCTTGTAGTCTTCCAGTTCCGGGTGGCCCATGTTGCGGTAGATCGCCGTGCGCCAGTCGCGGCCGTAGCCCTCGCTGCCGCGGTAGTCCATGTCCAGCACGATGTAACCCTTCTGCACCAGCAGGTTGTGGAACATCTGCTCGCGGAAGTAGGCCGGGTAGCGCTGGTGCACGTTCTGCAGGTAGCCGGCACCGTGCACGAACATCACGACCGGGTACTTCTTGCCGGGTTCCTTGTTTTCCGGCTCGTAGTACTTGGCCCAGACCACGCCGGCGCCATGTTTGGACGGCACCGCCACCAGCTTCGGCTGGATCCACTGGCGCGCCTTGTACTCGGCGGTGCGGGTATCGGTCAGCACGCGCGCCTGGCCAGCGCCGGTGCTCGGCACCACCGCCAGCTGCGCCGGCAGGTAGGCGCCGGAATAGCGCACCAGCAGCTGCTGGCCGTCCGGCGACAGCGAGAAGTCCTCCACGCCATTGAGGCTGGTCAGTTCGCGCACCTGGCGGGCAGCGGTATCGACCGCGCAGACTTCGTAGTCATGCGGGGCCTGCTGGTTGCACAGGAAGTAGAAGCCCTTGCCGTCGGCGGACAGCACCGGCGCCGAGGTTTCCCACTTGCCGCTGGTCAGCGCCTGCGGCTTGCCGCCACCGGCCTGGGTGTACAGGTGCGAGAAGCCGGATTCCTCGGACAACAGCCACAGCGTGCGGCCATCGGCCATCCAGCCGAAATCGTTGAAGCCCCAGTTGATCCAGGCGTTGTCGGTCAGCCGGTGGCGGTTCTGCACGCGGCCGTCGGCGGCAGCAACGCTGACGATCCAGCGGTCCTTGTTGTCGTTGGCGCGCAACATCACTGCGGCCTGCTGGCCGTCAGCACTCCAGCGGATGCCACCGCCCATGAAGTCGCTCATCACCTGCACGCTGCGGTCGCCCTTCAGCGCGTCCTTGCCGGCCTTGCGGCGCAGCTCGGCCAGCGGATCGGTGCCGATGCCCGGCAGGCTGGACAGCGACAGCTTCTCGGCCTTGCCGCTGCGTACATCCACGAACCACAGGGTGTGCGGCTCGAAGCCGTTGCGACCGACGCGGGGACGGGTGTCCTCGGTTTCCTCATAGCCCGACTCGGTCACGTACAGCGGCATCTTGCCGCCGCGGCCGTCATCGAAGTCCTTCGGCTTGGTGGTCACGATCAGGTGGCCCAGGTCCGGCGACAGCACGCTGTCGACGATCTCCACGTCGGCACCCAGGAACACCGGACCCGGTGCGCGGGTCGGGTCGGCCTGGCGCCAGCGCTGGTCCTGGTCCTTCAGCGCCTCGCGCTGTTCGCGGTCGCGGCGCAGGGTTTCCAGCGTGCGCAGCTGCTGGTCGCGCAGCACGTCGGCCTTCGGCGGCGTGCTGGGATCCTTGTCGGCCTTCAGGCTGGCCACCTGCTGCACGCCGCTGGCGGCGGTCCAGTGGAACCAGTTCTGGCCGACCCGCCAGATCACGCCGTTGTCGGCGGCGAAGTTCACACCGCTGGCGCGCTCGTTGCTGCGGGTCAGCTGGGTCAGTGCGCCGCTGCGCAGGTCGCGCACGAACACGTCGCCGTTGCGCACGAACGCGCTGCGCGTGCGGCTGCGGTCGTACACCGGATCGGCCACGTCCAGGCTGCCGCGCTGGTCATCGGCCACCTGCGCGGCCACGCCACCGGCGATCGGCTGGCGGAAGGTGTCGCGCACCGGGCTGCCGTTGCGCTTGAGCTGGTATTCCACCTGCTGGCTGTTCCACGACCACCAGGCCTTCTCCACCGGCGGACCGATCCAGTCCGGGTCGGCCATGGCCTGTTCGATGGTGATCGGCGTCGGCGCGGCCTGGGCGGCCGGAGCGGCCAGCATGGCAGACAGCAGGAGGGACAGGGGCAGCACTCGGGACATGGGCGGACGGCACCAGAAGAGGAAACCGGGCAAGCGTAGCAGCCGCAACGGCCGGGGGAGGGGGCCACAGGTCATGGCAGCGGGATTGGCAAAGTGGTGCAACCGGTCGGCAGGGTCGCGCATCCAATCTCCTGAACCCGCATCATCCACCGGACAGGAGCACGACCATGCAGGAACTCATCCCGATCACCCTCTTCATCTGCACCGCCTATGCGATCCATGCCATCGCCGATGCGCGTGCGCGCGGCAAGCTGGTGGCACCGCACGTGCCGGAAGAGGTGATCCGCTCGCTGGCGGTGCTGGAAGAGGAGCGCCGCCGCCAAGGCGCGCTGCGCTGGGGCATCAGCCTGGTCTGCCTGGCACTGGCCATGGCGCTGCTGGAAGCCATCGGTGCACGCGACCTGACGTTCGGCGCTGCCGCCGCGATGGTCGGCAGTGCCGGCCTGGGTCAGCTGCTGGCCTGGCACTTCACCCGCCCCACAGTGCGCAAGGGCTGAGCCGGCGCATGCTGCGGGCACAGGGAGAGCCCCACGCATGAGCCTGCTCGGGGAGGCGCTGGCCGCATTGCGGGGGCGACGTCGGCAGGATGCCGCGACGGCAACCATATCCGCCGAGCCGCTGGATGCGGACCAGGCGCTGGTGCGCGCCATCATCGACGGCTCGCAACCGGCCTTCACGCAGCTGGTGGAAATACACCAGCGCACCTGCGCGCATGTGATCGGGCGCATGGTCGGCGACCGCGACCACGTGGCCGACCTGCTGCAGGAAACGTTCCTGGCGGTGTTCCGCCAGCTGCATCGGTTCCGTTTCGAATCTTCACTGCGGACCTGGATTTCGCGCGTGGCCTACACCACCGCCCTGCAGTACCTGCGGCGGCGGAGACTGGAAGCGCAGTGGATGGTGGCGGTGGAAGCGCCCGAGGAATTGGGGATTGGTAACGACGGGCCGGGCCCGGCGGAACTCAGCGAGACACTGCAGGCCGGCCGCCACCTCGGCGCGGCGCTGGAACGATTGAGTGCGCCGCAGCGCCTGATCGTAGGCCTGCATTATCTGGAGGATTTCGATCTGGCCGAGATCGAACAGGTGACAGGCCTGGCCCGCGGTACCATCAAGAGCCACCTGTACCGTGCGCGCCAGGTCCTGAAGCAGGAAATGGTGCGGCATGCCACCGCCGGAGAACTGTTGTGAACCGACCGACCGATTCTCGCGATGCGGAAGAGCGCGCGCTGGCAGACGCGTTGCGTGAGCAGGCGCAGCAGGAAGAGACGCCGGATGTGAGTGAGGCGTTGCGAAAGCGCATTACCTCCGAATCACGCGATAGCGGCGTGGGCTATGTCGTGGTGCAGGTGCTGTTGTTTGGTGCGCTTGTGGCGGGGGTCATCTGGTACTTCTGGCGCTGACCGTATCCGGCGGCGCGTGAGACGCATTCTGCGCGGTCTGGCATATCAATGGACTGCTGATGAATTCCTTCGCATCTGTGAGCCGCGTCAGTCAGTGGCGAATAACGCCGGATTGCGACGTGGCAGCGCCATCGTTCTGGTGCCGGGTCTGCTGTCAATCACTCTGCGTCGGCGCGTCTCATGAGGATAGTTGCAAAGTCCTCCGTCGCTGTTGATATCGATGCACAGCTTGGAGAAATCTCGATCGTCGGCAACCGCTGGCGCTGGTCGGAGCCGCGAAGGCCCGCACCCATTTCCCGCTGTACGAACTTCAATGGAGCTGAATCATGTCGAAGATCGACAAATCTGTGCTTCTCCCCCCAACTCTCATAGCGCTACTTGGCCTGTCAGGCATGGCAACTGCAGCGCAGCCGGACGTGCTTGTGCCGGCTCAGGAGATCTCGATCCTGGAGATCACTATCCAAAGCGAGAGCGCGGTACACGTAATTTCTGGCGATCATGAAATCGCAGGAACCCAGTGCACCAGCTATTCAAGTGGAGGTACTCATTGTGGCCATTACTCCACAGGGGACCAACAAAAAGAGGTGTTCAAGGGCGATCACGCGGTCCCGAAAATCCAGAAGTTCAACGTCTGATGGAACGAGCGATCGCCATCAAGGCGATCGCTCACCATCCAGGAGCGATTGATGGAGCTGTCCCTTGAAGATCTGAAGCGCGCACTCGATGAACCTAGCAGGACTGCCGACGTGTGCTCGACATTGTTGGGCGCATGGTTCGAAAATATTTCGCGACGCTTGGGTGATGCCCTTTCAGCGAAGGGGAGTGAAGGATCGGAGAGCAGAGCCGCGGTCGATGCGGTCGCCCGATCCATCCCTCATCTCGACTCGTCGGCAAGGCGAAGGCTTCTTGGTTCGCCATGGGTATCCGGATTCTTGGACAACCCCTCGGGCGTTGCCTATGAGAATGAGAATGGGGAGTCGATTTCGACAATTCACGCGTTGTTGCTCGCCGTGCTCGCGGAGAACCCCGACCGGCAGCTTCATTGTGGGTCGGGTGAGCTTTCGGATCAAAGTCCTCACGAAAGTGCGCTGGGCGACTGGACTCTCAAGCACCACAGAGGCGGCACTGAAAGGGTGCAGCGTCCCCGACTTGGTGGAGTGATCGTCCTTGATGGGGATAGTCGGCTCTCACGCAGGTACGAGGCAGAGAGCGGGACATTCTGTCGTCCATGCCTGGATATCTCACAGGAGGAGATGGACGCAATAGGAGAAAAGCTCGAAGCGGCTATTCACATGCTGGACGAGGCAGCGCCACATCTGGGCTTGTTGGTCCGAACATTCACAAGGCGTGTGCTTGTAAGGAAGTCAATTGAAGAAGGCGAAGACGTGGCCCTGCTCAATCTCGGCTCGGAGTATCGGCCCATCCATGCAGGTTGTATTCGGATGCTGAATGTCCATCGGACAGAGATGACCGTTGACCTGTGCGCGGAGGCGATTCTGCACGAATCGGTGCACTCCTTCCTGTCAGCGTATGAAGACGTCTACGGAAAATTCATGTCTGGTTCGATCAGGGTTCGGCCTGTTTCGCCGTGGTCAGGAAACTTCATTCCCAATCACTCGCTGGCGCATGCAGTGTTCGTCTATTACGCGATACATCAGCTTCTCGACCACGTGCGGAGGTGTCCCTCCACCTTCGACCCGATCATGCTCAAGAGAATGAAACGAAGGCTGATGCATGTTGATGGTGGGTTCTTCATTGAAAGCAGGATGTCTGCCCTCTTTCTGTTGGACTTTCCCGCGTCGGCGGAATTCATGGGGCTGGTGGATAACGTGCAGAGCGTGATCAAGCGAATTGATCGCCTTTCGGCAGATGGCGAGATCGCAGAGGATCTGACATGACGAGTGGCGCAATTGTCATTCACTCTGACCGGCAGGATGTTGTTGCAGCGGCTCTCAGTGGCATTGGCGGCATCAGCGTGATTCATCTTGACGAGCTGACCTCCGCATGGCCGGTTCAAGAAGCAACGCCCATTGCTCCCATGGACTTTGATCGGATTCGGACGTCTCGTCCGGGTTACGTCATCAACAGGGTATTTGATCTTTCCTGTTGCGAAATTGGCACGAGGCTCCGAAATTGCGGTTTGCATGAGAACTGGGCGCATGCAGCATTGGGGGTGGTATTGGGTCAGACCGTTGCGTTGGCGCATGGGATCGGTCCCCGCGGCGTCAGCAGATCTCGCTTGCCTCTCAACGCGCAGTGGAAGCTGATCGCTGATCGAGCTCCTGGGATCAACGTTCCTCTGTTCGCTTTCGGATTTGGTCATCGTATGCCGGACATTTCGCATCTCAAGGATCCCGTGCAGAAGTCTGTCTGGTCGTACTTCAGATGGGATGGTGAATCAGATGTAACAGAGGGGGAGGATCAATGGCATCCGTTCTTTGTCGAGCGTCCCGATGGAATGCCCGTGATCTGCAGCTATCACGGCGAAGCGATTGATCTGGAGTTTCCGCGAGGTCCGGTAGCGATCAATGGCGAGCTCCTTTCCACTCTCGTCGTAGCCTGTCGCGAAACGTTTGACAGCCGAATGGGTGAGGTTCTCTTTTACCAGAAGGATGAGAGGGTCACCTTTTACGCCTTCAGCCCGTATATGGCCAGCGTCGGCGATTCCAACAGAATCAGGGATCTCCTTCTGCGTGGAATGCCCTTCGCTTTTGCCTAGAGGCCAGGCCGACTCCATGGAGGACTCGTGGATTTCTACTACCTTTCTCTTGCGCTGAAACGATTCAGGCAGCGCATCGGTGTCCATATGGCCATCGCTCTCATGCTCGGTGTAGGCGTGGGAACCGCAATGGTGATGCTGTCCATTGTTCTCCAGGCATCATCAGATCCGGCTCCCGGTCGTAGTGAGTCGCTTTTCCGCCCGCACCTGGACAGCCGGCCGAGCGTTCAGCGAGCAGGAGCCCCCGATTCCGGTCAAGCGCTGACCTGGCCTGATGCCAAAGCACTTCTGCACCAGGGCAAGGCGTGGTCGCAGGCTGCCATGGCGGGCGGCGCCGTGACGCTTCTGAAGCCCGGACAATTCAGCGCCAGACTCCGTGCCAGATACGCAACGCCGGAGATCTTCAACGTGCTCGGGATCACCATCGTCCAAGGGCGCCCATGGACGGCGGAGGAAGGGCAGTCTGGCAGTCGGGTCGCTGTGCTGTCGCACGCGCTGGCGGCAGTCGAGTGCCCGAAGGGATGCATCGGGCATCAGCTGGAACTGAGCAGGCGCAATTACATGGTCATCGGCGTTGCGGAGAACTGGCATCCAGTGCCGATGTTCCAAGGGGATGTGACGCGCCGTCCCTTCGTGGCGCCCGACCAGATCTATCTGCCCATTGAAACTGCCATCGCGGACGAGTTGACCGTGGTCGATGGCATGACGGTCTGGGGTGGAGGAGAGGGGGTGGATCTCGCGGGGCCTCAGGTTTCCTGGCTGCAGTTGTGGGCCTGGTTGCCCACACCGGACGATGTAGCTGGGTACAGCGCGATGCTGCGCGGATATGCACACACGAAGGGTCTGCAGACCCATCCGGACACCGATCAGGTCGGTCTTTGGCCGCTGGTGAAATGGCTGGACCGGCAAGGGCTCGTACCCGACCGCACCCAGATGCAGCTTCGGCTGTCGCTGCTCCTGCTCGTGGTCTGCATTGTCAATGCCGCAGCGCTGCTCGGCTTCAGCCTGGGGGCACGTCGCCGGGAGCTTGCAATACGTCGTGCGCTGGGTGCTCGGCGGCGGGATGTACTTGCCCAGCTCATGTGGGAATGCGCCTGGTCTGGATTGGCCAGTGCGGCCCTGGCCGCTACCGCGTACGTGACGGGCATGCTGTTGGTCGCTGCGGCCGATGTGCTTCCGTCCGCGATAACCACATGGGATGCAAGGGCAGTTTTGATGTCCGCCGGTCTCGGGTTTGCAACAGCGCTGCTCTGTGCACTCATTCCAGCGCTGGATATCTGCCGGAGCAATTCACTATCGCGGATGTTCGCAAAGGGAGCTGCCTGAGATGCTGGATTCGATGCGAGAGGTCCGGAACCAGGCAGGTCGTGCGGCGCTGCTGTTCGTGCAGGCGGCGCTTGCCAGTCTGGCGTGCACGGTTGCCCTGCAATCCGCCGTAGGCGGTCTTTCAAAGCTGAACATGAACAGCATTCCAGATGCAGGATCGATTGGCGTCATCCGCGTCTCGGACGTCGAAGGAGGCGTGGAGCCGTCGATGGTGCGATCCGACCTGTCTGCGATCCAGCTTCCCGGCGTCCGGCAGACCGTGGCAAGCGACTCGGTCCCGTTCGGGGGCAGAGCCCATCACTACGGCGCCTGCATCAGCGATGCGGCCATGGCGCATTCCATGGCCGCAGGTACGAGTAACGTGGCAGGCTGCGATCGTATTGCCGTGATAACTGCCAGCCCGGGTCTGTTGACGATGCTGGGCGCGGGTATCGTTCTGGGACGCAGCCCGACGGAGCATGAAACTGCCGATGCAGCCGATGTGGTGCTGATCAGTGAGGCGCTTGCCACCCATCTTTTCGGGGCAAAGAACGCAGTTGGACGTCGGCTGCACTTCGGACCCGGGAGCAGCAGGGTCGTTGTGGGCGTGTTTTCGTCTGTCGTTGGACCCGCACCGGGAGGAAATGATCGGGATTCACAGTGGGCGTTGTTTCCCGGTTTTCCATCAGGCGCGAACCGGTACTACCTTACGAAGTCCGATCTGGACGTTGACCGCGTGTTGCTTGACCGCGCCGTCGAAGCGCTACGGCGCTCCTATCGCATCGTGAACCCGGCAGGCGTTGATACCTTGGCGGGATACCGCGATGCATACGTTCGCGCGGACCGCTTCACGACAGCCATGCTGGCCTTCATGGCCGTGGTGGTCCTGGGTGTGCTGATGGCGGGAGTGTCCGGGGTGGTCGGCGCATGGCTTGATCGAAGAAGACGCTCCATCGGCATCCGACGCACGCTGGGTGCTCGTGGGTCCGTAATCTTTTCCGAGATCATCTTCGAAGTCAGTGTTTTCACCACTCCCGGCGCCTTGCTGGGGGCACTTTCGCTTCATCTCGTATGGTCGCCACAGGACGGCATGTGGATGTCGTCGTGGCTGAGCGGGATGATCGCCGTTGCGCTGGTGATGACGGCAAGCCTTGCCGCGCTGATTCCCAGGGCACTGCGTACTGTTCGGGAGGCGCCCCTGGCGCTCTTGAAGCCCCTTTAGCCCATTCATCCCAGAACCCGCCTCCACCTGCGACAAAGTGAAGCAGCGCGTCACCCGGTCGCATCCCACCTTAACTAAATCCTCCTAAAGTGGTCCGGTATCCCACCCGTACCCGGCAGGAGGCGTCCCTTGGACGCGTTGTTGTTGTCGCGGATCCAGTTCGGATTCGTCATCAGTTTCCACGTACTGTTCCCGGCCTTCACCATCGGCACGGCCAGCTGGCTGGCCTTCATCGAATGGCGCTGGCTACGAACCAAGCTGCCGGTATGGCGCGAGCTGTATTTCTTCTGGCAGAAGATCTTCGCGGTGTCGTTCGGCATGGGGGTGGTCAGCGGCATCGTCATGGCTTTCCAGTTCGGCACCAACTGGCCGCGGCTGAGCGAAGTGGCCGGCACGGTCATCGGCCCGCTGCTGACCTATGAGGTGCTGACCGCGTTCTTCCTGGAAGCCAGCTTCCTCGGCGTGATGATGTTCGGTTGGGGCCGGGTCTCGCCGCGCCTGCATTTCTTCTCCACCTGCATGGTGGCGCTGGGCACGCTGTTCTCCACGTTCTGGATCCTGTCGTCCAACAGCTGGCTGCATACGCCGGCCGGCTACGAGATGGTCAACGGCATCGTGCATCCGGTGGACTGGTGGCAGGTGGTATTCAATCCGTCGTTCCCCTATCGCCTGGCGCACATGGCGCTGGGCTCGTTCATCACCACCTGCTTTGTGATCGGTGGCGTGGGCGCGTGGTACCTGCGCAAGGGCACGCACGTGGAAGCGGGTCGGCGCATGCTGATCGCGGCGGTGGCGTTCGCCGCGCTGACCGTGCCGGTGCAGATCTTCGTCGGCGACATGCACGGCCTGAACACGCTCAAGCACCAGCCGATGAAGATCGCGGCGATGGAAGCGCACTGGCATGAGACCAAGGAGGGCGAGGGCGTGCCGCTGGTGGTGTTCGCACTGCCCAACGAGAAGGAAGAGCGCAACGATTTCGAGGTGGCCATTCCCAAGCTCGGCAGCGTGATCCTCACCCATACCCTGGACGGTACGTTCGATCCGCTGACGTCGGTGCCGGCCAGCGAGCGGCCGCCGGTGACGCCGGTGTTCTTTGCTTTCCGCATCATGGTCGGGCTGGGCACGCTGATGCTGGTGCTGGCCTGGGTCTCGGCCATCCAGCTGTGGCGGAAGAAGCTGCTGGATTCGCCGTGGCTGCTGCGCGGCTGGAACTGGATGCTGCCCAGTGGCTTCATCGCATTGATATCGGGCTGGTTCGTTACCGAGATGGGACGGCAGCCGTGGGTCGTCTACGGTGTGCTGCGCACCGCCGATGCGGTGGGCCCGCAGAGTGCATGGATGACCGCGCTGTCGCTGGGTGTCTATGTGGTCGGCTATGCCTTCGTGTTCGGCTGGGGCATCTGGTACCTGGTGAAGATCCTGCGCCACGGCCCGCAGCCGTACGACGAAGGCCCGTCGCTGGACCATGGCAGCCACACCCCGGCGCGGCCGCTGTCGGCCGCCGACGAACCGCTGGAGGAGCGCTGACATGGACCTGATGACCTGGTTGCCGGTGGCCTGGTTCGCGGTGATCGGCTTTGGCGTGCTGATGTATGTGGTGCTGGACGGCTTCGTGCTCGGCATCGGCATCCTCGCCCCGTTCGCCGAGGACGAGGAACAGCTGGACCTGATGATGAACACCGCCGCGCCGATCTGGGACGGCAACGAGACCTGGCTGGTGCTCGGCGGCGCTGGCCTGATGGCCGCCTTCCCGAAGGCGTATGCCGTACTGCTGTCGGCGCTGTACCTGCCGGTGCTGCTGCTGGTGGTGGCGCTGGTGTTCCGTGGCGTGGCCTTCGAGTTCCGCTTCAAGGCGCACCGTTCACGGCGGCTGTGGAGCGTGGCGTTCGGCCTCGGTTCGCTGCTGGCCACGTTCGCCCAGGGCGTGATCCTCGGCACGCTGGTGCAGGGCCTGCCGCTGGTCGATGGCGTGTACCAGGGCGGGGCGTTCGGCTGGTTCAGCCCGTTCGCGATGCTGACCGGTGCCGCGCTGGTAGCCGGCTACGCACTGCTGGGCAGCACCTGGCTGATCCTGAAGACCGAAGGCCGCGTGCAGGCGCTGGCCCGGCAGATGACCCGCCCGCTGGTGGTGGCGGTGATCGCGGCAATGGGCCTGGTCAGCAGCTGGCTGCCGTTCCTGCAGTCGCGGCTGATGGACCGCTGGTTCAGCGACGGCAACTTCTGGTGGCTTTCGCCGGTGCCGCTGCTGACCTTGGCGGTGGCCATCGCGCTGTGGCGCAGCGCCACCCATCCGCGTCGCGACCTGCCGCCGTTCCTGCTCAGCCTGGCCTTGTTCGTGCTTGGCTTCGCTGGCCTGGTGCTGGGTATGTGGCCGTACCTGCTGCCGCCGTCGATGACGCTGTGGCAGGCCGCCGCGCCGGCCTCGTCGCTGGGCTTCACCCTGGTGGGGCTGGTCGTGCTGCTGCCGGTGATCCTGGGCTACACGGCATGGTCCTACCGGGTGTTCCGCGGCAAGGTACGCGCCGACGCCGGCTACCACTGAACCGGCTCGCTGGATCGGTCCATGCGGGGGGCGGTCGCTGACCGCTCCCCGTTGTGCTTTGTGAAACATGTCATCCCTGTGTCGGACGTGCTAGCGTGCGCTCCTTTCCGGCAGCCAGGGGGGCAGCCGGCGACGTCCTGGACGGATGCATGGCTGCAGGAATGGGGGGCAGCCGCGTGTCGCCGTAATGGCTCGAGACTCTCGTTCGCCCATCGAAACATCACCGGTAATGATCGAATTTTCCGTTGTCGACTGGGCCGCCTGGGCGCCTGGCCTGACCGAGCGTAGCCAATGGATGGGCTGGGCCGGAGCACCGTTCCTGCCGCAGGGTGAGGACACGCCGGCGCTGGCCGAGATTCCGGCCATGCAGCGCCGCCGGATCGAGCGCCTGGGCCGCATGGCGATCCAGGCCGCGTGCTGGTGCGAGGACGGGCAGGGCGCTGACAGCCAGGTGCCGCTGGTGTTCGCCAGCCGCCATGGCGATGTCGCCCGTTCGATGGACCTGCTGGGCTCGCTGGTGGACGATCAGCCGCTGTCACCCACCGGCTTCGGCCTGTCGGTGCACAACGCGATCGCCGCGCTGTATTCGATCGCCCGCGGCCACCGGGGCAACTACCTGGCGTTGTCCGCTGGCCAGTCGACGGTGGAAGCGGCGTGCCTGGAGGCCGTCGGCCTGCTCGGTGATGGTGCCAGTGAAGTGCGGATCGTGGTCTATGAGTCCCCATTGCCCGACGTTTACGCTGAATTCGCCGACGAACCCGACCCGTTCTTCGCCTGGTGCTGGCGCCTGGCACCCGCCGGTACTGCCGGCGGCACCGATCTTTCGCTGTCCTGGCAGGTCGCCGGCGATGCCGAGCCGACCGCGCCGGGCGTGTTGCCGCATGCGCTGGACCTGCACCGCTTCCTGCTGGCCGGGGATCCGCAGCTGCAGCACCTGACCCAGGGCCAACGCTGGTCCTGGCGCCGCCGTGGCTGAGGCGCTGCGCCGCCTTGATCATGCCTGGCGGGTGTTCGGCACCGGCCTCAGCTTCGCCGCGTTTGGCGTCGGCGGTCTGTTGCTGGGCGTGCTGGTGATGCCGGTACTGCTGCTGATGCGCGACCCGCTTGCGCGTCGCCGCCGGGCCCGCCGGCTGGTCCAGCGTGCCTTCGCCAGCCATGTGTGGCTGATGTGCCGGCTGGGGGTGATGACCCTGCAGGTCGACGGGCGCGAACGCCTGCAGCGCGACGGCCTGCTGGTGCTGGCCAACCACCCGACCCTGATCGACGTGGTCTGCCTGATCGCCCTGCTGCCCAACGCTGACTGCGTGGTCAAGCGGGCGGTGGCCTGCAACCCGTTCATGCGCGGCCCGGTGCGTGCGGCGGGCTACATCTCCAATGACGACGGCGCCGGCCTGGTCGATGACTGCGCGGCGGCCGTGCATGCCGGCGGCACCCTGGTCATCTTCCCGGAAGGCACCCGCAGCGTGCCCGGACAGCCGCTGCGGCTACAGCGCGGCGCGGCCAACATCGCCGTGCGCGGGCGCTTGGACATCACCCCGGTGCGCATCACCTGCACCCCGCCGACGTTGACCAAGGGCCAGAAGTGGTATCGTGTGCCCTCACGTCGTTTTCACGTTCAGCTGCAGATCGGCGAAGATATCCCGATCGCGCCGTTCCTGGCCGAAGATGACTCGCCAAGGGGGGATGCCCTGGCGGCCCGTCGCGTCACCGACCACCTCACTCGTTATTTCGACCTGTCTGGAGATCCGACCCGTGCAAGCACTTGAGCACGAGATCAAGGAATTGATCATTTCCTCGCTTTCACTGGAGGACATCACCCCGGAGGACATCGATCCGACCGCGCCTCTGTTCGTGGAGGGCCTCGGCCTGGACTCGATCGATGCACTGGAACTGGGCCTGGCGCTGCAGAAGAAGTACGGTGTCAGCCTCTCGGCCGACTCGGAAGAAACCCGTCGCCATTTCTCCAGCGTGCGCGCGCTCGGCGAGTTCGTCGCCGCCCGCCAGTCGTAAGGCGCCAGGAACTGCCATGACCAAGAATGAATTGTTCGAGCGCATCGTCCGCATCCTGACCGACAGCTTCGAGATCGAGCCGGCGCGGATCAGCCCGGAATCGCGCCTGTACGACGACCTGGACATCGACAGCATCGATGCCGTGGACCTGATCGTGCAGCTCAAGCCGCTGCTCGGCCGCAACCTGCAGCCTGAAGCGTTCAAGGCCGTGCGCACCGTGCAGGACATCGTTGATGTTGTGCATGGCCTGCTGCCCGGTCAGGCCGCTGCCTGACAGCAGCACGGACGCCGCGACCATGGCACGGGCACGCATGGTCGTGGTGGCAGCGATTTCGCTCGCCTATCCGGTGCTGGTCTACGCGGCGATGGGCCGCTTCGAGCCGCGCTGGCTGGCGCTGCTGCTGTTTGCGCTGGCCCTGCTGCGCGCGCTGAGCACCCGGCAACCCTTGTGGTGGGCCGCTGCCGCCGGCGCGGGCCTGCTGGCCGGGCTGGCCACCGTGCTCAACCAGGCCCTGCCGCTGAAGCTGTACCCGGCGCTGGTGAACGTGGTGATGTTGACGGTGTTCGCCACCAGCCTGCGCTTCGGTCCGCCCCTGGTGGAACGCCTGGCGCGCCTGCAGGAGCCGGACCTGCCACCGTTCGCGGTGATCTATACCCGTCGTGTCACCCAGGTGTGGTGCGGCTTTTTCGTTCTCAATGGTGGTCTCGCCCTGCTCACCGCGCTGTATGCGTCGGACCGGGTCTGGATGCTCTACAACGGATTGTTGGCGTACGTGATGATGGGATTGTTGTTCGGGGGCGAATGGCTGGTACGGCGTCGGGTCAAGGCAGCGCACGCGCATGGCTGACTGGATCGCCCTGGATCGGCTGCTGACCACGGCGCAGCCCGGCCGCGACATCGGTATCTGCGATGGCGTTGCCGTCGACCACGCTGCCTTCCGCCTGCGTGTACTGGCCTGGCATGACGCTTTCAGCGCTGCCGAAGGTCGTGACTGGGCGCTCTACTTCGATGACACCGTGGCCTTCGCTGCGGCGTTGTTCGGTGCCTGGCATGCCGGCAAGCGGGTGTTCCTGGCCGCCGACAACCTGCCTGCGACATTGCAGGCGCTGCAGCCGCAGGTGAGTGGCTTCGCAGGCGACCTGTCGGCGGATTACCAGCCGTTGCAGGCCACCGACAGCGCCGCCGCCGACGTGGCGCTGCTGCCGTTGGACGAGCGCGCCTGCGAACTGTGCGTGTTCACCTCCGGCAGCACCGGCCAGCCCAGCGCGATCAGCAAGCGGCTGGACCAGCTGGCGCGCGAAGTCGATGCGCTGCAGGCTGCCTTCGGCGCCCAGCTCGACGGTGCCCAGGTACATGGCACCGTGTCCCACCAGCATATCTACGGCCTGCTGTTCCGCGTGCTGTGGCCGCTGGCTGCCGGCCGTGCGATCCAGCCCCGGCGCTTCTTCCACGAAGACCTGGTGGGCGCGCTGGCCGGTACCGACACGGTGCTGGTGGCGACCCCGGCCCATCTCAAGCGCCTGCCCGAGCAGCTCGACTGGGCCAGCCTGCACGGCCGCCTGCGTGCGGTGTTCTCCTCCGGCGGCCCGCTGCCCGAGGACGCCGCGCGTCAGGTCCGCCAGTGGTTGGGCGTGGCGCCCACCGAGGTTTACGGCAGCAGTGAAACCGGTGGCATCGCCTGGCGCCGCTGGGACACCGATGCACCGCCGTGGCAGCCGTTGCCAGGCGTGCAGTGGCGGATCGAGGAGGACTGCCTGGCGGTGGCCTCGCCGCACCTGGAGACGTTGGACTGGTGGCGCACCCAGGATCGCGTGGAAGCACTGGCCGATGGCCGTTTCCGCCTGCTGGGCCGTGCCGACCGCATCGTCAAGATCGAAGAACGCCGCGTTTCGCTGGATGCACTGGAGCGCGCGCTGCGTGAGGATCCAGAAGTCGAGGACGTGCGCGTGCTGGTGCTGCAGGGCCAGCGCGAGCAGCTGGCGGCCGTGGTGGTGCCGGCCGATCCGGCGTTGGCACGTGCCGGTGACAGCGCACGGCGTGCGCTGGGGCAGCGGCTCGGTGCGCGGTTGGCGCAGGGCCACGATGCGGTTACCCGGCCACGGCGCTGGCGCCTGGTCGAATCGCTGCCGATCAATGCCCAGGGCAAGGTCACCCAGGCCGCACTGGTGGCGCTGTTCCAGCCGATGATGCCGGTGCCGGTCTGGGACTGTCGCGACGAGGCGGCGGCCACCCTGCGGATGACGCTGGACCCCGCGCTGCGCGCGTTCCAGGGCCACTTCCCGCAGGCGGCGATCCTGCCCGGCGTCGCCCAGCTGGACTGGGCGGTGCGCTTCGGCCGCCAGGCCTTCGTGTTGCCGGTTGGTTTCCAGCGCATGGATGCAGTGAAGTTCCAGCGCGTGGCCCGCCCCGGCGACGAGCTGACCCTGCACCTGGAGTGGGACACCGGGCGCGGCGTGCTGACGTTCCGCTACACCTCGGTGCATGGCGTGCACGCCAGCGGCAGGGTGGTGTTCGCCGATGCGCATTGAGCCGGCCACCGCTGGCGGCGCGTTCGCGCCGCTGGTGGTCATTCCCGTGTACGACCACGAACACGCCATCGGCGCGGTCGTCGATGGCGTGCAGGCTGCGGGCCTGCCCTGCCTGCTGGTCGACGATGGCTCGCAGCCGTCCTGCGCGCTGGTGCTGCGGGAACTGGCACGGCGAGCGGGTGTCGACCTGCTGCGGCTGGACGCGAACCAAGGCAAGGGCGGTGCGATGCTGGCCGGTTTCGCCGAAGCGCAGCGTCGTGGGTATACCCATGTGCTGCAGATCGATGCCGACGGCCAGCACGACACCGGCGACCTGCCGCGCTTCATCGACGCCGCCCGCGCGCGGCCGGACGCCGTGATCTGCGGCATTCCCGCCTACGATGCCAGTGTGCCGAAGGCGCGCCTGTATGGTCGCTACGCCACCCACATCTGGGTGTGGATCAACACGCTGTCGCTGCACCTGCGCGACACCATGTGTGGATTCCGCGTGTATCCGCTGCCGCCGGTGCTGCGCCTGGTCGGCGAGGAAACCATCGGCCGGCGCATGGATTTCGACTCCGAAGTGATGGTGCGCCTGTACTGGCGGCAGGTACCGGTCGAACACCTGGCTACGCGGGTGACCTATCCGGCCGACGGCGTTTCGCATTTCGATGTGTGGCGCGACAACGTGCGCATCAGCCGCATGCATACCCGGCTGTTCTTCGGCATGCTCTGGCGCGCGCCGCGCCTGCTGTGGCGCCGCCTGCAGGGGCAGGGCTGAGATGAGTCACGCGCACGACGCCCCGCACTGGGCCGACATCGGCGAGTCCACGTCGGTGGCCGGCGTGCTGTTCCTGTGCTGGGTGCACCGCTGGTTCGGGCGCTGGCCGTTCCACCTCTGCGTGTGGCCGGTCGTGGCCTGCCACTGGCTGGGCAACCGCGTCGGTCGCCAGGCCTCGATGCAGTACCTGCAGCGGCTGCAGGCCCATGCCGGTGCGCTGGGCCATGCGCCCACCCGGCGCGACAGCCTGCGCCACTTCTTCAGCTTCGCCGACACGATGCTGGACAAGATTCTCGGCCTCGGCGGCCGCTATCCGCCCGAGCGAATCCGCCTGCAGCGTGACCTGGTGCTGGGCAGGATCGCGCGCCGCGAAGGCGGCCTCATCCTGACCGCACACATCGGCTGCCTGGAACTGTGCCAGGTGCTGGCCGAGCAGGTGCCGGGCTTCCGCATCACCGTGCTGGTGCATACCGCGCACGCGCAGCGCTTCAACCGGCTGTTGCAGCGGCTGGACCCGCTGGCCGCGGTGGAGCTGGTGCAGGTTACCGAGATGGGCCCGGCCACGGCGATGATGCTGGCCGACAAGGTCGCCTCGGGTGGCTTCGTCGCCATCGTTGGCGACCGCGTGCCGGTGCAGGGCGGGCGCAGCGTGATGGCTGATTTCCTCGGCCACCGCGCGCCGTTCCCGATCGGCGCCTATGCGCTGGCGGCCGCGCTCGGCTGCCCGGTCTACACGATGTCGTGCCTGCACCAGGGCGACGGCTATCGGGTGGCATTCGAACAGTTCGCCGACCGCGTGGTGCTGCCGCGCGGTTCACGCGATGCCGCACTGGCCGAACAGGCGCAGCGCTTCGCGCGCTGGCTGGAACTCCAGGTCATCCAGTCCCCGCTGGACTGGTTCAATTTCTTCCCCTTCTGGGATCAGGCTCCTCATGACGATTGACGCCGTACCCGTGTGCCGTTTCGGCGATGCACCGCTGACCATCGAAGACGTGGTCGCCCTGGCCCAGCGCAAGTGCGAGGCCGCGCTGAGCGATGTGCCGGCGTTCCGCGCACATATCCGGCGTGGTGCCGACTTCCTCGACCGCCTGCTGCGCGAGGATGGCGTCATCTATGGCGTGACCACCGGCTACGGCGATTCGTGCACCGTGAACATTCCGCCGGCACTGGTCGCCGAGCTGCCGCACCACCTGTACACCTACCATGGCTGCGGCCTGGGCCGTTACCTGGACCCGGCCGAGACCCGCGCCGTGCTGGCCGCGCGCCTGGCTTCGCTGGTGCGCGGCATGTCCGGCGTCAGCGTGCCGTTGCTGGAAGGCCTGGCCACGCTGCTGCAGCACGATGTGCTGCCGTTGATTCCGGCCGAAGGCTCGGTGGGCGCCAGTGGCGACCTGACCCCGCTGTCGTACGTGGCGGCCGTGCTGTGCGGCGAACGCGAGGTGCTGCACGACGGCCGCGTACAGCCGGCTGCCGACGTGCTGGCGAAGATCGGCATGACGCCGCTGAAGCTGCGGCCGAAGGAAGGCCTGGCGATCATGAACGGCACGGCGGTGATGACCGGCCTGGCCTGCCTGGCCTGGCAGCGCGCCGATTACCTGGCACGTATGGCCACGCGCCTGACCGCTTTCAACGTGCTGTCCAGCGATGGCAACGCGCATCACTTCGATGAAACCCTGTTCGCCGCCAAGCCGCACCCGGGGCAGTCGCGTATTGCCGCACGCCTGCGCAGCGACCTGCACAGCGAGCGCCCGCCGCGCAACGAGCAGCGCCTGCAGGACCGCTACTCGCTGCGCTGCGCGCCGCACGTGATCGGCGTGCTGGAAGACACCCTGCCGTTCCTGCGCCAGCTGATCGAAACCGAACTGAACAGCGCCAACGACAACCCGCTGATCGACGCCGACGGCGAGCGCATCCTGCACGGTGGCCACTTCTACGGCGGGCATATCGCGCTGGCGATGGACACGCTGAAGAATACGGTTGCCAACATCGCCGACCTGCTCGATCGGCAGCTGGCGCTGGTGGTCGACGCCCGCTACAACCACGGCCTGCCGGCCAACCTGTCGGCGGCCACCGGCCCGCGCGCGGCGATCAACCATGGCCTGAAGGCGCTGCAGATCAGCGTTTCGGCGTGGACGGCCGAGGCCCTGAAGCAGACCATGCCGGCCTCGGTGTTCTCACGGTCCACCGAATGCCACAACCAGGACAAGGTCAGCATGGGCACCATCGCCGCGCGCGACTGCCTGCGCGTGATCGAACTGACTGAACAGGTGGTGGCGGCCATGCTGATCGCTGCCCGCCAGGGCCTGGCGCTGCGCGAACGGGTTGGCATGAACGCGCAGCTGCATGGCAGTCTGGCCGACATGTACGCCGACTTGGGGCAGCGCATCGCCCTGGTCGAAGAAGACCGCGCGCTGGATCGCGAACTGCGGGAACTGCTGGTGGAGATCCGCGCGCAACGTTGGGAGCTGTATGTCGGTGAATGAAGGTAACGAACTGGTCGGCGAGGTCGAGCTGGCCCCTGCTTTCCACGACTGCGATCCGATGAACGTGGTCTGGCATGGCAACTACTTCAAGTACTTCGAGATCGCGCGCTGCGCGTTGCTGAAGCGCTACGACTACGACTATCCGCAGATGCTCGAATCGGGCTACCTGTGGCCGGTGGTCGATGCGCGGGTGAAGTACGTGCGGCCGCTGCTGTTCGGCCAGGCGCTGCGGGTGCGCTCGCGCATCGTCGAGTGGGAAAACCGGCTGAAGATCGAATACGAGATCCTTGATGCGGAAAGCGGCCAGGTGCTGACCCGCGCAATGACCATCCAGGTCGCGGTCGACGCGGCCAGCAAGGAAATGCTGTACCAGTGCCCGCCGGTGCTGTGGCAGCGTCTTGGAGTGCCTGCCCCGTGAACCGATCCCTTCGTCTTCCGCGCGTGCTGCTGTGCGCGCTGCTGCTGGTGGCCGCACCGCTGGTGCAGGCGGCTGATGCCGCCGTCGATGCCATCACCCAGGCCGTCGCCCGACCGGACGTGCTGCGCGGTCAGTTCACCCAGGAAAAGCAGGTCAGCGGTTTCAAGAACCCACTGCGTTCGCAGGGCCAGTTCGTGGTCGCGCGCAAGCACGGCGTGATCTGGTCCACGCTCAAGCCGTTCCCGTCGGAGGTGGTGGTCACTGCCGACCGCATCCTCAGCCGCCAGCGCGATGGCAGCACCCGCGTCGAACTGGACGCGCGCCAGCAGCCGGCGATGCGCTCGGTCAACGCGATCATGTTCGCGTTGATGAGCGGTGACGTGCAGGCACTGTCCAGCCAGTTCAACGTCGAGGCCACCCGTGAAGGGCAGGGCTGGCGCCTGAAGCTGACGCCGAAGTCGGCGATGCTGGCCAAGGCCTTCCAGTCGCTGACGTTGCAGGGCGACCGTTACGTGCGCCAGGTCGAGATCATCGAAGCCAACCAGGATCGCACCCGCATCCAGTTCACTGCGCTGAGCGAAGCGCCGGCCACGTTGAACGCCGACGAGGCGCGCCGCTTTGAGTGACAGCGCCGCACCGGATCGCCTGCGCCGCTGGTGGCACTGGCTGGGCATCGCCTGGCTGCTGCTGTTGCTGGTGCTGGGTGCGCAGCAGTGGCGACTGTGGAGCCAGGAGTCGCGGATCGACACCGACATCCTCGCCCTGCTGCCGCAGGACGCGCACGACCGCCTGCTCAGCGACGTCACCCGGCGCATTGCCGATGGCAGCTCGCGGCAGGTGGTGGTGCTGCTCGGCAGTACCGACGGTGCCGCTGCCAAGCGCGCGCAGGCCGCGTTCGCCGCGGCGATGGCCAGTGATGCCGACAGCGCGCTGCTGGTGCCCAGTGGTTCGATCGAAGGCTGGTTCGATGAGGCGCGTGCGTTCTACGCACCGTACCGCGATCGCCTGCTGACCCCGGCCCAGCGCGAGCAGTTGCAGCAGGCCGAACCCGGTGCGTTGGCCGAACAGGCACTCGGCGCGCTGTACGGCCCGATGGGCGCGCCGCGGTTGACCGAGTGGCGGCAGGATCCGCTGTCGCTGTGGCCGCAGTGGTGGCAGCAGCAGGCCCAGGGCTCCGGCCTGCGCTTGGGCGATGACGGCCTGCTCGAGGCCGAAGGCAAGCACTGGGCGGCGCTGCAGTTCGATACGCCGGGCTCGGCCTTCAGGCTCGATGGCGAGCGTCATCTCGATGGCCTGCTCGAACGCGCCGGACAGGCGGCCAAGGCCGCTGCGCCGGATCTGGAGATCCTGCATGCCGGCGTGCCGTTGCATGCCGAAGCGGCTGCCGTGCAGGCCAACCAGGAGATCAACACCATCGGCTGGGGTTCGCTGGCGGCGGTGCTGCTGCTGGTGTGGCTGGCGTTCCGCTCGCTGCGGCCGATCCTGCTGGTTGCCGCTTCGTTGCTGATCGGTTGTGGCGTGGCGCTGGCGGTGACCGTGCTGGTGTTCGACAAGGTGCATGTGCTGACCCTGGTGTTCGGTGCCTCGCTGGTCGGCGTGGCCGAGGACTACGGCATCCACTGGTTCGCTTCGCGCCAGGCCGAGCCGGCCGACCGTCGCTGGAAGCTGCTGCGGCATCTGCTGCCGGGCCTGTGGCTGGCGCTGCTGACCAGTGCGCTGGCGTACCTGGCGCTGGGCCTGGCGCCGTTCCCCGGCCTGCGGCAGATGGCGCTGTTCTCGGTGGTGGGGCTGGCCGCTGCCTTCCTCACGGTGATCTTCTGGTTCCCGTGGCTGGACGGTGGCGAGATCCGTACCACCCGCTTCGCGCAGTGGCTGGGCAACACGCTGGAGCGTTTCCCGCGCCTGCACGGGCGTCGCCCGGTGGCGATCTTCCTCGGCGTGGCCGCGCTGGTGTCGGTCATCGGCATCACCCGCCTGCAGAGCAACGACGACCTGCGCAGCCTGCAGTCGTCGCCGCCGGCGCTGATGGCCCAGCAGATCCGCCTCAGCCAGTTGCTGGGCATGCCCAGCCCGGCGCAGTTCTACCTGGTGCAGGGCAGCGATGCCGCACAACTGCTGCAGCGCGAAGAAGCGCTGACCACGCGCCTGCGTGAACTGACCCACGACAAGCGCATCGGCGGTTACCGCGCAATCAGTGACTGGTTGCCATCGCCCGCGCGGCAGCAGGCCGATGCGGCGTTGACCGCCAGGGTGGAACCCGGCGTGCTGGCCGCCGTGGGCGAAGCGGTGGGCGAGCCCCTGCAGCGCCCCTCATTCGCAGCGGCGCCGCTGAGCGCCGAGGCGTTCCTCGCCTCGCCGGCGTCGCAGCCGTTCCGCCACCTGTGGGTCGGCAACGTGGGCGGGCAGATGATCAGCGTGGTGATGGTCGATGACCTGTCGCGTGCCGATGCACTGGCCACCCTGCGCGGTGCTGCCGAAGGCCTGGACGGCGTGCGCTGGGTCGACCGTACGGCCGATTTCTCGCAGCTGCTGGGCCACTACCGCAAGCTGATGGGTGGCCTGCTGCTGGTCGGCATCGTGCTGGTGTTCGGCGCCCTGTGGCTGCGCTACCGGCGCCAGGCCTGGCGCGTATTCGCACCGACCCTGGTGGCCGGCGCGCTCACCCTTGGATTGCTCGGCCTGTTCGGCCAGCCGCTGCAGCTGTTCAACGTGCTGGCACTGATGCTGCTGCTGGGCATGGGCATCGACTACGGCATCTTCCTGATCGAGCACCGCGGCGATGCCAGTGCCTGGCTGGCGGTATGCGTGGGTGCGGCCAGCACCTGGCTGTCGTTCGGCCTGCTGGGTCTTTCGCAGACGCCGGCGCTGCGTGCGTTCGGGCTCACCCTGCTGTTCGGCATCGGCCTGGTGTGGCTGATCTCGCCGCTGTTCCGGCCGCCACCGCATGACGCTCCGCCGGCCTGACCGGGCACGCTTCATTCCGATTCCTCCGCTTTTCCACCTGATCGAGCAACAAGGACGCACCGATGACTACTGCTGTGGATGCCGCTGATTCTTCCCGCCACGAAGACGTGGAACGTACCGAGATCCTGATCATCGGCGCCGGCCCGGCCGGTTCGGTGGCCGCGGCGATGCTGCGCCAGCAGGGCCGCAAGGTGCTGATGCTGGAGCGCCAGCAGTTCCCGCGCTTCTCCATCGGCGAGAGCCTGCTGCCGCAGAGCATGGAATACATCGAAGCGGCGGGCCTGCTGCAGGACGTGGTCGAGGCGGGCTTCCAGTACAAGAACGGCGCGGCCTTCGTGCACGGGAAAGCGCGCACCGCGTTCGACTTCAGGAAGAAGTTCTCGCCGGGCTGGGGCACTACCTACCAGGTGCAGCGCGCCGACTTCGACAACGTGCTGGCGCGCGGCGCCGAGCGCATGGGCGCGACCCTGCGCTTCGGTGACGAAGTGCTGTCCGTCGAGCCGGGCGATCAGCCGCTGGTGAGCGTGCGCCGCCCCGATGGCAGCGAGTACCGCATCGAAGCCGATTTCATCCTCGACGCCTCTGGCTTCGCGCGCCTGCTGCCACGCCTGCTTGACCTGGAATCACCCTCCAACTTCCCGGTGCGCGGCGCGATCTTCTGCCACGTGCGCGACAACATCCCGGCCGAAGCGGATTTCGACCGCAACAAGATCCTGATCACCACCCATCCCGAGCACATCGACGTCTGGTACTGGACGATCCCGTTCTCCAACGGCTGCTGCTCGCTGGGCGTGGTCGCCGAGCCATCGTTCTTCGAGCGCTACGAAGGCGACGACCTGCAGAAGCTGCAGGCCATCGTCGGCGAGGATCCGAACCTGACCTCGCTGCTGGCCAATGCCGAATGGGCGGTGCTGCCGGTGCGCCGCATCACCGGCTATTCGGCCAATGTCAGCTCGCTGTGGGGCCCGGGCTATGCGCTGCTGGGCAACGCCGGTGAGTTCCTCGACCCGGTGTTCTCCTCCGGCGTCACCATCGCGTTCAAGTCGGCGCAGCTGGCCAGCGAATGCCTCAAGCGCCGCTACGCGGGCGAGACCGTGGACTGGGAAGGCGAATTCTCGATTCCGCTGCGTGCCGGTGTGAAAACGTTCCGCCGCTTCGTCGAAAGCTGGTACCAGGGCGGCTTCCAGAAGATCATCTACCACCCCGACCAGCAGCCGCAGGTGCGCGACATGATCAGTTCCATCCTGGCCGGCTACGCCTGGGATACCAACAATCCGTATGTGGCCGACGACAGCGGCCGCCGCATGCGCGTGCTGGAGGAACTGTGCAGCGCCTGATCGTCCGCCTCTCCGCGGTCCTGCTGTGCCTGCTGCTGGCCGCCTGTGCCAGCCGCATGCCGCGGCCGCTGGTCGAACTGCCGCCGCTGCGGCTGGCACCGTCCAGCCTGTCGGCGCCGTTGGCCCTGCAGCAGCAGCTGCACTTCCGCTTCGGCAGCCACGAGCGTGATCTGGATGCGCTGCTGGAAGCCGACGCACAGCAGGTGCGGCTGGCCGTGCAGGCGATGGGCCAGACCGGCGTGCGCCTGCAGTGGGACGGCCAGCAGTTGACCCAGCAGCGTGCACCGTGGCTGCCGCCACAGGTGCGTGCCGAACGCGTACTGGATGACCTGCAGTTCGCGCTGTGGCCGACGGACGCAATTGCCGCCGCGCTGCCGGCCGGCTGGCAGGTGAGCGATGACGGCCGCCAGCGCAGCCTGTCCCGCGACGGCACCGTGTGGCTGCAGCTGCAGCGCCTGGGCGATGGCAGCGTGCAGCTGGACAACCGCGCCGAGGGCTACACCCTGCGCATCGAATCGATCGACATGGCCGGCCAGGAATGAAGAGCGCTCCCATTTTCCTGAACGACCTCGGCGTGGTCTGCGCGTTGGGCGAGGGCCGCACCGCGGTGGCTGCTGCGCTGTTTGCCGATGCGCCCGGCGGCCTGAGCGACAACGCCAGCCTGCTGCCGGGTCGCACCCTCGCGCTGGGCGAAGTGCACAGCCCGCTGCCGACGCTGGAAGAACTGCCGGTGTCCCTGCGTGGCCGCAACAATGCTCTGCTGGACGTGGCACTGGCGCAGATCGCGCCGGCCGTTGCCGATGCCATCAACCGTTACGGCGCCGAGCGTGTGGCGGTGGTGCTGGGCACCAGCACCTCGGGCATCGGTGAATCCGAACAGGCGCTGCGTACCCGCGCCGAGCACGGCCATTGGCCCGAAGGCTTCGACTACGCACAGCAGGAAATGGGCACCGCCGCGCAGTTCGTGCGTGAGCGCAGCGGTGCGCTGGGCCCGGCCTGGACGCTGTCCACGGCCTGTTCGTCCAGTGCCAAGGCGTTGATGTCGGCCGCGCGCATGCTGCGCTCGGGCATCGTCGATGCGGTCATCGCCGGTGGTGCCGACTCCCTGTGCCGGTTCACCGTTGCCGGGTTCAGCGCGCTGGAATCGGTCTCCGCAGTGCGCTGCAATCCGTTCTCGCAGCATCGCTGCGGGATCAACATCGGCGAGGGCGCCGCGCTGTTCCTGCTGACCCGCGATGCAGGCCCGGTCAGCCTGGCGGGGTGGGGTGAGTCGGCCGACGCGCACCATATGTCGGCACCGGACCCGCAGGGTCTGGGTGCCATCGATGCCCTGCAGCAGGCGTTGCAGCGTGCTGGCTGGGCACCTTCGGAAGTGGATTACGTGAACCTGCATGGCACCGCGACCGGCCACAACGACGCCATGGAAAGCCACGCTGTGGCGCAGGTGCTGGGCACCGCCGTGCCGGCCAGTTCGACCAAGCCACTGACCGGCCACACGCTGGGTGCGTCCGGTGCGATCGAAGCGGCGCTGTGCTGGATCCTGCTGGCCGAGAATCCGCAGCAGCAGCTGCCGCCGCACTGGTGGGACGGCGTGGCCGATCCGGCGCTGCCGGCGTTGCCGCTGGTAGCCCCGGCGACCTTCCTGCAGCAGCTGCCGCGGCGGGTGCTGAGCAATTCGTTCGCCTTCGGCGGCAGCAATGCCGTGCTGGCACTGGAGCGCCGATGAACATGCCGCTGTATGCCATCGAAGAGGTGGTGCCGCACCGCCGGGACATGTGCCTGCTGGACCGCATCCTGCGCTGGGACCAGGACGGCATCGAGGCGGAACTGGTGGTGCCCGAGGCCGGCCTGTTCATCGAAGACGGTGCGGTCCCGGCATGGGTCGGCATCGAATACATGGCCCAGGCCATCGCTGCCTGGGCCGGCTGCCGCGCACGCACGGCCGGCAACCCGCCGCAGCTGGGCTTCCTGCTTGGCAGCCGGCGCTATACCAGCACGCGCAGCAGTTTCCCCAGTGGCACCCGCCTGCAGGTACAGGCGCGTTGCGAGCTGTTGGGCGACAATGGATTAGGGATGTTCGCCTGCCGCATCCTGGCAGGCGAAGAAGAATGGGCGGTTGCCAACGTGTCGGTGTTCGAACCGGCCGACTCGATGGCCTATCTGGAGAGTGGACAGGCATGACAGGAAATCGAAGCGTGCTGGTGACCGGCGCGAGCCGGGGCATCGGCCGGGCCATTGCGCTGCGTATCGCGCGCGATGGCTTCGACGTGGTGGTGCATTGCCGCAGCCGTGTGGAAGAAGCACAGGCAGTGGCCGACGAGATCCGCGCGCTGGGCCAGCAGGCCCGCGTGCTGGCCTTCGACGTGGCCGACCGTGCTGCCGCGCGTGCTGCGCTGGAGGCCGACGTGGAGGCACATGGCGCCTATTACGGCGTGGTGTGCAATGCCGGCATCGCCCGTGACGGCGCGTTCCCGGCATTGTCCGAGGACGACTGGGACCAGGTGATCCACACCAACCTGGACGGTTTCTACAACGTGCTGCATCCGCTGATCATGCCGATGGTGCGGCGGCGCAAGCCGGGCCGCATTGTCACCCTGTCCTCGGTGTCGGGCGTGGCCGGCAACCGTGGCCAGGTCAATTACAGTGCGGCCAAGGCCGGCATCATCGGTGCCAGCAAGGCACTGGCGCTGGAACTGGCCAGCCGCCAGATCACCGTCAACTGCGTGGCCCCGGGCCTGATCGAGACCGACATGCTCAACGAAGAAGTGGTCGAACACGCATTGAAGCTGATCCCGGCCGGCCGCGTCGGCCGTCCCGAGGAAGTGGCGGCCACGGTCGCGTTCCTGCTGTCCGAGCCGGCCGGGTACATCACCCGCCAGGTGATCTCGGTCAATGGAGGGATGATCTGATGGCCGCCGATCGTCGCGTGGTGGTCACCGGTGCCGCCGCCATCAGTCCGCTCGGCCACGACTGGCCGACCATCCAGGCCCATCTGCGCAGCTGCCGCAACGCGGTGCGTTCGATGCCGGAATGGGATGTGTATGCGGGCCTGAACACCAAGCTGGCCGCGCCCGCGCAGGACTATGAGCTGCCGCCGAACTACAACCGCAAGACCACCCGCTCGATGGGCAAGGTCGCGATCATGTCGGTGCGCGCCACCGAGGTCGCCCTGCGTGAGGCAGGCCTGTTCGAGCACCCGGTGCTGCGCAGTGGCCGCACCGGCGTGGCCTACGGCTCATCGTCGGGCAGCCACGAGGCCACCGGCGAATTCGGCCGCATGCTGCATGAGTTCACCACCGACGGCATCAGCGCCACCACCTACCTGAAGATGATGAGCCACACCGCGCCGGTCAATATCGGCGTGTTCTTCGGCTTGTCCGGCCGTGTCTACACCACCTCCAGTGCCTGTACGTCGGGCAGCCAGGGCGTGGGCGCCGGCTACGAAGCGATCCGCAGCGGCAAGCAGACGGTGATGGTGGCCGGTGGCGCCGAGCAGCTCGACGCCACTGCCGCCGCTGTGTTCGACACCCTGTTCGCCACCAGCACGCGCAACGATGCGCCGCACACCACCCCGCGCCCGTTCGATGCCGGCCGCGATGGCCTGGTGCTGGGCGAGGGCGCCTGCACGCTGATCCTGGAGGATCTGGAGCACGCGCAGGCACGTGGCGCGACCATCCTCGCTGAGATCGTGGGCTACGGCACCAACAGCGACGGCCAGCACGTCACCCAGCCCAGCGCCGATACCATGGCCCAGGCCATGCGCCTGGCGCTGGAAGACGCCGGTCTGCAGCCGGCGCAGATCGACTACGTGAACGCCCATGGCACCGCCACCGACCACGGCGACATCGCCGAGACCCAGGCCACCGCCCAGGTGTTCGGCAGCCGCGTGCCGATCAGCTCGTTGAAGAGCTACGTCGGCCACATGCTGGGCGGTTGCGGCGCGTTCGAGGCCTGGATGAGCATCGAGATGATGCGCGCCGGCTGGTTCGCGCCCACCCTGAACCTGGTCGAGGTGGACCCGCGTTGCGGCCAGCTCGACTTCATCACCGGACAAGGCCGCGAGCTGCAGGCCGAGTACGTGATGAGCAACAACTTCGCCTTCGGCGGCATCAACACCTCGCTGGTGTTCCGCCGCTGGAGCGCGTGACCCCGCTGTACCCGCACCCCAACAAGGAGACGTTCCGATGCGCCGCACCCTGCTGATCGCCACTGCCACCGCGCTGCTGGCCCTGACTTCCACCGCTTCGGCGCGCGATACCCGCGTCGAACAATCCCTGCGCGAGCTGATCAGTTCGCAGGCCGCCAAAGATGCCGGCATCGATGGCAGCGTGCGCTTCTACCTGGCCGGCCAGCCGGTCAGCGTGCAGCAGCGCCTGGGCGAAGACGTGACCAACAAGAAGACCAACGCTGCCAACAAGAGCGATGTCGAGGCCTGCAACTGGGTCGCGCTGTCGGCACTGCTGGCCCTGCAGGACGGTGCCAAGTCGCGCGGCGCCAACGCCGTGGTCGACATCGTCAGCTACTACAAGAAGAACGAGTTCAAGAGCGCGACCAACTACGAGTGCTGGGCCGGCACCTTCGTCGCCGGCGTGGCCCTGAAGGGCACCTACGCCAAGGTCAAGTAAGCGCTGCCGACCGGTGGCGCAGCCTGAACGGCGTCGCCACATTGCTGAACCTCAACGGGGAAACGCCGTCGATCGCGCCGCCATCGTCGCGTGACGGCTTTCCCCGGTGTCGGCTTTCCGACACAATCACGGCTCTTCCCGGGTTATCGTCCCGTGGACATGCACGCCTACGTCTATAAAAGCCAACTCAAGCCGGACACCTACGTCTATCTCGCCCGACGCGATGACTTCAGCGCTTTGCCTGCGCCGCTGTCGACGTCGTTGGGTTCGCTCGTCTTCGTGCTGGAAGTGACCCTGGACGCGGAGCGCCGGCTGGCCCAGGCCGACCCGGCCAAGGTGCGCAGCGAACTGACCGAGCGCGGGTTCTACCTGCAGGTGCCGCCGTCGGTGAGCAGCATGATGCTGCGCCACTATGACTGAGCTTTCCCGATCCCGCGCCCTGTCGCTGGCCTTCACCCTGGGTGCCTTGCTGGCACTGGGTTCGGCGCTGGGCGGCCTGCCCGGTGCGGTGCTGGCGGCACTGGCACAACCGGCGTTCGCATTGGGAGTCTCGTGGTGGCGGCGCAGCCGTGCGCTGCTGCCGCCGAAGGTGATCGTCCGCCAGGACCTGCCGGCGCTGCTGGCACTGTGGATCGCCGCACCGTTGCTGCTGGCCCTGTTGCTGGCCTGGCCGCTGGCCGCGCTGCGCGACAGCGGTAGCCTGGCTGCGGTGCTGGGCCTGAGCGTGCTGGTCAGCGCCGGCCTGCTGGCGGCCTGGCGCACCTGGCCGCTGTGGAATGATGTCGAGCGCCTCGATGGTGGCCTGGCCCAGCATTGGCAGGCGCTGGCCGGCCGCGACCTCAGCGCCTGGCGTGGCCTTGGCGTGGCCGCACTGGTGATGGCCCTGGCCGCACTGGTGGTACTGCCGACCTGGCCGGGCCTGCTGCCGGAAAGCGCGCGTTGGCCGTCGGCACTGGCGGTGCTGCTGCTGTCGCCGCTGCTGCACCTGCTGCTGCAGCGCATCGCACCGGCGCCGCTGGTCTCGCTGCGCGGCCCGGTTAGCGCTGAACTGCCGGTCGATCGCGAGACGTTGTTCAGCGCGGTCGCCGACACCACCCCACTGGAAGCCTTGGCGCCGCAGGAGCTGACCCCAGCCCTGTACGAAGCCGCACGCCACGGCCGCATCGACCGTGCGCTGCAACTGCTGCAGGCCGGCGCCGATCCGTATTCCCTGCCGGACCCGAACTGGCGCGACCAGCGCAGCCTGGCGGTGCTCGCCGCTGTATTGCCGGACCTGCGCCTGCTGCGCGAGCTGATCGGCCGCGGCGTCGATGTGAACGCGCCGCACCGCGGCATGACCCCGCTGCTGGCCGCGACCCGCGACAGCTGGCATGGGCGTCCGGAAGCGGTGATGACCCTGCTGGCCAACGGTGCCGATTCGCGCGCCACCGACAGCGAGGGCAACACGCCCCTGCACCACGCCGCACGCAGTTCCGACCCGGGCGTGGCCGCACTGCTGCGTGATGCGGCGGCTGAAGTCGACGCACTGAACCGTGATGGTTGGTCGCCCTTGGCGGTGGCCTGCCAGGTCGGCAACTGGCGCTTGGCGCGCTTCCTGCTGGAGCGTGGCGCGCGCAGTGAACCGGTTGACGGCACCCCGGTGCTGCTGGCCGCGGCCGCCACCGAGGACGACGATCCGGCAGGTGTGCAGCTGCTGCTCAAGCACAAGGCCCGAGCCGACGCGCGTGACCGCCAGCGCCGCAGCGCGCTGCATGAAGCCGCACTGGCCGGCCACGTGGACATCATCGGCGTGCTGCTTGCCGCCGGTGCCAACCTGGAAGCGCGCGATGCGCTGGGCCGCACCCCGTGGCTGGAAGCCGCACGCGCCGGCCGGGCCGCCGTGGTCGAGCACCTGCTGCCGCACAAACCCGACCTGGTTGCGGTCGACACCGATGGCCGCAACGCGGTGCTGCTGGCCACGATGGCCGAGGACGTTTCGCCGCTGTTGATCAAGCGCCTGCTGGAACTGGGCATCGCCGCCGACGGCAGCGATCCGGCCGGCCGGCGCGCGGTGGACTACGCCGCCGAAGCCGGTCGCTGGGCGATCGTGGCCCTGCTGGATCCGTCCTACCCGTTGCCTGCCGCCGTCAGCGATGGCCTGGCCGAGCGCGGTGAGACGGCCAGTGCCAGCGGCCTGCTGCCGGATCGCCCGCCGTTGACCCTGCTGCGCGAGGCGCTGGGGTTCGGCAATACCGATGGCATGGCCGCACTGGCCAGGCTGTGCCAGCCGGAAGAACTGGGTGGCCTGCTGCTCGATCCGGAGCTGGCACTGGAGCCGCGCGCGGTCGACTGGCTGCTCGCCCATGGTGCCGATCCGTACGTGCGTGACGCCTGTGCCGATACACCGATGTTCGCGCTGCTGTCGCGCGGTATCGATGCCGTACCGGCCCTGCAGGTGATGCTGCAGCATGGCCTGTCGCCGGCCGGCCGTGGTGGCCTGGCGCGTTTCCTGGCCGCCTGCGCGCAGCACGACCAGGCGGCGCGTGGCCTGGAACAGCTGGCGCTGGAACTGCTGGAACGCGGCGCCGATCCGTTTGCGGCCTCGCCGGCCGGTGATCCGCCGCTGTCACTGGCGGTGCGCCTGGGTTGGCTGCGCCTGCAGCAGGCCCTGCTCACCACTGGCGTGGATCGCGAAGCACGCGACAGCCATGGCATGACCGCGCTGCATCTGGCCACTGCACTGGCGCGCGAAAGCGCCTTGAAACTGCTGGTGCAGCACGGCGCCTCGCCGGAAGCGCGTGCAGCCGATGGGCAGACACCGCTGGGCGTAGCGTTGTCGATCGGTCGTCGTGATCTGGCTGATTGGCTGGACTGGCGCGTCTGGCCGCTGCCGCGCCGGACCCTGCGCGAAGGTGATCTTCCGGCCGCCGCGATGGCCGGTGATGTCGACGCCGTGCGTCGTCTGAATGATCTGGGCTTTGCCATCGACGCCGTCGATGCGCAGGGCTGCACCGCGCTGCTGCGTGCTGCCGGCGGTGGCCACCTGGCCGTGGTCGACCTGCTGCTGGCGCGCGGCGCTGATCCGCAGCATGCCGCTGCCAGTGGTGCCACGCCGTTGTCAGCGGCGGTCAGCATGCGCCAGGTCGAGATCGTCTCGGCCCTGCTCGACGCCGGTGCGCAGCTCGAACACCGCCTGCCAGGCGGGGTCACCGTGCTGATGCTGGCCTCGGCGCTGGGCCTGCCGGACATCGTGGCGCGCCTGCTCACCGCCGGTGCCGATGTGCACGCCGGCGATGCCCAGCAGCTGGCGCCGCTGCACTGCGCAGCCCTGTATGGCTTCAGTGCGCGCGACCGTTCGCGCCTGCTGGCGCTGCTCGATACCCTGCTGCTGGCTGGTGCAGAGCCGGACCAGGCCGCCGCCGGTGCGGTCACGCCGTTGCTGCTGCTGCTGGGCGCGCGCGCCGAACCGGGAACCGCCTGCGACGAGCAGGTGGTGATGGCCGCCGTCGAGCGCCTGCTGGATGAAGACGTCAGCCTGGACGTGCGCGATCCGCGCGGCTTCGGCCCGCTGCACCTGGCCGCCCTGCACGGGTTGCCGCTGCTGGTGCAGCGCCTGCTGCGCGCCGGTGCCGACCCGGAAGCACGTGACGGCTTGAACCGCAGCCCGCGCGAGATCGCGGTGATGCGCGGCTTCATCGACGTCGCCGCCGAGTTCGAGCCGCGCGTGCCGGGTGTCTCTTCGATGGCCAGGTTCCTGCGCGACAACGGCTGACCCCAAGGCGCGGCAGTGCCGGCCGCTGGCCGGCAGCTTCGCAATCCTGGCGAGGTTCATGAGGTCCGGGTGTCTCTTCGATGGCCAGGTTCCTGCGCGACAACGGCTGACCCCAAGGCGCGGCAGTGCCGGCCGCTGGCCGGCAGCTTCGCAATCCTGGCGAGGTTCATGAGGT
>NZ_JBFRFC010000006.1:0-180472 GCF_052114625.1 Stenotrophomonas sp. 2YAF26 | reverse complement strand
GCCGCTGGCCGGGTACGCGTCAGCGCATGCGCGCTGTCGCTCCCACGCTTCGCTGCGCGAACCGCGGGCCCCACTTACCGACCTCCACACCCCCGCGCCTATGGCGCTGCCCCCGTACTCCGGGGGCGGTAGTGCCGGCCGCTGGCCGGCAACCTCCGGATGTCGGAAACACCGTGCAGCAGCCGGCCAGCGGCCGGCTCTACCCGCCATCAATCCGGTAGGTGTCGACCTAGGTCGACACGCTTTTCCGGCCCTGTGCCGACCAAGGTCGGCATCTACCGAAGCGCAGCTCAATCCAGCCAGCCGCCGGCTCTACCCGGTAGGTGTCGACCTTGGTCGACACACCCACCCGAGCAGGCATCAATCCAGCCAGCCATCACGCTCGCTGTGCAGGATGCGGCCGTCATGACCGCTCAGGCGCACTTCCACCTTCTGGTTGCGGGCATTGCGCGCTTCCAGCGACCACGTCGCACCATCGCGTTCCAGCGAATGGATCTCGCGCAAGCCCTGCGACTGCGCCTTGGCCAGCACCTGCTCGGTGCTCAGCTGCGCACGCCCATCGTGCTCGTCGAAGATCTCGCCGGTCTTCGGATCCACATAGACCTCACTGAAGCGACCATCAGCACGGCTGACGTCGGCTTCCCACAGGCCATCATCACGTTCGATCTCATGGATCTGGGTGTAGCCGGCCTTGCGCAGGGTCTGTTCGACCTGGGCCATGCCCAGCGGCGCGGCCTGTACGGCGGGGGCCACGGCCAGAGCGACAATGGTAGCGAGGGTGAGCGACTTCAACATGGGGGTTCTCCTGTTCGGTGCCGGACCATCCCGGCAACGCCACGATGCACGGCGTGGTTAACAGCGGCCTAGCCGGCGCTGTTAGCCAACTGTTAGTCGGTCGCGGCACACTCGCGCCTGTCACTTGTTCCCATGCTTCCAGCCACTCACGTGCCGATCCTGCCCTCCCTGTCCCTGCTGCTGGCCCTGGCCAGCGCCCCGTCCGCCGCCGGCCCTGCCCAGGACCCGGCGCAGCAGGTCGCGCGCCGCGCGGTGCAGCAGGGCCGCTACGTGCCGCTGGAAGGCGTGGTGCGCGATGCACTCAAGCGCCACCCCGGCCAGCTGCTGGAAGTGGAACTGGACGATGGCGTGTACGAAGTGGAGATCCTGCGCGCCGACGGCGTGGTGGTGGAGCTGGACTATGATGCGCGCAACGGCAGGCTGTTGAAGACGGAGCTGGACGACTGATGCGCATCCTGTTGGCCGAAGACGATGCCGCATTGGCCGAGCGCTTGCAGCCGCTGCTGGAGCAGGCCGGTTACGTGGTCGAGGTGGTGGCCGATGGTCGCCAGGCCGAGGAGATCGGCCAGGTGGAAGACCTGCAGGCCGCCATCGTCGATCTGGGCTTGCCCGGGCTGGACGGCCTGAGCGTGATCGAACGCTGGCGCGGCAACGGCCGCGACTTTCCGGTGCTGGTGCTGACCGCACGCGGCCGCTGGCACGACAAGCTGGCCGGATTCGATGCCGGCGCCGACGACTATCTGACCAAACCCTTCCAGGCCGACGAACTGGTGCTGCGCCTGCGCGCACTGATCCGCCGCAGCCGCGGCCATGCCAGCCCACGCCTGCAGTGCGGCCCGCTGCAGCTGGACGTCAATGCCGGGCGCTTCGACCTGGATGGCCAGGCACTGGCGCTGAGCCCGCAGGAATTCCGCCTGCTGAGCTACTTCATCCACCACAGCGGCCAGGTGATCGGCCGCGACCGCCTGGGCGAACATGTGTTCGATGGCGGTCACGACCCGGATTCGAATGCGCTGGACGTACTGCTGGGACGGGTACGCCGCAAGCTTGGCACCGACCTGATCCAGACCGTACGCGGCCAAGGCTGGCGGTTGGCCGCGCCGTGAGCCGGCAACCATCATTGCGACGCCGGCTGCTGCTGGCCGGTGGCATCGGCCTGCTGCTGGTCTCGGCACTGGCCAGTGCGCTGCTGGGCGAACTGTTCAAGCGCAGCGCGCGCGACCGCCTGGACAACGAACTGCAGCAGGACATGCTGACCCTGCTGGCGCAGGCCGAGATCGATGCCGATGGCCAGCTGCAGCTGCGCCAGGAACCCAACGATGCGCGCTTCCAGCGCGTGTTCTCCGGCGCGTACTGGCAGATAGCCGATGGCAGCGGCAAGGTGCTGCTGCAGTCACGTTCGTTGTGGGACGAAACGCTGCCAGTGGCCGCCACTGGCACGGCCGAACGCAATCTGCCGGGCCCGCTGCAGCAATCGCTGCGCGCGCGCGTGCAGCCGGTGCGCCTGCCCCGCGCGAACCAACCCTATGTCGCCGTGGTCGCCACCGACCGCAGTGCGCTGGATGCGGACGTCGCCGCATTCCGCCAACGCAGCGCAATGGCGTTGGCCGTGCTGGTGGCGGCGTGGCTGGCGGTACTGGCCAGCCAGGTACATTTCGGTCTGCGGCCCTTGCAGCGTCTCGGTGCGCAGCTGGAACGCGTGCGCCGCGGCGATGCACAGCGCATCGATACGGCCGGATTGGGCGCTGAAATCGCACCGCTCGGTGAGGAGCTCAATACCCTGCTCGACCACCAGCAACGCATGGTCGGCCGCGCCCGCACCAGCGCACAGGATCTGGCGCATGCGCTGAAGACACCGCTGAGCGTGCTCGCCGCCGAAGCCGATGGCGAGGGCCGCGCGTGGCGCGCGACGCTGCGCGAACAGGGCGCACGCATGCAGGCCAGCGTCGATCGCTATCTTGCCGCCGGACTGACCGCCGACCATCGCGATCGCACGCCGGTGGCCACGGTTGCACAGGCGCTATGCGGGTTGATGGCGCGCGTGCATGGCGACCGTGCGCTGCAGTTCCAGGCGGAGGGTATTGCCGACGACCTGCAATTTGCCGGTGCCAGCGCCGACCTGGAAGAGATGCTCGGCAACCTGCTCGACAACGCCGGCAAGTGGGCACAGCGGGAGGTGACGGTCACTGCGCGCGTGGACGAAGAACAGTTGCGCATTGATGTGCGCGATGACGGCCCCGGTCTGGCAGCCGAGGCGCTGGCGCAGGTCACCCAGCGCGGCGTGCGGCTGGATGAGCGCGAAAGCAGCAGCGGCCTGGGGTTGGCGATCGTCGGTGATATCGCCGCCAGTTATGGCGGGCGGTTGGCGTTGGAGAATGCGCAACCGGGATTGCGCGCGACGCTGTGGTTGCCGGTGGGGTGACGCGCCGCAACGCCGGTGGTAGTGCCGGCCGCTGGCCGGCAACCGCCTGATTGTCGGAAACACGCTGCAGCAGCCGGCCAGCGGCCGGCTCTACCGGATCACGCGCCGCCCGGTAGGCGTCGACCTTGGTCGACACGCATCAAGGCGCCGACCAAGGTCGGCAACTACCGGTGGTGCATCCACCAGCAGTCGATGGCATCCAGCACGATCGCTGCCAGTTATGGCGGGCGGTTGGCGTTGGAGAACGCGCAGCCGGGGTTGCGTGCGACGCTGTGGTTGCCGGTGGGGTGAGTCGATGCAACGCCGGTGGTAGTGCCGGCCGCTGGCCGGCAACCGCCTGATTGCCGGAAACACGCTGCAGCAGCCGGCCAGCGGCCGGCTCTACCGGATCACGCGCCGCCCGGTAGGCGTCGACCTTGGTCGACACGCTTCAAGAGCGCCGACCAAGGTCGGCAACTACCGGTGATGCATCCACCAGCAGTCGATGGCATCCAGCACGATGTGGATCATCAAACCAATCCCCACCAGCCGGGTCTTCTTCGGTACGCACAGGCCCGCGTACACGGCAATCGCCGGTGCGGTATGCAGCGGGTGGAAGCCGATGCTGCAGCGGTTCGGGGCGTAGATCGGATCGGCCAACAGATGGTCCAGGTCGATGATCCAGCCCAGCAGCAGCAACAACCACGCCGATGCGAAGCGCTTGCGCCAGAACAGCCATGCCAGCAGGGCTGGCACGGCGGCATGCAGGAACAGATGAAAGATCGCGCGGGCGCTCATCAGCACCGGTAGCGCCGGGCCATGCCCGGCGTTACCGTCACCCTTAGATCAACGGTTCGTCGGACAGGTAGGTGTAACCGGTCAGGCCCGCTTCCAGCGCTTCGGACAGCTCCTGCGCGCGTTCCGGCGACAGGTCTGCCGATGCCACGCGTTCGGCGTAGGCCGCACGCAGGTCATCCAGCTTGTAGCCCACGTAGTCCAGCATCACGTCGGTGGTATCGCCGCGACGCTGCTGGGTGATGGCATAGCCATCGGCATCGGCCAGCACTTCCACCGCGTCGGTATCGCCGAACAGGTTGTGGATGTCGCCGAGGATTTCCTGGTAGGCACCGACCATGAAGAAACCGATGCGGTAGCTCTCGCCATGCTTGATCGCGTGCAGCGGCAGCGAGCTGTCCAGGCTTTCGTTCTCGACGTAGGTCTTGACCATGCCATCGGAATCGCAGGTCATGTCAGCGATGATCCCGCGGCGATCCGGCGCCTCGTTCAAGCGCTCGATCGGCACGATCGGGAACACCTGGTCGATCGCCCACGCATCGGGAATCGATTCGAACACGCTGAAGTTGACGAAGTACTTGTCGACCAGGCGCTCGTTCAGTTCATCCAGCGCCGGGCGATGGCTCTTCTCGTCGTAGCTCAGGCGCGCACGCACGCCATGGGCGATGGCATAGAACAGATCGTCGATGCGCGCACGCTGCGGCAGGTCGATCTGGCCCAGCGCATAGCTGGACAGGCCTTCGGCGTGGAAGTGCTGTGCTTCCTGGAACAGTTCCACCGCCGGACGCACGTCCAGTTCTTCGTGGATCTCGCGCAGGTGGCGGATCGAGGCCGGCTCGTCGTCGTGCTGGTCCGGCACGCGGCCTTCCTGCGCCTGTTCCACTTCAGACACGTTGGCGATCAGCACCGCGTGGTGCGCGGTCATCGCGCGGCCACACTCGGTGACGATGCGCGGCGGGGTCAGACCGTGCTCTTCGCAGGCATTGGCCAGCGGCTGCACGATGTTGCTGGCGTACGAATTGAGGCCGTAGTTGATCGAGCAGAAGCTGCGCGAACGGGTGCCTTCGTAGTCCACGCCCAGGCCACCGCCCACGTCGACGTGGGTGATCTTCGCACCCAGCTGTGACAGCTCGACGAAGTAACGGGTGGCTTCGCGCATGCCGTTGGCGATGTCGCGCACGTTGGAGATCTGCGAGCCCATGTGGAAGTGCAGCAGGCTCAGGCAGTCGGCGTATTCGGTATCGCGCAGCGACTTCCACAGGTCCAGCAGCTGGCGCGGCGACAGGCCGAACTTGGCCTTGTCGCCACCGCTGTTCTGCCACTTGCCGGCGCCCAGCGAGGCCAGGCGCATGCGCACGCCCAGGCCCGGCTTCACGTCCAGTGCCTTGGACTCTTCCAGCACCAGCTTCAGCTCGGACGGCTTCTCGATGACGATGAAGGTCTGCAGGCCCAGCTTGCGGCCGATCAGGGCCAGGCGGATGTACTCGCGGTCCTTGTAGCCGTTGCAGACGATCAGGCCGCCCGGGCGCGACAGCGCCAGCACGGCCATCAGTTCCGGCTTGCTGCCCGCTTCCAGGCCGAAGCCTTCACCGTGGTGGCTGGCCAGGGTGCCGGCCACGCCGCGGTGCTGGTTCACCTTGATCGGGTACACGGCGGTGTAGCCGCCCGGGTAGTCCCAATCCTGCTGGGCCTGGGCGAACGCCGCCTGCAGCTTGCCCAGGCGCTGGCCGAGGATGTCCGGGAAGCGCACCAGCAGCGGCAGCTTGGCACCGGCCGCGCGCGCGGCATCGACCACCTTGGGCAGCGACACCACCGGGCCATCCGCCCCGGTCGGTCTCACCACCATGTGCCCGGCCTGATCCACGTCGAAATAGCCATCCGCCCAGTGCGGGATCGAGTAGGTCTTGCGGGCTTGGTCGAGGGACCAATCGGTCATTGCAGTCGGCCTTGTGGCAAATAAAAGGGGGGGCATGATAACGCCTATATGCCCACAGGTTCGTTATCATGCGCGCCCGCGCCCGTGGCAGGTCTGAACCTGAACGGGCCGATCCGTCCGGATGCGTGGCACCCCGCCTTCAGCCCGGCTCCATCCCCTCCGAACAGGAATGCTTTCCCATGACTGACAACAGCAACTGGTACATCGAACACTTCGAGCGCACCGGCTCGGCCATCGGCTACCGCATCACCGGCAAGCTGGACGAAGTGCAGTCGCCGTTCCAGAAGATCGAGATCTTCCAGACCACCGACTGGGGCAACCTGATGACCATCGATGGGGCCATCATGCTGACCAGCAAGGACAACTTCTTCTACCACGAGATGATCAGCCACCCGGTACTGTTCACCCACGCCGCGCCCAAGCGCGTGGTGATCATCGGCGGCGGCGACTGCGGCACCCTGCGCGAAGTGCTCAAGCACAAGGGCGTGGAGAGCGTGACCCAGTGCGACATCGACGAACAGGTGACCGTGATGGCGCGCAAGCACTTCCCGGAACTGTGCGATTCCAACGACGACCCGCGCGCCGAGCTGATGTTCGACGACGGCGTGGCCTACATGGCCAACTGCCCGGCCGGCAGCGTGGACGTGGTGATCGTCGATTCGACCGATCCGGTCGGCCCGGGTGAAGGCCTGTTCAACAAGGCGTTCTACGAGAGCTGCTTCAAGGCCCTGAAGGACGACGGCATCCTGGTGCAGCAGTCCGAGTCGCCGCTGATGCAGCTGGAACTGATCAACGAAATGCGCACCGAAATGGACAAGGCCGGCTTCGGCTCGTTCAAGACCCTGCCGTTCCCGCAGCCGTGCTACCCCACCGGCTGGTGGAGCGTGACCCTGGCGCGCAAGGGCGACAGCAGCTTCGACTTCCGCCAGGCCGATTCGGCCGCCAAGACCTTCGATACCCTGTACTACACCGCCGCGCTGCACACCGGCGTGCTGGTGACCCCGCCGTTCGTGAAGGCGGCGCTGAAGTAAGGCGTGCCGACCAACGGTCGGCACCCACCCAAAGAAGAACCCGCGCTGGCGACAGCGCGGGTTTTTGTTTTTACGGGTAGTGCCGGCCGCTGGCCGGCAACCTCATCAAACCCAACGCATCAGAGCGCCCAGATACCGGCGATCACCGCCACCACCAGGCCCCACTTGATTACCTGATAGGCCACCACGCTGCGCTCGCGCAGCGCCTTGGCCTTCAGCCGCACCTTGTACACGCTGCCGAAGGCCTTGTTGACGCCACCGGTCGGGTCACCCGGCAGGTTCGGCGATGCCCCACCGGCCAGCAGCGTGGACGCCACCAGGCGGTTGAACAGGCCCGGCAGGCCGAAGCGCAGCGGGCGGGCGATATCGCAGAACAGGATCACCCGGTCATCGGGCGTCTCGTTGTGCGCATGGTGGATGTAGGTTTCGTCGAACATCATCCACTCGCCGTCGCGCCAGCTCTTCTTGATGCCGTCCACTTCGATGTAGCAGGCATCGTTGTTGGGCGTGGCCAGGCCCAGGTGCAGGCGCAGCGAACCGGCAAACGGGTCGCGGTGCGGGCGCAGCTCGCTGCCCGAGGGCAGCTGCGCGAACATCGCCGCGCGCACGTCCGGCAGCGATTCCAGCAGCGCGGTGGTCTTGGGGCACATCGCCTTGGCCGACGGGTGCGTGGGGCCGTACCACTTCAGGTAGAAGCGCTTCCAGCCGCGGCGGAAGAATGAATTGAAGCCGGCATCGTTGAACGTGCTGGAGGCAGCGATCGCCTGCGCATCGCGCAGCGCCAGTGCCTCGTCGCGGATCATCTGCCAGTTCTGCCGCAGCGGCTCCAGCTGAGGGAATTCCTTGCCCGGGTCCAGGAACGGCGTGGTCGGCACCTTGGAGAACATGTACATGACCACGTTGATCGGGGCCATGAAGCTGGAGTGGTCCAGCAACTGGCGCGACCAGCGCGCACGGACCTTGCCACGGAAGTGGATGTACAGCACGCAGGACACGAACAGCGCCGCAAGTACGATTTTGATGATCAAAACACTTTCCTCCAGCACGCGCCGGACAGGGAAACAGGGCGATGCGGCCGCAGGGCCGGCATCAGTGGGGGAACGCGGCAGGAGACGGAGACGTGCCGGGTGGGTGCGGCCGTCGATGTCGCGTGTAACAGCTTATGGTCGGCAGGCCGTGCGCCGGGGTCAAGCCAAGCGTGCGTGGGCCGCAGCGCTGCGCCGCGAGCGCTGCCGAACGCATCTGCAAACTATTGAAATTAAATTGCTTTTCGAAAAGTGAGACAGAATTGTCCGAAAAAGCGCGACGAACTGTTCCAGCCACGACGCCGACATTTCTCCGACAAATCGTGGAATAGCGAACTTGCCGGTACTAAAATTGACTTAACGAAAGTTTAGCCAGTTCCCCCCGTCGTACCGGTTCGCTTGACGCTTCAGCGCCGCCCACCGGGTCGCCCGAGACCCCACATGATCCCTTCCATCACCCCCTCCCCGTCCTGCGGCGATGACGCCGTGGCGCCGCTGCTGCTCAAGCGCGGTGAACGCTTCCTCGCCCCCGATGTCTACCGCACCTGCCTGGACGGCCGTCCGGCGGTGGTGAAGGACTACTCCCGCTACCGTGGCACCCCGGTGTCGCCGATCGCCCGCCTGATGGTGCACCGCGAGGCGCGCATGCTGGAGCGGCTGGGCGGCTGGAAGCACGCCCCGGCCCTGCTCGGCACCCTCGGTGGCCTCGCACTGGGCATGGAATTCATCCCCGGCCAGACGCTCAGTACCGCGCAAGCCGTGGGCAATGAAGTGTTCGAACAGCTGCAGCACGCGCTGAGCCGCCTGCATGCCGCCGGCATCACCCACAACGACCTGCATGGCACCAACGTGGTGGTCAGCGCCGGCGTGCCGGTACTGCTGGACTTCACCTCGGCCTGGCGCGTACCGCGCTGGCTGCGCCGCAACCCGCTGAGCCGGCAGCTGAGCCGCAGCGACATGAAGAACCTGCTGAAGATGCGCCAGCGCGTGACCGGGCAGGCGCCGAGCCCTGCGCAGGCGGCCATGGTGGCCGACCCCGGTTGGGTGGCGGCTGTGCGCCAAGGCTGGAAGCGGTTCTACAAGTGGGCGAAGCGTCGGTAGAGGTCGAGCTTGCTCGACCGCTTTTCTGTAGAGCCGAGCCCACGCTCGGCGGCTCTTTGCATCAGCCGAGCGTGAGCTCGGCTCTACAAAAACGGCTTACAACGCGTCCGCGTCCAGCTCACCGGTACGAATACGCACCACGCTGCCCAGGTCGTACACGAACACCTTGCCATCGCCGATCTTGCCGGTGCCCGCCGCCTTCACGATGGCTTCCACCACCACCTCCACCTGATCGTCGGTCACCGCCACTTCCAGCTTCACCTTCGGCAGGAAGTCGACCACGTACTCGGCGCCACGGTACAGCTCGGTATGGCCCTTCTGGCGACCGAAGCCCTTCACTTCCGTCACCGTGATCCCGGTAACACCGCGCTCGGCCAGCGCTTCGCGCACGTCGTCGAGCTTGAACGGCTTGATCACCGCCATGACCATCTTCATCGTCTATCTCCTGTATTCCGGCGTGGAGGATAGCGCCTGAACGCGGCCGGTGCGAAACCCGCAGCGCCTGTCCGGCGGGCCGGGGCCAGCAGTATCCTTACGGCCGAACAGCCGTGGCCGCGCCGGATGCGCAGGCCCACCACCCCTCGGAGCACCCCATGATCGACCTGAACCAAATCGATGACCTCGCCCGTCGCCTCAGCGACCTGGTGCCGCCGGGCCTGCGCGAATCGCGCGAGGAACTGCAGGCCACCTTCAAGAGCGCGCTGCAGGCGGGGCTCGCGAAGCTGGACTTGGTGACCCGCGAGGAATTTGAAGTGCAGCGCGCGGTGCTGCTGAAGACGCGCGAGAAGCTGGACGCGCTGGAAACAGCGGTGCGCGAGCTTGAAGGGCGCGGCACCGCAGAATAAAAAAGGAGGCGCGCTGCGCCTCCCACTTACAGATTATTTCCCTGATGGGGCCTTGCCGCAAGGCCCGCCCGGCGCCTTAGACTCGCCGGCCTGTCGATCCGGCAGGACAGGTAGGGGTAGTGCCGATGGCACAGGACACCGAATGGACACCCGTTTCGCATGACACCTGCGACCAGGTTGCCGGGCCGTTTTATCACGGCACCCGGGCTGACCTCGCGGTGGGCGAGCTGCTGAGCGCGGGCTTCCGGTCCAACTATCGCGACAGCGTGGTGATGAACCACATCTACTTCACCACGATTGCCAAGGGCGCCGGGCTGGCTGCGGAGATGGCCCGGGGTGAGGGGCGACCGCGTGTGTATTTGGTGGAGCCGACCGGGCCGTTTGAGGACGATCCTAATGTGACCAACAAGAAGTTTCCCGGGAATCCGACGCGGTCGTATCGGAGTACGGAGCCGTTGCGGGTTGTTGGGGAGATTACGGAGTGGGAGGCCTACGATGCGGAGTTCGTTCGGCAGTTGAGGGAATTTGTTGCGTCAGGGAGTGGGGAGATCATCAACTGATGACCTGTTGGCGTTGGGCGTTGCGCACCTCTTCCTCGGCATCATAGATGTCCAGCCCGAGCTCGATGCCGCGCTGCCCCAAGGCGAGCAAACCACGAGGCGAGAGCGATACACCATCATTGCTGCTGCCCATGAAAAGACCGCAGAACAGGTCAGGCCGGAACCGTGCCAGTGACGCCCATATGGCGAGATCTCCGGTGAGTTGATCCAGGATCTCGAAGATCTGAGCTTCCAAGTCTTCAGGTTCACGACGCTCCGCATCAAGTCGCCAGCTTCCGGTCCTGGCGACACGTACGACCCCTGATGGGCTGCCTTTAAGTTCCTGGCCCTTGTGATACGAAGCAGTTGGAGTCGCCCCAAGCAAGGCACTAATTTCATCTGGCAGGAGGTCGCTCCCGAAGAATCGGAGTGTTACCAGAGAATGGTCGAATGCTGGCATTGGGATCCGGCTGTCCTTTTCGGAATCGCTTCCAATCTATACGTCTCATCGAAGTTAGGTCAGCCTGACCACGTTGAGGGAGTCCAAGTTCGGACGAAGAGGGTTGCCATTCTTGATCGAACTTGAGCACCCGGACGTCGGTCTCAGAACTTTACTCTGCTGTAAACAAGGTCCAGTTCTTCATCATGCATGACCCAGCGACCAGCATTGCCCTCCGGACACAGGTAGAACTTTCCGGCGTAATTTGACGCGCGCGACCAAGCGCTTCGGGCGAACTGGGGAAAGCGCCGCATGACTCGCGCGTCCGGCATTTCCGGCCTGCTTGCCAGCGTGCAGTCTTCAGGCAAAGTAAGAATGCCGCTGGTTAGACGAAAGACCAACCACGACTCATTGGTGTCCATGTCGTGCGTCTCTTGTATGTTGACAGCATCCTCAGGCAACCACGCGGGCAACCACTTCGATTCACCGATTGCCTGTCTCGAAACAGCTTGGCTTCGGTCTGCATATTGGGTGCTTGCAACTTCCGAGCAGCTAGAAAGTGCGAGTGCCAGCGAGACCATCAGGAAGAGCTTGCGAGAGTTCATTGGAGGCATGCAAGTCATCAGTAGGGGAAATTTCCGCGCCGCGACCTTGAGAGCCGCCTGCTGCGATGTGCAATTGGTGAACAAGCGCCAGTACAAATCCATGCGTCCACGATCTGATTGAAGGCCATCTGGGCTCGGTTGCGTCACTTATAGCAGAAGGGGGACGCGACCATCCTCCTCTCGCCAATCGAGGCGCCAACATCAAAGAACTGCTTGAGATTGGCTGCAACGTCGATACCCGCGACACGTCAGGAACGCTTGCGCTATCGATCGGCCGCATCGAAACGCGCGTTCTATTGCTTGTGCCATGAAGAACCGCTCGTCGAATTCTGTCGCATTTGCCGCACCCTGCATCTTTGGCGGAAGGTTCTGACGACTCCGTTCCAGAAGTGCCCCCCTCCCGTGACACAAGGCTCTCGCCACTTTCCACGCTATGCAACAATGCCAAAAACGTCTCGGGCTTTGGCGGCTTTGGCCCCAACCCCTTGGCATTCCAAACAACATCAGGCAACTCTGGTAGAGCCACCGACAACGGGTGGCCGGGCGTCGAAAACCCGAGTTCTAGGGATGTTGTTTTTACGCTTGTCAGCCGGCACCGCCACGCGTGGTGCCGGCTGGCAATCCGTCTGCCGGCTATGGCGGGCGGTGCGTGGGGGTCTTGTACCCGCCGGTTTGTCCCTAGCCCGGTTTTCGAGCCACGCATCGTCCGCCACCCTTATCGGTGGCGGCTTCTGCCTGCTTGCACGGAGCCTGCCATGACCATGCCGCACTCCCCTCCCCCGCGCCCCATCCAGGAGGCGCCCTCGCCCGCCCCTGCGCTGGACCCCAACAGCCTCATCGCCATCCTGCGCAGCATCGGCGCAGGCGCTGCAGCCGACGGCCAGCCCTGGCCCGAACGCCATCACCTGCGCAGCCGGCAGATGCAGTTGTCCGACGCCGACTGCGCACTGACGGGCCAACGCATCGTGCAGGAACTCCTGCTGGCGGCAGAGCGCACGCGCCAGAACGGTGAGCCCGATCAGTACGTGGGCGACCGTGTGATGGGGGGGCTGGTGATGGCCGATATCGCACTCACCGCCTTCATCCACGAACGGATGCGGCCACAGGACTGAGTAGGCGCTTGTGGGCGTGACGTTATTTTTTTTGTGCGGGGTGATGAATGAAGAAGCACGGCCTTACCGCTGCGGCAGTGTGCATCGTGATGATCGGCGCGGTATGGCCGGGCTGGCCCGAGCCAGCGGGCGATCAGGTGTGGGCCTACCAGAAGCTGCAGCCAGCCGACTACCGGCTGCTGCACAGTGATGCGCTCGGCTTCGTGACCGCCAAAGCGGATGAGGGTTTTGAACTGCACACGCGCTATGGCGGGGTGACGTCTTTCGAGATCCGCTGCAAGGGCGTTCTGGTGATGGACGTGGAGAATGCCCCCTCACGCGTGCTGATCCGGGTGCCCGCCGATGCACTTACGCGGGCACCGGATATCGAGCGCCTGCGCCTCAGCTTCGAGCGATGGTTGGTCTACCACCAGAGCCAGGGCGGGTTGCTGGTGGAGAGTGCAGGAACATCGTGGATCGAAGCGCTGTTTGGGCGTTTCAATGGGGCAGTGCCTGATGAGCAGCGTTGCTTGTTGGGGACCGCGGGCCGCCCTTGGTCGCAATCCCTCTAGCCGCTTCGCCAGCGACTCCCGACGGCAGCCCGCAGGGTGTCCGTCGCGCCATCGAGCGTTCTCTGGCCAAACCCACAAAGGAGCTTGGCGTTCGTGGACAGCCATGACCGCCCCGCGACGCCCTGAGCAATCTTGGCGCGTGTGTGGAAACCCAGTAGCAGACGGCATACACTAGCTGCGGCGCCCGCCGTGCTTGCACACGAGCAAAAACAGGCCGTATCCCCTGATCGATTCTTCTTCTGGCCAGCTGCCGGGGACTTAAACGTGTGCGCCTTACCCGGATCGGCTTGGCCATCGAGGACGAGTCATGACCATCAAGCAATATGTGTTCCACGTCCATGCGTACCTTCGGGAGCAGGGCTTCGCGTCGCTTACCCGCAGCCAGGCCCATGAGCTGCTGGCGGCCGCCGCCGGATTTTCCACCCACGCCGCGTTCCATCACCAGGCCGCGTGGTGCGACGTGGCCTGGCGTGATACCGACCTCACGACGGATGAAGACCGGGTCATCCAGCGGTGCCTGCACTTTGGGATGTCACCCGAGGAAGCCGAGCGCACAGCCCAAGGCCTGGTCAGTTTCCTCGGCGAATCCGGCTATGCGCCGGTTCGTTTCGAGGAGCTGATTTCCGCGCTTACCGGCGATCACGACGAGTGGGCGGAGGCTGAGGAGATGGAGTCGGATGTCGTTGCCGAGTGGGTGTCGATCAACCTGACAAGCCGCATGCAGCAAGGGCTCGATGCGCTGCTCGGCAAATTTCCCTTGCTGCTGGAAGGGTTGGAGGCGGCAGCAGCTCGCGGCGTAGCGGTTGCGCACCTGGCGACCGCGTACATGCTCGAGCCGTACGGGGACCTGCCAGAAGAAGATAATCACCGCTTCGGTCGCGAGCTGCACCGGCATGGTCAGTGGTCGTCCGAGCCGGTGAGCTTGGCGGAGATTGCCACGGGCGGAGACAGTTCGTTCGTTCAGGTGGTGGCCAAACATCGGTACCACCTCCTTGCTGCTGCACGGGGCGGGGATAAGCGCGCGTTGCTGCTCACTGCGGAGCGCTACGGGGACCCAGGGGCGCTTGAGCTTGAGCCGTCGGATGAAATGGATCCGTACGGTATGGCTGATCTGGCCGACGCACACGGTCACCCCGAGCTGGCCCACCAGTGGCTGACCATGCTCGCACGCGAGGGCGAAGTATCCGTCATGCGCGAGCTCATCGAATACCGGGGCGAGACACCGTTCCGCGCTTGGGTTTGGATGCATCTCTCGCGCATGCTGGGTCGGGACCTGAGCCAGGATCGACATGAAGCGATCAACGAGGACGGCACACCGTACGACGACGATGTCGGCGGGCCCGCCTATGTCGGTGGCGTCGACGGAATCAAATTGGTGCCACTCGCGGCCGAGGAGAACAGGCGTGCCGAAGAAGAGGCTGATCAGCTGTTCGCGGCAATCCAAGAGCGCTACAACCTGACCTGATCTAGTTCGTTCAAGGGCGGGCTCCTGCCAAAGGGGGCCCGTCCGCATTTTCACTTGGACGTCCACCATCCGCGGACCATCAGATTGGGCTGACCGGTCGTATTAAACGGATTGCGTCACTGTCATTGATCAGCTTCGCTTCCGGGCAGAGGCTGACATCTCCAAGGTACTGGACGAACCCAGCGCCCCACTTACCATCCTACCGTCCACTGACGCTGGCCCAATGCTCGAGCATCAGGGGCAGCGCCGACATCATGGGCGGTCCGTACTGACGGAAACGGAGCCGTCTTCCCTCAGCCGGACGCTTACATACACATCTGGCGGAGGTATTCGATCGATCGACGCCCCCGCAGGAAGGATCTCCCAGCTGGTGATCGAGCCGCAGACTGTTTTATGAATCAACCTGCCACTATCCAACCCCCGCCTGGAAAGCTCGGCAACAACCACTTCAGGGGGGTGGCGATCAAAGCCCTTATAGGCAGTGCACGTCTTTCCCGTCTGACCCATAGGGTACGTTGAACTCTCCACCTCGTCCCTGCACCCCAGCAGGCCCAGGACGAACGAAAGGAGGGTTAGTATCCAAATGCATCGCATTGCCGGTCACTCCTTTCTTTTGCTGCCCTGCTGTACGCCTTGTCTACCGCAGCGCCTCCGAGTCCGCCATCGCGAAGCCGCGTCGCACAGGTCATCTGCTCTTGATATGCACGGCACTCAAGTTCATTCGCTAGCTGCCGATGCGCCATCCCACCATATTCCCAGTCCTTTGGAAATGGACTTGCACCTTTGGGCCTACCAACGCAGGCATTGGGAACTCTCTTTTCCAGCAGCGCCTTATGGTTTCGCTCATGCATAACGGTGCATATCTTGTCGCAGCCTGAATTGCAGACACTGACCAGGAATCCTCCATTGCCATCACAAGTCACCATTCCCATTTGTCCGCCGCACGTATTTGTGTCGAACACCGGCTCGAGTCCAAGTGGGTCAACCACGCGAAGCGGAGAGGCTTTGGAGTACCCGTAAACAGAAATGCCGCCAGAGATGCCTATCGGATCCGCTTGCGTATAGCGTCCGGTCGCAGCTTCATATTCCCGCTGGAAGTTATAGAACAAGCCGCTGGCATCCGTGGCCTGCTGCCCCGGGAATCGCAGCGCCAGATCAAAGACAACACCATCGCCATCCGGATCCAGACTTGGAGATTGGTCGCCAAACACTTCGCTCTTGCTGCTCCAATCCCATATCGCCACATTGCGCACTGGGTCGATAGCAACGCGCGGGGTACCCAGATGGTCCGGCTGGATGTAGGCCAGCTCCGGCACGCCGGCGCTCGGCAGATTGATCAACGCCACCGGATAGTTGTCCAGCCAGATCGCCTGCTGCTGCGCCTGGCCCGTGGCCGAATAGTTGCCCAGCCATTGCCCTGCTTCGTCGTACAACGTGATCTGAGCCGCACCCCCGGCCGGAGTACGCAACACGCGCTCACCGCGGTGGTTGTAGACGTAGCTCTCCAGTGTGGCGTTGCCCTGCTTCACCGCGTTCATGCGGTTGGCATCGTTGTAGCTGAACATCTTGCTGCCGATGCTGGTGGTGTTGCCCGCCGCATCATGATTGCGTGGCTCACCATCGACCGCCGTAAGCCGGTGGCTGGTGGCCGGATAGGTGTAATTGGCGGTTCCTGCCGAAGTGGTCAGCGAGATGCGGTTGCCGGTGGCGTCGTAGCCGTAGGTTTCGATCGGCGTGCCGGTCGCGCCGTCCTGGGTCTGGGTCAGGCGGCCCAGGCTGTCGTAGGCGTACTTGGCCAGCACTTCAGACCCGGCGCCGTTCTTCAGCTCGGTGATCGAACCCACCGGATCATAGCCATAGCTCAAGGACAGCCCACCTGCTGCCGGGTCATGCACGGCCTGCGGACGGTAGTCCAGGTCCAGCGGGCGCTGCAACTGGCGGCCATTGCCGTAGGTCCACCCTGTCGCCGGGCCGAAGGCCGCATAGATCACGTTGTTCACCACGATCTGGCGCGGCTGGCCGGTGCGCGTCAGGCCAATCTGGCTGACACGGCCCTGGGTGTCACGTACGTAGTCGGCCACGCTGCCGTCCGGGTAGGTCAACGCGGTCAGACGACCGGACTTGCTGTAGGCGTAGCGCAGCGTACTGGCGACACCGTTGACGGTCTGCACCTTGCGGGTGATCTGGCCGAAGCGGTCATGGCAGTACTGGGTGTTGCCATTCGCGTGCAACACCTGCCCCAGGCGCCCCTTGGCAAAGCGCTCGTCGGCGGCGCAGGCAGCCGGTGCCACGTCATAGCTATAGCCCACATCCAGATTGGGGTCTGGGTAGGCGATGCCGATCAGGCGGTTGAGCGCGTCGTAGCTGTAGGTAGCGGTGATGCCCCGCGCATCGGTGGCGGTCTTGCGGTTGCCAGCCACATCCACGGTGAAGCTGCTGGCGCCACTGTCCGGACTGACCTGTCCAGTCAGATCACCGAAACCGTTATAGGCATAGGTAGTGTGCAGGCCCTTCGGGTCAGTCACCTGGGTGACCTGGTCCAGCGCGTTGTACTGGCTGCGGATTTCCGCAGCAACACCGCCGACGTCCTGCAGGGTCCGCGCCAGCCGGTTCAGCGGATCGTACTGCTGGCTGGTGACGCGCTGCAGGGCGTCGGTCACCGTCTGCGGGTTGCCGTTGGCATCGTAGGTGAAGCCGGTAGCGTGGTTGCCAGCGTCTTTCAGCGCCGTAAGCTGGCCAATCGTGTTGAAGGTGCGTGCCAGGGTGCGGCGCAGGGTACCGCCCGCATCCAGGGTGTCCTCCTTCAGTCGATTGCCGGCATTGTCCAGCGTGTAGTGGATGGTGTTTCCGGCGTTGTCCTCGATATCGGTCAGTCGCAGTGCTGCGTCATAGACGTAGGTCACGCTGCCGCCATCGGGCTCGGTGATCTGCTGAACCTGGCCGGTGGGCCAGTAGCTGATCTGGGTGGATCGATCCTCGGCGGTGGTGGCGCCGCGTACGGTCACCGAGGTGGGCCAGCCACGAGCATGGTAGGCGTAGTCGGTGACCACGCCATTGGCATCCTTCACCGACAATGGTCGCCCGTAGGCGTCGTAGGCCAACGTTTCCACCGTCTGACCGAGTGCATTGGTGACACTGCGCAGGTCGCCCTTGCGATAGGTGCAGGCCCCATTGGTCGCGCATCCTGCGTCGTCTGCGACGTGGTAGGCGTAGGTGCTGACGTCGGCCACGTCGGTGCGTGCGCCGTCCACGCTCTTCAGCAGCCCCTCCACGGGGCAACTGCCCGCTGCGGCCACATCCACAGCCTCGCAATAGGTATATGTGGTCGTACGCGTCTGCCCGGACGCCAGGTCCTTCAGGGTCACGCTCACCGGCTGTCTACGGGCGTTGTAGGCGGTACGCGTCTCACGCTGAGCGATGGTCGTAGCCAGCACCACGTTGGTCACACTGTCGCGCGTGGTCTGCACAACACGCTGCTCAGGCAGGCCGACCGCATCGGTAATGGTATGGGTGTTGGCCGGTCGGCCCGTCACCGCGTCGACGCCTTCGCTGTAAGTGTGCTTGGTCTGGACGCCGCGCCGGTCCGTATAGGTATCCAGACGCCGGCGGAAATCGACCGCGCCGTCATAGTAGGTGCGGCTGATCGAACCCTGGGCATCGGTCGTGCCCGACACCTTGCGGGGAGGTGCGCTGTCGCCACCGGCTGTCAGCGTGTAATCGGTCTGATGGCCCAATGCATCAGTGACCACCGCACCGCCATTGGGGCTGTAGGCAAGGGTTACGCCATCAGCGCCACCCGCGTGCTGGCTCGAAATGACCCGGCCGATGGTGTCATAGGTGAAGGTGCTGTAGCGGCGCCCATCCTCGGCGGTAATGCCGGTCAGATGCTGGGGGAAATCCAGATTCTCGTAGTGATAGGTGCGCACCCCGCCGCCCGCGTAGGTGACGGTAGCGACCTGCCCATGCGCAGTATAGGTATAGCTCGCCTGCGGCACGCCCGCGACCAGAACGGAGCTGATCAGGGCTTCGTAGTCGTTGGACTGGTAGACGAATTCAAGCGTACGGCCGCTGCTGTGCGCGACGGCAGCAAGGCGCTGGCTATCGTCATAGACGAACGTGAGCGAGGTACCGTCCACGAAGCGCTTCGCGACGAGCCGACCCGCGTCGTCGAACGTCGAAATGGCATCCGCTGCATACAGCGTCCAGTTTCCATTCTGGACCAAGCGATCGCCACTGCTGTCAGCAGCCTCGTACACCTGGCCGATCTTCTTGAAGGCGCGCTGGAAACCAGTGGCTTCAACGATGCCAGCACCGCCCGACCCATCCAGTGCGAGCTGGGCGCCAAGCGAGTGTGTCCAACCGTGGCCGAACCCACCAGACGAGGTGGATATTCCCGAATGGTAGTAGCGCGTCAGTGCGATCCAGCCCAGATCGAAGTCCTGCGCGATCTCGTACTTCTCGCCGGTCTTTACGTCGCAGGGGTTGCCGACCGTGCCAGTGCACGGAGGCTCCTGCGATGCCGGGGTGCTGGAGGGATTCGGGCTCATGCCACTCATGGCGCTGTTACCCGAGGTCGGGCAGTTGCCGTTCCCGCCATCCCTGTCGCACTGCGTCGTCTTGGAGGTGATGGTTGCTACGAACTCTTCGCTGACGCAGGCTTCGTGCTTGTTGGACCACTGGGTAAAGGGGACCGGGCAGTTCAGACGCCGGGTCCGCGTCATATGGGCATCGCTTGGATAGGGCGTGCACGGCGACTCGGCTGTGTTGTCGCCGGTCATGTATATCACTTCAAAATCGCGTGTCTCGATGGTTCCTTCCATATCCGGGCTGAGTGCATACCACTCGCTTGTAGGCGTAACGGCTGCACCCGGGCATACAGGATTGAACGCCTTGATATCGGCGAGATAGGAAGCGACCATCGCCTCTTCGGTCGGGAACTGCGCGGTACTGAGATACGACCAATCAGGGTCGGAGGGCTGGGACTTGCCCATCCAGTACGTGATTGAGGTATTGCCCTCCAGGTCCACGACCTTTGACTTGATCGAATTGACGGACTGCCAACCGAACTGGAACTCCGGCGGGAACGGACTCGGCGCGGGCAGACTCTTGATCGCCTGCACCGCCTCCTGCTGAGTCTTGTACTGGGTCGAATTCCCGCTTGGCTGGGAGATGCGCCAGGTTTTTTTGCTTTCCTGCGCCTGCGCGGCAAGAGGGGCCGCGCAGCCAAGCGCGACCATCGTCAGCGCCACACGTGCCAGCTTCATTGTCCGTCCGAACATCCGTGTTCTCCTTCCTGGGCGAATACCGCGCCGGGAGGGACGAAGGCGCACAGGCGGATCACCGCCCTGTCGCGCCCTGCTTCGGATCGTCCCTGTTCCGGAATGCGGCAGAGCCGCATGGGGCTGTTATCCCGCAGAATGGACCCGCACGCAAGATGCGGATTCGGCAGGCCATCACATATTTGACTGTCAGAAGATCACGGCACTCTGCGCTGCAGCCGTCCTGATGCAGCACGGGTCGAGCCAGCGCGTCTGCTCAGTAGCCTAGTGGTCGATTTTGGCGACACGCCCGGCGGGGCCGATGCCGCCCCAACCGTTCTGACGAAATGGCAGATGTCCAGTATTTCGTCGAGTGTGCGGACTTCATCGCCGAAGTGTTGGGTGCCGAGCTGCTGCCGCTTGTGAAATGTAGAATGCGCCTTCGGCCGCAGGCGGGCTTTACCAGCTTGGTCAGCCAAGTGATGCTGAATGGCGCGTGCGACCTGGCCTTATGACTCATCTTTAGTTGAGGCGTGGCTCCATCTTAACCAGATTAACGTGCGCCCACCGCTTCCCACGCTACTGGGCCAGACCCTTGATAACGAGGCCCAATCTCCTAATCCGCCCGATGTCGGCTTACGGCCAGAAGCGGACATCGCACCGGCCCCCACCTGGTATTTGCAAGTAGGTAGGCGGCACTTTCCGGTTCCAGCCCATGGGCGTCCCGGCAATATCGCTAGACGAACGATGTCGCACTTGCCATGTTCCGAATCCACCATCGGAAGAACTGGGCGACGAAACCCCATAGCTACCAAAGGCTTTGTCCCCCAAGGACTCTCGCAGCCCCGCCCCATATGCGAAAATGCCAAAAACGTCTGGGGTTTTGGCGGCATTGCCCCCTACCCCTTGGCATTCCGCACAACAGCAGGTAATCGTTACTGCGCCACCGTGCATCGGTGGCCGGGCCTCGAAAACCCGCTGTTGTGATGATGTTTACGCTTGCCAGCCGGCACCGCTCTGCGTGGTGCCGGCTGGCAATCCGTCTGCCGGCTATGGCGGTCGGTGCGTGGGGGCCTTGCGCCCGCCGGGGATCATCACACGCCGGTTTTCGAGCCACGCATCGTCCGCCACCCTTATCGGTGGCGGCTTCTGCCTGCTTGCACGGAGCCTGCCATGACCACGCCGCACTCCCCTCCCCCGCGCCCCATCCAGGAAGCGCCCTCGCCCGCCCCTGCCCTGGACCCCAACAGCCTCATCGCCATCCTGCACAGCATCGGCGCTGGTGCTGCAGCCGATGGTCAGCCGTGGCCCGAGCGCCATCACCTGCGCAGCCGGCAGATGCAGTTGTCCGACGCCGACTGCGCGCTGACGGGCCAGCGCATCGTGCAGGAGATCCTGCTGGCGGCCGAGCGCACGCGCCAGAACGGCGAGCCCGACCAGTACGTGGGCGACCGGGTGATGGAAGGGCTGGTGATGGCCGATATCGCACTTACAGCCTTCATCCACGAACGGGTACGGCCACAGGACTGAGGGCGCGCGTGTGGGCGTGACGTTCTGTTTGAGTGCGGGGTGATGAATGAAGAAACACGGCCTTGCCGCTGCGGCGGTGTGCATCGTGGTGATCGGCGCGGTATGGCCGGGATGGCCCGAGCCAGCGGGCGATCAGGTGTGGGCGTACCAGAAGCTGCAGCCAGCCGACTACCGGCTGCTGCACAGTGATGCACTCGGCTTCGTAACCGCCAAAGCGGATGAAGGCTTTGAACTGCACACGCGCTATGCCGGGGTGACGTCCTTCGAGATCCGGTGCAAGGGCGTTCTGGTGATGGACGTGGAGAACGCCCCCTCACGCGTGCTGATCCGGATGCCTGCCGATGCCCGGTGGCGGGCGCCGGATATCGAGCGCCTTCGCATCAGTTTCGAGCGCTGGTTGGATCTCCACCAGAGCCAAGGCCGGTTGCTGGTGGAGAGTGCAACGCCATCGTGGCTTGAGGCGCGGTTTGGGCGCTTCGGCGGGGCGGTGCCTGATCAGCAGCGGTGTCTGTTTGAGGGCCCGGGCCGCGGGTGGCAGAATTCCCTCTGGTCTCTTCGTCCATTCCTCGGACTACTGAATCCATGATGGAAACCCCCGTGACCGAATCGACCCCCAGTGAAGTTTCAGCCGAAGCCGCATCTCATGAGGGCGAATTTTTCCTGATCGACGCCAGCTTCCCGGGAAACGGCAGGGTTCCCGGTATAGAAATCGCCAACGAAGAGAAGCTGATTGACCCGGCGATGAATGTCGTCCCACGTCCTGATGGAACGCCAGGCCAGTATCCCGAGCGTCCCCACCTGGTTCATGTACCAGAGAAGGGCAGAATGCCACGCGATCTGGAAGAGCTCGCTGGCATATGGATTGTGTCGGAGCCGTTGAAGCAGCTGTTTGAGCAGTTGGACGCCGAGGCGTTTGCATTTGTGGCCTGCGACTTCAGCCTTGCTGACGGCAACCCCGGCCCTCGGTACTACCTGGGCAATGTGCTGCGCAGGCTCGATTCCCTGGATGAAGCCGCTTCCCGCGTGAGGATCAAGCTCGACCACAATTATCAGACCGGCGAGGACGAGAAGCTTTATAGCCTCGTCGGCGGAGCGAGCCTGGTGTTCAAACAGGATTTTGTGGGAGATGCCCATATCTTCCGCCAGGATCGCATGGGAGCACCTCCCATCTGCGACCGCGCGATGTTTGATGCATTGAGTGCGGCCAACTTCTCCGGCGTACGGCTGCGCGATGTGGCCGATATCTAGCAAGCGCTCTTTCAAACGGATTCTTGAATGAGGTTGTGCGCATGGCCGACACACCGGTTTTTCAGGGACACCATCTGATCGAACAGATTCCGTTCGAGCAAAGCCAGCTACTGAAGTCACTTGCCAGTCAAGTCTCCCAGGCGTTGGCCCGCTCTCCCGCGATGCTCATTGCTTAGAGCGCCACGGTGCTACCGCTTTGTTTCGCCAAGTCATACACCAGCAATGCCTCGTCTCCAGTTCCGGCGCTGCATCCCAGCCCACCACTGTTGTCCCAGGCGGCAGACTCCCCTGTCATCTCAAATCCATCGGCATGGCCCACGCCGTTGGCTACCATTACGATCATCCCCAGCTCCCGCGCGACTGTTGCGTAATGGCGATGGGCACGTGCCATACCAGCCATGTTTTTTGCAACGCTGGCGATGTAGACCGTTGCTCCCGCCTCCTTGGCCCGCAAGGCGCTATCCATCTGTAGCGATTCGAAACAGATGGCGGGGACCAGAATTTCCTTTCCAATCGTTACTGACAGGGGCGTGGTTCCTGCCCTGAAGTAAGGCAGTTCGTCGGCATGGAGCATTTGCTTGGTGTAGACAGCGGGTGCTTGACCGCAGCGGAAGACGAACATGCCGATCTCCGGCCCATCGCTGCCACGATATGGCCCGCCGACTGCGATCAAAATCTGATGTCGATCACTCAGAGACTGGAATACTCCCAGATGAGCGTCATCTGCCGTCATTGCCAGCTGCTCTGCCATCCGCGGCTCATATCCGGTCAGTGACATCTCCGGAAAGAAGACCGCCGCACCGCCACACGAGGCGGCCAGATCAATGAAGTGAACGTGCCGTTCGATATTGCCATCGACGTCGCCAGGAGCTGATCGCATCTGTGCTGCAACAATCTTCATTCCCATTCTCTCTACTCAGGCTAAAGCTGAAGTGATAGCGGCTTTGTACGCTGATTATGCAACCGCCAGTTGGGTGTATCCAACGGGCTTCATTGATTCAATCGACGGCTGCTCTGTGGGGTAGTCAGCGTGATTGCATGCCGGGCCATCGTGGATCGAGGCGCGCTCTGGGCGCTTCGGCAGGTCCGTGCCTGATGAGCAGCGCTGCCTGTTCGGAGCCCCGGACCACCGTTGGCCGGAATCCCCCTAGCTGCTGCACCAGCAATCCCCGATACACCCTGGAGAGCGGCTGCCGCACCATCAAGCGCCCCTCCGCAGGAAATCACACATGAGCCTGGCGCTGGTCCACAGCCGTGCCCGCGCCGGGGTCGATGCCCCACTGGTGCGCATCGAGGTACATCTCTCTGGCGGTCTGCCGGTCACCCAGATTGTCGGCCTGGCCGAGACCAGCGTGCGCGAATCACGCGAGCGCGTGCGCGCCGCCCTGCTCTGCGCGCGCTTCGACTTCCCGCAGCGGCGCATCACTTTGAACCTCGCCCCCGCCGATCTTCCCAAGGAAGGCGGTCGTTATGAGCTGGCCATTGCCCTTGGCATCCTCGCTGCCAGTGGCCAGGTCGATCCGCAGTCGCTGCTGCAGTACGAGTTCCTCGGCGAGCTGGGCCTGACCGGTGAACTTCGCCCGGTGTCCGGTGCGCTGCCCGCCGCGATTGCTGCAACCGAAGCTGGGCGCATCCTGATCGTGCCGCCCGGCAACGCTGCCGAGGCCGCGCTGGCCCAGCACGCCGATGTGCGCGTGGCGCGTACCCTGCTGGAATGCTGTGCGGGGCTGGGCGACCCGCGCCTGCTGCCGCAGGTGGAACGCGTGGACACCACTCCTTTGCCACTGCCCGATCTGGCCGACGTGCGCGGGCAGGCGCTCGCGCGCCGGGCGTTGGAAGTGGCCGCCGCCGGTGGTCACCATCTGTTGCTGATCGGCAGCCCCGGCTGCGGCAAGACCCTGCTCGCCTCGCGCTTGCCCAGCCTGCTGCCGGATAGCGAGGAGATCGATGCCCTGCAGTTGGCGGCGATCACTTCGGTCAGCGGCGAAGGGCTGGACCCGAAGCGCTGGCGGCAACGGCCGTTCCGGGCGCCGCACCACAGCGCGAGCGCGGCGGCGTTGGTGGGTGGCGGCAATCCGCCCTGCCCCGGCGAGATCTCGCTGGCCCACCATGGCGTGCTGTTCCTGGATGAACTGCCGGAGTGGAACCGCAGCGCGCTGGAAACCCTGCGCGAGCCGCTGGAGTCCGGCCACATCCGCATCTCCCGCGCGGCACGCAGCGTGGTCTATCCCGCGCGCTTCCAACTGGTGGCAGCTTTTGTGAGGAATCCCGCCAACCTAGCAATTAGGCTACCGGTGGAGGCCTGCCGCCGCGAGAGATCCTGTTGGACGAAGACCACAAGTCTCGCTCGGCACAGAGCCATACCGAAGCGTCCTTACCCAGACATGGCATCCCGGCAGACGAGCAATAGCTATGCTTGATCCACCTAATCACTCCAATCCATGGATGCTGCATCATCATCGTGGCGACGAGCCTGCTCCTCATAGCCCTTCGCAAGCTGATCAAGCGCCCTAGACGTATAGGGATACTCCGCACTGATCGCATCAGACCAGCTGCGATATTGCTTAGCTAGTGCTCTCTCCTGCTCACCTCCGTCCCTGGCCTGGCGCGTCGTGAGACCTCTGCCGTTATAGATACCAACAGTGAAGCCTTCAATCATCTCCTTACTCCGGAGATTGTCGAGAACTTCACGAACGGCCTCATGCGGCCAGAAGCCATCATCGCCGACTGGGGATGCGGCGAGCACGTGACCAATTCTGCAATCTGCAAATGCCAACCTATTCATGGCTTCTGCCTGCCCCCGTGCGTCCCTGAGCCACCGCTCTAGCGAATCCAGATCCAGCGTGCCGTTGTCCGAAGCTCCAGGTACTCGGTTCCAAATTTCCAGAAGGTGGTAGGCCTGCCGTGCCCGGGCACGCGCGCCTTCTTCCTGAGCACCCTCCTTTGCGACGAAGCCCTGCGAATCGTCCTGGAAGATCGCGCTGATCAACTGGATGAACAAGTCTGGGCTACCCGAGATCTCGTGAAGAAGCGCGACTGGTGGCCTCGAGGAATGCTCCAAAACACTAAAAAATCGCCATTCCAATGCCGCGACTAACCCCTGGTCTACATCCTCATTATCGATTCGCTTGAACGCCTCAGACACGCGATGCTGAAACATCCCATAGTCAGTTTCCCCTCCGCTAGCGGACGATTGATTGGCGACCTCATTGAGAACTTCGATTACGAGACCAATCCGCACCTCTAACTCCGGACGCGTCTGAACAAGCGACAGCGCTACGTGGGCTCGCCCTGAGCTAATCAATCGTTGGACAGCGTATTCAATGTCGGCCAAGCCACCGTCAACCCAGAGAATAGGTACGTTGCGCCAGTAAAGCTGATCCATCTCTTCACCGAGCGCAGCCACCTTGCCCCACGTCCAACCAGACATCGGCAAACCGATGAATACTGTCAACAAAGACTGGGCACCCCACTTCTCAGAACTTATTCTAGAGATAAGGCTGTCCGCCCACAGTTCCTTCCGATCATGGAATGAATGCCTTACAAGTGAGATGGCAAGATCCTTGGATCGTTCATCTTCAGCACGTAGGGCCAACTCCACAAGTGCATCGATCTGCGCTTCTGGAACTCCAGCATCGTAAACTGCGGAGGCTACCGTAGATGGAATCTCGACGACCTGCGCAAGATTAAAGACCCCATCAATCCCGCTGCTCTCAAACACTGCCAGGGCGGCGCTAGCTCGAGCCGCGACGAGCTGCTTCTCCTCGGCCTTCCATCCTTCGGTCGAAGGGTTCGGTAGTGCAGCACCGGCTTGGAAGAGCCACCGAACTCTGCCAAATAGATCTGAGGGGGTGAACTGCTCATATGACTGCGCAAGTCGATCCAGCACCAACTCAGGCAATCGCCACGGAGCGTTAGGGAATGCTCTGTGGTGATGAAGAACGCCGCGCAGCCTGCTCCAAATCGTATTGCGAGCGCGCTCACCACTCAGGCTAAGCTGAGCTTTCTCAAGCGCGATCAATAGCTTAGAAGGGTCGGGCCTGAGATCTTTTATTCTGCCAAGAAGCGAGTCGAATCGCTCTGGATCCTCGCCAAGATCTGCCACAAGACGGTCGCTTATGCTGACAGCACCTCGACGCACCAGTTCCAACGACACAACTTCGACCTGAGTGACGGAGAAGTCACGCCAGAGCGGCTTTGGTGATGGTGTTAGGCTGTCATGTCCACTTGGAAGGATGCCTAGCATGAGGTTCCAAGAGGATTCTGGAACTCGCTTGCGAACGTGGTCCAATGCCTGAAGTCGCTCATCAAGTGTCGCGTATGTCTGAGGACTCCACAGAGTATGGATCTCGCGCAAGCTGTTCGCCGGCCCGTTCTCGTATCGCCGCGACTTCACGTCCAGTGCCGCAAGTGTTGAAAGAATACGCGTGACTCGCGGCATGTGTGACGGAGACCAAGCAAGCGCCTCAAGCGCCCACATCAGATCGGAGAGGTACTCCGCGCCAAAAGCCCCCGTCTCACTATTATCAAAAAGGACCGTGATAGTTTGAGGCACGTCATTCAAGCTGTCTTCAATCGCGGAGAGGAGAGAAGATGGGGACGCTTCCGCCAAGAGGCGAAAATCTCTCGCCAGGGACCACCAGCGATGCTCATCGGCGCGATCCAACAACTGAGAGACGATGGTATCAGTGCGCGATCGCGCATCTGGAACGAGTACGACACGGTCCCAGTACAGTGCTAACAGGATCAGCGTTCGGCCTATACCATGGCGTAGCATGGGGGAATATTGAGTCCCCACACCCTTCACTCGTGCCAGCCACCTCTCGCTTGGATCCATGTTGAAGCGGGGATCGAGCTCACCCAAGACAACAATTGCGGATGCGCCGAGCTGATCGATCAGCGCACTAGTCAAGGAGCTGGCAAGCAGATGCCATGCATCGGATGGTGATGCTACTCGCCAAGCCGTGCCAATCTTCTGAAGTGGGCTGTCGAACCTACTGAAGTAGGGGCGTACTTCTTCCACGAACTGTTCGTAGGAGGATCCTGCCAGTTCAGACAGACAGTCCCTGTCAGCTTGGTGATCCTCATCCCAGCCACCTGCAACCAGCGCCGCGAGCAGCGCTCGCGGAGCTGGAGCTTCAGCCCATCTGGGCGGGTTCCGTCCCGCCGCAGCCGGCATTCGCCGCCTCAGGACTGTCAAGTTTCGAGCGCTATCGCGTGCGAGCGATCTGGCTTGATCTTCAGAGACCCCAGCCAAGATCAGCGCTGCTGCGATACCTTCTCTCGAGGGGCGCTCCAGTATTAGTACGCCGTCGTTTCTTTCGGTTGTTTGGTCGTAGACTTGCGCAACGAAGTGCCCGTTCTTCGCCAGCGCCTCTGCCAATCCAGGATTTGGATCGGTCAGGATAAGAATGAGGGGCGCAGCAGCTCCCTTAAGGGCTCGCGCCGCCGCTTCATTCACTACAAGGCAGCGCGCACGATAACTGAGCGCTGACTCTTCAGGCAACTCGCTCAATGTCGCCCAAATAAACGCCACGACTTCCTCAGATGACGTTGACTGCAGCGACAATACGGATGCTCCACCTCTTAGCCACCTCAGCACTTGAGCCGCGCTTTCGTCTCGATCCCGAAGCACGAGATCTTTAGTGACCGGCCATTTTGTAGAGAGCGACCATTCCTCCCATGCCGCCTCCAACTCGGTTGTGCCTTCTGGACGCTTTCCGAGGTAGGTCGCCAACCAGAGTCCGACCGCAGGCGTAACCTCGATCCAGTGCACCAGATCATCGGCGTCATAGACGCGGACATCGCTCCACGGACCGTTATTAACCTGCTCTAGTGCCCATTCCTCTTTTCCCGGCCAGTGCTGCAACGTTACGGCGACAAAGCATGCCGAGCCAGGCACCAATGAAAGAGGGTCGGCCGTCCGCTTCTGATAGTCACCGCGGATCTTGGCTGCTACCCCGTCACGCTGTGTGCTCAACTCCCATCCAGCTACGCCGGATGGCACGTAACGGCTGCCAATTTCAACGGTACTCAGCCCGTCCCACCCAGGATGTCGAACTCCGCCATCAGCCGGAAAATGTATGTGTGCGGCCGTGCCATGCGTCGCACGTATCAGATTGCTTATTAGCGTCGGCAGGTTCACTGGCCCATCAGGTTGCGAACCCCATGAAGCGAGATCGTCGGACGTGACCCAGCGCACCGGGGTAGTGCGGTGAGACGAGTGCGGAAATGCAGGAAGGTCTGGATAGCTCACCTCTCCGCTCTGCGAAAGCTGGATCCCACGTTCTTCCAGGCAAGTGCGAATGGCGGCAACATGCTCAGGAGCGACCACCGCTTCCCCAGTCTCAATACTGGCAATAACAGACGTATGGAGACCAACTGCATTGGCCAGATCCTTTCGAGACCAAGCTAGCAATGCGCGAGCTTGGCGAGCCTGCTGAGGGGTGAGGGTGACCATTCCTGTGGGTCGATCCGCTGACATCTCTGATTGGCCGGAGTTGTTGGAATTGTCAGTGTATCTCACCGTTGTCATACTATCTGGCAAGCAGGAGCCGCCGCCCGACTCGAGCGGTCACTGAGATCGGCTGCGGTTCTGCTACTGGTGGACTCCCGCGGCACATACTTGCTAGCAATCTGCATACTCCACGATTGATTCGAACGCCCACTGCGCCTTCGCTCGGTACTTGACCGTATCAACCCACTCAGCCCTGACTCGATACAACAGGGGCTTGCTCTGGCCGAGGGCGGGTGTTTGCCCGATCGCATGCGGCACACCCACCGTTTCCCAGCAATATCTTAGACAGCGTCGCTGGTCGGGACAAAGATCGTCTCTATCACCTAGTACCCATCCAGGGTGCCGCTCCCAAAGTTAGGCAATGTGAGCGAGCCATTAAAGGACGCTGGCATGCAAACCGGCGGCGCACGCAGTCCAGCACGACATGAATGCCCCGAATGAGCACGCAGCATGTGCAGCGCCATCCGCTAGGTACAGGCGAACAACGCCTACTGTATCGCCTCACTTAGATCAGAATCTGCCATATAAGCGTATTCAAACAGGATGACATCCATCTCCGCCGGCGTAGGCACTTTCTTTACTACTGTGAAGGAGGGCCCGAAGTACTCAAAGAACTTCCAGCGCTCTTTCGGACTCCAGTACTCTCTCACCAGAGCGTCCACGTTACGCGAAGCTTTCATTCTCTTGTGGAGCTCATGGACGATACGGAAGGGAGCCTTATGGAAGTGGGGCATTTCCACCTCGTAGAGCCTAATTCCTTCATGCGCTGCCACTTGTGCCCTGAGAAATGCAGTTGCCGCAGCGCCACTATCAGCCGCAAACACGCATTTTTCGCGAGATGGGAGATGCCCAGGCCTGCTGAGTTCAAGAGTACTGACTGCGTCCGGGTAATAGGTTCCCGGCCTTTCTGCGCGTACGACCTGACCTTGCTCCAATTCTTGCAGCGAAGCATGAAAAAAGACTGAATGCAATGTTGTCACTTAACTTACTCCACTGGCGTTGCGCGTAGGTATCACGTCAATATTGTCGAGCACTGCAGCTGTTGATCGCAGCGCATCAATTCGGTCGGCGATGATTTTGGGTCCATCAGCGTAATCACTTTAAATATGCCCGATCTTGTCCTCAATGACCTGATGGCTCTCATCTGAAAACCCCGCGAACGTCATTCGATACTGTCCGGGACTGGGCTCTGTGGCCGGCGATCTACTAGACCGCACCCAGCAGATCGAGTACGTCGTCAAGCTCTTCACTGCAATCGTCCAGTGCGTCTCGATCAGGACCGAACAGATCAGGGAATAGGCTTACAGCATCCGCGGTAATGCGGAATGACCTCTCCGCGTCCTGAATACCACCGCCAACCTTCACTGGCTTCCGCATAAAATAGGTCAGCAGATCGTTCAATGGAGAGTCGCCAGTCCTAAAGCCCCAATCCTGGTATCGCCCACCTTGGCCGGCCATTATTCGCACGTACTCGGCCAGGTAGCCCGAGACTCGCGAAACAATCTGAATGTCTCCAAGTGCATTCCCAGGATTGAAGTTCTTCTCATTTCCAGCAAAGTTCAGCACCTTTCTGGCGGCTGCACAGCCGTAGACAGCGGCAACCACAGTAATAACCACGGGATGACTGGTACTTACACCAATTTCTACCGCCCTCTCGCAGAGAGTCTTCGCGACCATGAACTGCCGCTTCCTGGATGTTCTGTTATGCAGGGCAAGACCATTTGCGAACGTGAGGAACTCCAAGTACTCAGGAACCCCCTCTTCCGTATCGATGCCAAACAGGCTCCGCGCATGGGTCTCGACGAACTCCAAAGGCTCTACCATAGAAGCGCTTTTGAAGAACTGGCTCATGGCGCGCAGATCTCTCGTGATCTCATCCACAAACTGGTCAGGCGTGAACTTGCTCTTCCGGTCACTGGCTTTCTCAAGGAGCGCAGACATGCAAGAGACGCCGTTCTGAGGAAGATCAACAGCTCGAAGCCGCCTTATCGATTTCTCGTGCTTTTCGTCTTTGCACTTGCCCTTGGCGAGGAACTCCTTGATGTGGCCTATTGAACATATGTCCAGGAAGTAGATCGTGGGTACGCCAAAGTTCCATCGCCACAGTGCCGCCAACTGCCTGCCAATCTCCTCCTTGGTACCAGAAAAGACGACTGAAAATTGACCAAGCACGCCTCCATTCGATCCCATCCTCTCGCTCCATTCTCTCAAAGTACCTGCTACGCCTTAATATATTCGAACCCATGCCCATCCTCCTGAGTAGAGGCTAAGGCCTAGAGCCCGGCCCTGATGCTGCCCCCCCTATCGACGCGCGGAACTTGCTGCAATTTCGCGCACCCAGCATCCATTTTCGGGCATACAGCGACTTTCAAATTCCATCCACTTAAAGCCGCAACCCATAATCACGACCAAGATTTGAGTGTCTTGGCGAGGACAGCCCTTAGAGCCTCCGCCGTCAGCTCGAACAGCTCAATATAGGAGATGATGGCGTCGACCGCGAATCCCGTTTTCCCGCTCAATGAATGCACAGTCTCATTACGTCGGTCGTAGAATTCATTCCACTTAGCGATCAGCTTCTCCGAACATTCTTTCTTAGTGCTGACTCCAAAATAATTCTTCAGCCTGGTGTTCTCTCCGAGCTGATCCATAAGACCCCTGATCGCAAATCTCCCGAAGATCTCTACAACGATCGCTGGTCTAAAATTATTGGAGTGGTGCCCAAAAGCTTGGCTGTCCAGCTTGCTAGCATCATCGTCAATTACGAATCCCTGCATTGCTGAAAGGGCTAATTTTACTCTCGCCAGCAGGAGTGGATCCGGAGTATTTTTGAGTAGAATCGACCTTGTGAACTTGAACCTGTCACGAGACACCGACCAGTACGAATCTCTTATGGTGTTCTTGCTTTTCGTCGGCATCTCTGCATAGTTTTCAGCGAGCTGGTTGCCGCACTGGATGGCCTGCTCACGGACAAATTCCTCAAACGCAGACGCCAAGAATATCAAAGACATGGAATTCGCCGTATTACTCGTACTGGCGGCGACTTCACTGAGATTGATACCGACTCTAGGGGTCGTTAGCGTAGCGGAGGAGTGACCTGCAGACTCAACGAGAGCCATTATATGGCGTATCTGCTTAGTACGCTCCTTAAATTCCACCAGCGCGAAATCGAGGTCGGCCGCTGGCATCAGACGAAGCGCTCGAAAAGTTCGCGGAAGATGCCAATCCTCTTACGGATATCTGCCGAGGTGTTTGCGGCACCAGTGAGCTCGCCACCTTCTCGGCGAGCGGCAATCACTCTAACGTATGCCGCCTGTATATCCTCCTTTCGTGCTAACAGCCCCCCACGACTTTCCCACAACTCGTCAATAGCAACCATCACGCCATCGTAGATGCCAGCGACCGKGCGGTACATCTCCGGCGCACCAGGATCGGACATCGAGAAAGGTTTCCCGTCGAACAGCTCGTCAGCAAAATTTAGCCGCGAGAGGAACTGGGTTTTCATCACTTCCCTCGCCGCCGGCGTGCAATCTGCATTTCTCTCCATGCAGCGATCAAGGATGGACTTCATTGAGCCTTGGATATAAGAGTCATCGTTTAGCGCAAAAAAGCGAAGAACGAGTTGGCAATCCCCCATTGTCTTGTAAAGAGTGTTCCGCTGACGCGCAGGCTCCTCATAATATTCGCTGGGATCAGACTTCGTATAGGGCGGGATATCCCAGATGCGCGTGAAGGTTGGGTCGCGAGAAAGCTCTACGATAAGTGAATTGAAATGACCTTCGTAAATAGCATTCCTAACCTCCTGAGCACTTAGGCGCTTCCCGCCAGTATTGAGTCGCTCGAATACGAACCTTCTGAGTTCATAGAATTTGGCTGAGCCTGACTTCTGAATTCGGCTCTTAGACTCCTGAAGTAGAACGATTGCGGAGATGGAAGATCGGTCAAGGCCGCGCTTTACCTTCGGCGGAAGCTGGGCATAGGAACGCCCGTTCAATGCGGGAATGATCTGCAAGCCACGGAGAACAAGGCCATTGCTCAGGAACTCCTTGATTGCATTCAACCGCTGCTGCCCATCCATCACCTCATATCGCGCCAAATCGTTTTCGTAGAAGAAGACTGGTGGAACCGGCACATTTAGCAATAGTGATTCTATTAGGAGCGACTTCTGAACGGCCGACCATCGCAACCGTCGTTGGTACTCTGGACGAAGGTTGACGTCGTCACCGTCGACAATGAGGTCTCGAATCTGCGGGAGCAGGAAGTTGTTGGTTTGGTACACGACTCGGAAGGGCTGGCTGCCGAGCTGGTTGTCTACGTCCTCGTCGCTCGCTACTGGTGAATCAATTGCTGGACCTTCGGGCGCCTCTTCCGACGCCTCGATCTCTTCAGCTACATCGCGAGGATTGCTCATCTCAGACTCCGGATTTTAGTAGGTGTGGCCATGCTAGATCCCTCAATTCATGAACGGCAGACTGGATATGCTGATCCTCGGGCTCGTGTGTTCTCCGGGACCAAGTGGACCATTGGAGGGTAGCGTACCTACTCAGGGTGCCGCTGGCATCGACGGGTAGGCCACAGCGAGGTTGGGACTCTCTTACCCAGCACACGCCCTTAGTGCCAGCAGGAAGAACATGCCGATGATCACTACCGACCAGCACCCCTTGTTCGACGAGGTGGAGCCTAGCTGAGGCGTACTCGAAATGGGTGATCGACTCTGTGGGGTAGAAGGCTGATTCGCAGACTGCTGCATGCTCCCCAGAATGGACTGATTGCGACTTTGAGGAGGCGCTGGCGGAATCGATGGAGTGACCGAGACTGCTGGCTTTGTCGCTGCCACTCCCATATCTATCAGGATGCCTGCATTGCGGCTGCTCACCGTTGGCGCAGCAGTGCCTGCAGCCTTGCCTGCAACCTGCAAGCGGTACTTCGCATCCTTCTCCGCCAGCGCCTGGATCTGTCCAGATGCGCTGATGGTGATCGACAGGTGCGTGTAGCGGCCTGAACGGGATCCCTTGCTAAAGGGCGGATCGATGAGGCCAGAGACCGATAGCCAGCGCCCAACCCATGAGGCGTCGGGTAGATTGGGCCTGATGGCATCGATGCCCTCTGACCAGATGGACAGCTTGACCGCCTGGCCCCGCCAATCTGCAAAGTTCACAAAGATGTAGGGCTTGCCGCTGCTGGTGCGTTGATGCGTCACGGCGTATACCCGACCAACGAGCTCGACGCGACTTCCAACCATCTGAAGAACTTGGCTGTAGTTGGCGGCGTCAGCCACCACGTATGGCCCTTGGTACGTAAGGACTTGGGCAGCGGTTCGTATGGCGATCGGGCCTGCAGGAACTCCCTTGCCCTGGAGGAAATCGGTCAGGGACGGGACGGCCGAGAACGCTCCCGCAGCAACCTTGGCTAGGTTCTCTACATGCGCCTTGACGCCGGAAAGGGCCACCGCACCCTGAAACACGCTCGACTGTGCGGGGTCGAGGAAGTCGTTTCGACGGAACACAACCGCGCTGGGCTCAGAGCGTGAAGATGCCCAGGTCCCGGGAGCAGCAATCAGAACCTGAAGAGCTACATCGAGCGTGAGAAACGAGAACCGATCCAGCGTGGGACCAAAGTCATTGGCCGACCGCTGGGGGTGCTGAAAGTTGAGCTGCCCCAGTTCGGTCGCCTTGGCACCCTTGAGCGACTCGACATAGAGACCGTCATAGTCGATCAGCTGCACCTTGGTGCCGTCCGCACTGACCATCAGATTCTCGGGCTGAATGTCCCCGTGAGCGAGATTGTTCTGCTCCAGGTAGCTGGCCAATGAGGTCAGTGCGACTCGCAGATTCTGGAGCGCCGCCTTGTTGGCGTGCTTGGCCTCAAGGAACTCGGCCAGCGTGCTGCCGCTGGCCCAGGCCATCTTGACGGTGGGGTACGTGCTGCCCTGAATCCGGATCCCGGCAGGGTTGAACTCAAATGGCAGGAAGTACGGGCTCTTGAGCTGATCCAGCCGTGTCGAGATTGCCTGGTAGCGCCGTTCCAGCTCCCGGGATTCCTTGTGGAAACAGCGCAGCGCGTACTTCTGCGCACCAACCGTCACCGCATAGGTCAAGGCGAAGCCGCCGCATAGCGCCAGAGGCAATCCCAGCCCGGTGGTTCTCAGGGTGCCGCGCTTGAGCTCCGGGTCCAGCAGCACCAACTGCGGTGACTGCAACGCCTCGTTGTACTGCTCCAAAGATGGGTAAGCCATCGTCCGGTACGCCTCAAGACTGAGTTGCAGACGCAATGATCAGCGTGGAATCGTCTCGACGCATGCGCCCCGCAGCCCGCTCGTTCTCAACCAGCTCGGTGAGCTCTTGAACATCGCGTATGCCACGCAGCAGCTCCAGTGCCGAGCCATCCCCCCGCTCCTGGTGAGCGAGAAGCCAAGCACCAAGCGCATCGGTCATGCAGAGCAGGAACCGATGTCCCTGCGGTTCATACGTCCACTCGCGGATGCTCCAGAGATGATCACCTGGCTCATTCAACTCCAGCCGGGTGGCCAGCAACGAAGGCTTCTCCTGGAACTGGCCCGAGCACTCATAAGGGGCTGAGGTCACCCACTGATCACCGTCCAGCCACACGGCCAAGCTGTCACCAACCGCGGTGATTTGAACGGCATTGGCCTCGGGCAGATCCTGCGCGACCAGCAGCGTGGCAAAGCTCCCCCGCTCATAGGCCGCAGCCTTTGACCAGGAAAGAGTCTCCGGATCGTGCATCGCTTCGTATGAGCGCGCGCACGCAGTGACCGCATCCATAGACAGCTCTTCGTCTGCGATGCGCTCAACGAGCAAACGCGCCCAATTTCGGGCGTCGAAGGACTCGGACGCACCGTCCGACAGCACCACCCGCCCCCTCTCAGGGGCCAAGCGGTAGGCGTCCTCATTGTCATCCGGTGACTCAACGTGCTTAGCCACCGTCCCTTCGAAGAGAACGGTCAGAGCCATGGTCAGCGCAGCTGCGCAGCCCTCGTACCGATATCGAAGAAGTCCACGATCTCGGCGATCTCACCGTTGAACACGAAGCCCTTGGACTCCATCGTTGCCTTGATGCCCTTTTCCTCCGCGACCTTCTGCAGGTGGGGAGGCAGCGCACTGGACATGCGGAACAGCAGCTTGGCGTACGCGTCGCTCAGGCCCGCATCAGAGCTCGGGAACTTGACCGGATCACCGCCGCTGGTGCTCACGTGCAGGTTGAACAGCAGCACGTTGCCGTCGTTGGTGCTGATCTGCTGCAGCTGCTGGGCAAGGGATTCCGGATCACCGTCGGTGGACTCGCCATCGGTGACGTGAAGCACGGTAGGCGGATAGCTGTCCGGATGCGCATCGCACCAGGCGACCAGCTCTCCGGCCGCTGTGGTGATTGCATTGCACATCGGGGTTCCGCCCGAGGCCTTGGCCTCAAACCATACGGGGAACTTGATGGACTGATCCACCAGACCGCCGGCGCCGTCATCCACCCTCTTGGTGCGGCTTTCCACACGCAGAGGATTGGCTTCGATCTGGGAGATCGGATGGAGGACCGTCGATGCCAGCCCACCACTAAGGCCATTTCCCGCTGAAGACCCGGAATAGCCCAGGACGCCGACCTCGAAGTAGTCGCGCGTGCCTTCCGACTTGGTGCATCGCGTGATCAAGGTGGCAAGGGTGCGGTTGAGCACATCTGCGACGAACTGCGCCTTGGACTTGCCGTTCTCCATCGTGTCCTGCATCGAGCCGGACTGATCGACGAGGAAAAGGAACGCGGTCGGACTGGTTCTGCTGATCTCAGCRGTGTAAGCCATCGATATCCCCTGCAATCTGGAAGTAGAGGGGGTAGGCACCCAAGTCTCGATTGAGCAGGTTTCCTTTCCCTTTCTTCTATCATGCCGCGCGGGAGCAGAAACCTCCACCAGCCACGCAAAAAAATGCGGGGTAGGAATTCTCTGACACGATCAGAAGCACCGCCTTCATGAGTGCTCGCGCTTCCAGGCATCCGCTAGCAGACAAGAGTGGGGCAGCGGCGAAGGCACGATAAGATTACCCCGGAGCCCGCCTAGCGATTCTCATTGGACAGCGATGGACTTGGACAACCGCGAGATCGCCCTTCTGATCTGGGGTTCGCTGATCTTTGGTACTTTGGCCTGGAAGGTCAGAAGTCGCCTCAGTCCAGTTCGAGCCCTCAGCCTGCTCGCCAAGCCACCGCTGGCATATGTTTTTGGCTCCGCAACCCTGTATGTGCTTGCATCTGTATCGGTGCTTTCCGCCTTGGGATGGTGGCGGTGGGACAATCTGAAGACCACATTGATCTGGGCGGGCGGCTCCGCGCTGCTTTCTCTCTACAACTTCCAGAAAATTTCGACTGGAAAGGCCTACTTCAAGTCCACAATGGTTGACGCAGCCGGCCTGGCGGCCGTGGTCGCTTTTGTCACCGCGAGCCACACCTTCAGCCTCGCTACTGAGCTGGTCATTGCCGCTGCCCTAATTCTGTTGAGCTTGGTCGTCGCATTGAGTGATCGGGCCGAGAAGCTGAGGTCGATTCATCTCGGAGGCATGGCGATAATGATCGTACTAGCTCTGCTGATGCTCGGAAATTCGATCTACTACTCCATTACCCATCTCAGCGATTTCGCCAGTGCAGACACTGCGCGCGATTTCGCCATCCCGATTCTACTAACGGTGATGTTCCTGCCGTTCCTCTACTGCCTTCATCTCTATTCAGTCTACGAAGGTGTATTCGCCAGCTTCCACTTCTCCATGAAGGATCCGACCCTGCGTCGCTATACGGCGTGGAAGCTGATTAGAGAACTCAGGGCAGACACCGTGGGATTGCTACGTTGGCAGCATCACGCAGCCCTGTTCCCGCCCCAGGACGCTGCCGAGATAGACGCGTCAATCGCAGAAGTCAGGAAAGTGAGACGTCTCTCAGTCCGTCCCCCCAAGGTATCGCCTCGCTTTGGCTGGCTTCCGCATCTCGCGACCACATTCCTGGATAATGCGGGTCTGCGTACAAACGCCTACCGCCGTACACATGATGGATGGCGAGCAAGCTCAGACTACTTGGACCTCGGAAAGGCACCGTTTCCTAACAATATCGCATATTACGTGGAGGGTGCCGAGCTCACCGTTGCAAAGCTGAAGCTAGTTCTGAACATTAATGCCCCAGAGGAAGCAGAGCAGGCGCAAGAGCGCTTCTCGCAGTTCGCATCGCTCCTTGCAAACGCGGCAATCCCCGGCTGGCCGCTTTCCGGGCAAGATCTTGACATCAAGATCAACGAGCAACCCGTGGTGATGAATGGATACGCATTGGCACTGAAAAAGCGCACTTGGACAGGCGGCATTCCAGGCGGCTACGATCTAGCCTTTACCATCGAAGTAGAAGATAGCGTCTGTAAGTGATCGCACGCGAGTGACTGAAGGGAGCGAAAGTTTTCCACGACAACAATCGCCACCGTAGTTCTCGAGGCTTGCGGCCTCATGCGAGTAGCAGGCCTACAGCATGCCTGCGCCTCACTTCAGCTTAGCGAAAAGTGCGCTTCTTGATCGCCTTCTAGCAACGCCACCGCACTGGGGACTGAGTAGCTCAGCGGTTTGATGCCCAATCTCCAACGAGACGGAGATTTGAGATCTCGCGGGATTGTGGAATCTGCCCGACGTTGTTAGCCCTGTTTGCGCACGGCCTTCTTTGCTGCCTTTTTTGTAGCCTTCCGAACCGGCACCGTCTTCACCTTCCGGGCGACCTTCCCAACCTTCTTCAGAGCTTTGGTGGCTGCCTTCTTCCCAACGGCGCCGGGGAAGCGTTCGCCAGGATTGGCTGCGCTCCAATCCTTGCCCTCAGGCCCGTTGCTGGACCGCATCGACCTGCACATCAACGTGAGCCGCATGGATGCGGTGGAGCTGCGTGAGAGCACACCACTGGGCGAACCCAGCGCCAGTGTTCGTTCACGTGTGGAAGCGGCGCATGCGCGGCAACAGGCGCGTGGTGGCCTCAACGCGCACTTGTTGCCGGCTGCGCTGCGTGCGTGCACGCGCTTGAGCGAAGCCGACCAGGACCTGCTGGAACAGGCCATCGAACGCCTGCAGCTGTCGGCGCGGGCAATGCATCGCATCCTGCGCGTGGCACGCACCATTGCCGATCTTGCCGAAAGCGAGAGCATCCAGACCGCGCACCTGGCCGAGGCCATCGGCTACCGGCAGCTGGATCGGGGCAAGCCAGGCACCTAGCACGCTGCTGCATGCACGAAGGAATCAGATTCATCTGATATCTGCGATGCCACCTGCGCCGTGACCATTTCCGCGAGCCCATACACAAGGAGACGCGGTTTGCTCAGGATGCTCATCATGGGCGGGCAGGAGGCCGCCCGTCAGCGGATATCACGGACGATAGGACGGCGCGGCCTGATCCGCATGGAATCGATCTACAGCGTGGACAGCGGCCTGTCGGTGCTGGAATGGCGCAACTACGACCTGGTGGGAACGTTCCTGGCTGCTGGCCTCGGCACGCGGTTGCAGGAATCATTCGTGCTGCGCGATGCGAAGGTGCAGCTGGTGCTGTTCGGCGTGGGGTTGAGCGAGGAAGTCGCCAGCATCCGCCTGCGTCTGCGCGCGCAGGGGCTACCGTCGCCGATTCTGGTCCGGACCGACTTTGACAGCTACGACGAGTCGCTGTTCTGGCGATCGTTGACGTCGCACATGATCCTGCCGTCGGTACTGGAGGGCACTGGCCCCCTCCCCGCCGTGGGCGACGCGTGCGACCATGCAGGACCCAGTCCCTAGCGGTGCCTGCCTTGCCAGGTGCCCGCCCAGCCATACATGAGCACTCCCCAACCGCCGCACCTGCCGACCTCCGATGCGTCCACCCCGCTGACACCTGCGGCAACCGGCGGCGGCGGGCCACTGGGTGAAACGAAGATGCGCGAAATCGCGGTGCGGATCTCGCAGTACTTCCGCGATTTCCTTGAATCGGATTTCAAGCGCGCGCAGGCACCGCGGCGCCGCATCGTGCTTACCAGCGATTCCGGCTTCCGCGCAGGCATGCGCACCGCGCCGTATCCTGCGTTGGACAAGGAGCTGTGGAAGCTGCTCAGCCGGCCCTCCGGCGAGGAGCTTTCGTTCACCATCGGCCCGCGCAGCTACACCCGGCCGATCAGCGCGGCGCTGCGCCGCATCGTCGAAGAACAAGTGAACGCCATCACCGAGACCGCCATCGCCACGGTGCGCGTGGCCGTGCTGGACAAGGCGCGCGCCAGCATGGCCGGCGCGCTGGAAGACCCGGAAGCATGGGTGGAATCGGTGCAGGGCACCCTGGTGGATGCGATGTGCGTGCAGGTGGTGCGGCCGCTGATCGCGCATCTGGCCGGCCCACTGCAGGGCCAGGCGTACTGGGTGATGGATTCGCTGCACGCGGCTGAATCGGACCTGGTCACCCGCTCCGTTGTGGATCTGTACCAGACCCTGCCGGAGGTGCTGGCGCGCTTGCTGGCCGCCGGTGATGAACTGCCGCTGCAGCAGGCCTGCGAGCACCAGCTGACCCGCGAAGGCACGATCAGCGCGCTGATGGCCTTCTTCGAGAACTTCGTGGCGGCCGACGCCTTCCATGAGTTCCGCGACCTGGAAACCTATGTCGCCACCGGCGATGGCCTGCAGCTGTATCTCTACGTGGGCACGCTCAAGTACGCGGGCGTGCAGTACCCGGTGTTCTACCTGCCGCTGGACGTGGTGCGGGCCAAGGATGGGTCGGGCTACACCCTGACCCTCAGCAACCGGCTGTTCGCCAACCGCCGCGCGATCGACTTCGTGCTGCAGGAACTGGCCGTGGGCATGGCCCGCGAGTGGGTGTCGCCGATCCAGGAGCGCATCCAGTACCTCGACCCGGCGCAGAGCCTGTTCGAAGTGGCAGCGTCGCTGTTCCGGCAGGTGGCCAACGCGGTGGATCTGGGCGGCGACGTCTCGCTTTCCTCGTCTGCCAGCGAGGCATCCACCGCCACCGTTGCGCTGTCGCCTGCCCTGCACCTGGCTGCGTTCGAGCGCGCCGACGAGGCGCTGTTGAATGATTTCGAGGAGATCATCGACCAGGCCCGCAATGGGGGGTCGAAGCTGGTGGATCTGTTCCACGGCATGGTGGAAGGCGTGCTGATGCGCAACCCCGAACCCATCGGGGAACGAGTGGAGTCGGCCTGGGATGCGCTGCCGCTGGTAGAGCGCATGGTGTTCGATTCGCCCATTCCGTTGAATGAGGAGCAGCGCAAGATCCTGCTGGCGGTGCGCGAGCCACAGGGCCGCATCGTGGTGGTCGAAGGCCCCCCTGGCACCGGCAAGTCGCACACCATCACCGCCATCGCCGCGGACTGTGCGTTCAACAAGAAGAGCTGCCTGGTGCTGTCGGACAAGACCGAAGCGCTGGACGTGGTGTACGACAAGCTGTCCGATGCGATGAGCCGGGTTCGCCACGATCGCGATTTCCCCAACCCCATCCTGCGGCTGGGCCAGCAGGCAGCGAACTTCAAGCGCCTGACCTCCACCGGCACGATCAGCCAGATTTCAGCCTTCGCCAAGGCCATGAAGGCCAACCAGCCCGCCCTTGAGAGCGAGCGCCAGGACACGGCACAGACGCTCCGGCAGGCCATCTCCACTACCGTGCAGACGCTGGGGCGTGTATCGCTTGCTGCAGTGAAGACCATGCACGAGCAGGAAGCGGAGCTGGGCGAGCGCGCCCCCGCGGTGCTGCAGCAGGTGCACGCGGTGATGGATGCCAACGTGCTGACCGAGCTGGAAGCGGTGACCGCGCAGGCGGACGCACTGGAAGCCTATCTTGCCGATCTGTTCGGCAGCACCGACTACACGCCGGCGTCGCTGGACCAACGCATCCGTCGCGATGCGGTGACCACCGCTTTTCTTGCCGACCGACCGGTTGACGGCTGGGCGCTGTTCGAGTCGTTGGATGCAGAGCAGATACGGCTGCTGGGCACGCTGTTGCTGCAATACCAGCAGCTGAAGATGCCGCTGCTGGGTTATCTGCTGCGTGGCAATGCCGTGCGCGGGCTGGAACTGCAACTCAACCAGCTTGGCACCACACGGCCGCTGCTGCTCAAGCAGGATGCAGCCGCCCTGCAGAACATCGTGCAGGGCGCAAACGCGCTGCGCATGAAGCTGGAGGCCGAAGGCCTGGGCACGCAGCTGGCGGCCAGCTACCGGCAGATCGCCCACGGCGCCGCGCCGGGACCGGGTGCGGCGGTTGCACGGCAGGCAATGACCCTGCTGGCGCGGCTCAATCCGGCCATCGTCGAGGCCCTGCTGGCCGAGCCGAAGGACGATCCCGCGCTGTGGGCGCTGACCCTGCGCTTCCTGCAGGGCTGGATGGCCACGCGCAAGGCCTTCGTCGACGCGCCGCAGTACGACTATGTGGGCACCAAGACCAAGCTGGAACGCTTGAACACCTCGGTGATGAATGCCCATGTGGATGGGCGCCTGATCAGCTTCATGGATCATCACCGCGCCGACGCGCGGGCATTGGCGGGCGTGATCGCCAACCGGCAGAAGTTCCCGGTGGACAAGTTCGAGAGCGTGCGCGAGTCGTTCCCGGTGATGATCGCCAGCATCCGCGAGTTCGGCGAATACATGCCGCTGGCACCGGACCTGTTCGACGTGCTGGTGATCGACGAAGGCTCGCAGGTCTCGGTGGCACAGGCACTGCCGGCGCTGCTGCGTGCGCGCAAGGTGGTGGTACTGGGCGATTCCAAGCAGTTCTCCAACGTCAAGGCCGCCAACGCCAGCATCGCGCTGAACGACAAGTACCGCTCGGACCTGGTCAACTACTTCCGCACCAACGTCAGCCAGCAGGCCGACGTGCTGGAACGGCTGGCCATGTTCGATGTGAAGCGCTCGGTGCTGGAGTTCTGCTCGCTCTCGGCCTCGTACTCGGTGATGCTGCGCAAGCATTTCCGCAGCTATGCGGAACTGATCGGGTTCTCGTCCTCCACCTTCTACAACCACCAGCTGCAGGCACTGAAAATCCGCAGCCGGCCGCTGCAGGAGGTGATCCGCTTCAGCCAGGTCGATGCCACTGGGCACCGCACCAGCCGCAGCACCAACGACGCCGAAGCGGCCTTCATCGCCGAGCGACTGGTGGAACTGCTGGATACGGAGTCGCCGCCCACGGTGGGCATCATCACGCCGTTCCGCGAGCAGCAGACGCTGTTGTCCAAGACGCTGTTCAACCATCCGCGCGGCCGCGAGTTTGAAGAGCGGCTTCGCCTGAAGGTGATGACGGTCGACTCCTGCCAGGGTGAGGAACGCGGGCTGATCTTCTATTCGATGGTGGCGACTGCCGGCCAGGATGCGCTGAACTACATCTTCCCGGTCAGCCTGAGCGGCGCGGTGGATGCGGTGGAAGACAAGCTGAAAGTGCAGCGTCTGAATGTCGGCTTCTCCCGTGCGCAGGAGGCGATCTGGTTCGTCCATTCGATGCCGGTGGATGCGTTCCGCGGCGCAATCGGCAATGCGCTGCGTTACTACGCCAGCCAGCTGGACCGCCCCGCGCCCGACGCCGCGCAGACCGATGCGCGCAGCCCGATGGAATCGAAGGTGCTGCAGTGGCTGCAGCAGACGCCGTTCGTGCTTGCCCATGGCGATGCGGTCGAGATCATTCCGCAGTTCCCGGTGGGTGACTACCTGCGCCAGCTCGACCCGACCTATCAGCACCCGGCGTGGCGCGTGGACTTCCTGGTGACCGTGCAGACCGTGCGCGGCGCGCTGCAGATCGTGATCGAGTACGACGGTTTCGAATTCCATTTCCGCCGCGACAAGCCGGTGCATGTGGGCAACCACGAGCGCTATCTGGTGGAGGCCGACGTCGAGCGCCAGCTGACCCTGGAAAGCTACGGCTACCGCTTCCTGCGCATCAACCGCTTCAACCTGGGCAGCGACCCGGTGCAGACGCTGTCCGACCGGCTCTATCGCCTGATTGAAGTGGCCGGCACGGAAATCCGCTCGGCCGCGGTCGATCAGGTGATCGAGCAGGTGCAGGGACTGGAGTCGAAGGAAAAGAAGGTCTGCAGCCGCTGCGGGCAGATCCGCAGCCAGGAAGAGTTCTTCGACCCTGACCTGCGTGCCGGTGCCGGTGGGGTAGGACGGATCTGCATGCCCTGCAAGGCGGGCTAGGCGGTGTTGCGGGGTGCCAGCGTGCGCAGTGCCACCGCCGCCAGCCTGCGGCTGACCAGCGCGTAGAGCTCTTCCAGTTCGGCCGCGCGCGCGTCGGTCATGTTGGTACCGAACAGTACACGCGACAGCGCGGCCTTGTGGGTGTCGGCGGGATAGCGCGCCCGCGCCCGGTACACGGCCTGCAGCACCAGCCAGGCCAGGCGGAACCCGCCCCCGGGCAGGGGGCGGACTACGCGGTCATAGACCTGCCAGAACTGGTATTCGGCCTCCAGGTCGACCGCCGGTGCTGCGAACGGCACCGGACGCGCACGTCCATGGGCGCGCCTGCGGACCGGAGGGAAACGGGGGTTGTGCTGTGCCATGCGTACAGGATGACCCAGCAACATTGTGGGAACCTTGCGTTGGTGCCCGGAAATCAGTGCAGATTGTGCAAACAGCGGATGGGGTCGGAGCCCTTGGCGTGGCAAAGGGATCCGACCCCGGTCATGGCAGCCGCCGAAGAGCCGCGAAGTGCATCCACGCATGGCGTGGATCTACCGGGGTCAGAGCCCTCTGCCATGCAGAGGGATCCGACCCCGTTCCATGTATCAGAACGACATCGAGGTGCTGAACATCACCTGCCGGGGGGCGCTGCGCTGCAGGGTCTGGTAGTCGCCCGAGAACGACGAGCCGGCGATGGTGGCGGTGCCGATGTTGTTGCGGTTGAACAGGTTGCTTACGTCCAGCCGCAGCTCCAGCCCCGGCAGCATGCTGTCCGGGCCCAGGGTGTAGGCGGTGTACGCGTTGACCTGCCAGAACGTCGGCACGCGGATGTCGTTTTCATAGGTGAAGGGCTGGCGCAGGTACGAGGTGCTGGTGGCACCGAAACGCCAGTCGCCGAAGTGCGCGGACAGGTCGCTGACCAGCGATAGCTGCGGGTAGCCCGGCTGCGCGTTGCCCTTGATCGGGTACACGGTATCGCCCACCACGAAATCGCTGTCGTAGTACGAGCGCGCCAGTGCGATGCCCTGGTAGAACTGCAGGTGGTCGGTCAGGTCGGCGGTGATGCCGAGATCGGCGCCGATCACGTGCATCTTCGGCATCAAGCGCACCGTGTTGATCTGCGCGAACTGGGTGCCGATGGCTGCCGACAGCAGGCGGTTGCGGATGTCGTTGTAGAACACATCACCGGTCACGGTCAGGCGGTCGAAGCGGTGGCTGGCGCCCACGGTCAGGTTCCAGTTCTTTTCCGGACGCAGGGTGCCGGCCACGCGGTCGAACTCTTTCTGGTCACTGATGGTCCAGGCCGACGCGGTGTAGCCGATGTTGCCGCGCTGGGCCACGCGATAGCCGTTCATGGTGTTGACCAGGTCGATGAAGGCATCGGTCCGCTCGGTCGGGCTCCAGTACAGCGACACGTGTGGCAGGAAGTTGCTCTTTGCGCGCAGCGTGCCGAACACCGGGCGCTCCGCTGAGTCGCCGATGCCACCACCAGTGGTAGTGAAGTCCACGGCCTTGAAGCCCAACCCCAGCACCAGCGTGTCGGTGACGGCGTAGTTGTCATGCAGGTAGAGCTGCCGTGAACGGGTCACCCAGCTGGATGCGTTGTCGGTCTGGAACGCCGGACCGTACACATCGAACGGCCCGGTGGCCTTCAGTGGCTTGCCCTCCCCCAACAGCGGCTGCTGGTACCACTCGGTCTTCGCGGCCGCCTTGCTCTTCTCCTGCCAGAAACCGGTGGTGAGGGTGTGCGCACCGGTCTCGAACTGCAGGTTGAACATGCCCCCCAAGCGATTGAGGTGCGGCGTCTGCACCTGCTCGGAGAAGGGCGCGCCGTTGGGCGACGGCACGGTCGGGTCGGTCAAGGTGGCCTGGGTGTGGCTGTTGACGTTGTACAGCTGCACGTTGCCGCTGAGCGCGGGCGTGATCTGGAAGCGATGGTTGATCGAAGCGACGCGGTCGCGGGTCACCTGGCCGGTGTCGTAGGGAATCAGCTCGGACAGCTCACCGCAGGTGTAGGCGCCGCAGGACGTGTCGGCGTTCTCCGGCGAGGCCACGTAGTACGCCCACGCATAGTCCGGATAGAAGCTGTCGGCCTTCCAGCCCAACTTGCGGATCATGTCGAAGGAGATGTTGTTGTAGCCCCACACCGCGGCCTTGCTGTCGGACAGGAACACGGTGAAGTCACCCCACGCCACATCCTGCTGGGCCTTCAGGTCACCGCGCAGGAACTTCTGGGTGCCGGCGCCCTGGTACTTGTCGGCCGACACGCGCTGCAGGTCGACCAGCAGCTTCGGGCCGTGCTCGCCCAGCTGGCCGCTCTGGCCGGAGACCGTGGTGACCAGCGTGTTGTTGCTGCCCACGCCCTGTTTGAGGCGCAGGCTGGGGGTGTCCTGCAGGTCGCGCAGGCGGTACTCGAGGCTGCCGCCATTGACGCTGCTGGAGAACACACTCACCGGTGCACCGCCCGGGCTGACCGTGATCGAACCGATGCCATCGGGCACACCGACGTTGACCACGCTGGTGCCGGTAAGCGAGAGGAAGCCGTTGTCGTTCAGCGGCACGCCTTCGAAGGTGATGCCCATTTCATTCATGCGGAACCCGCGCACGAACAGGCTGGTAGCCGAGATGTCCAGGCCGAGGCCGTCGGTGGCGGTGTAGCTGGCGCCCGGCACGTTCTTCAGCATCGACAGGCCGTTGTTGCCGGACACCATCGAATCCAAGTCGGTGGCGTTGATGACGTAGCGGTTCGGGCCGACCACCTGGGTGGGCGCGACGGCTGCACCGCGTGGGGTGGCGATGACCTGCAGCGCGTTCAAGGTGGTGGGGGTGTCGTGGGCCGCGTCGGTGGACTCGGCAGCGTGCAGCGGTGCAACGAGTGCGATGCCGATTGCCAGGGCAAGAAGCGTAGGTGGAGTGTTCATGGCCAGATCCAGGGTGCAGGGGAAAGGTGGCGCAGGCGCACGCCCAGCGCGATGCAGCGCCGGTGTGCGGCGCGCTGGCTGGCGGCGATTGCGTTGAAGTGATGACGGCGCGGTACGCGCCGGTCAGTGGCGGATGAAGACGATCATCTGCCGTGGGATTCGGTGGCGTGATTTCGACGTGCGGAATTCTTGCATCGCACTGCCGCATCCGCCATTGCACCGTGGTACAGCGCCGATGGCGATGTGTATGGATGGGCTATACGTGGGTATAGCCCTTGCGTGGTAGGCCGACCTTGGTCGGCGCTTGCCGGCTGCGTGTGCCAACCAAGGTTGGCACCTACCGGAAGATGGACGCGCGGTTACTGCAGAACGAAACGCTCGATCGCCTTGGCCACGCCTTCATCGGCGTTGGTGGCGGTCTCGAAGCGCGCCACGGCCTTCACCGCATCGATGGCATTGCCCATCGCCACGCTGGTGCCGGCGTACTGCAGCATGGTGAGGTCGTTCTCCTGGTCGCCGATGGCCATCACGTTGGCGCGGTCGATGCCCAGGTGCTCGGCCAGCTTCTGCAGGCTTGGCCCCTTGCCGGCGCGGTGGTCGAATACTTCCAGGAAGAACGGCGCGCTCTTCAGTACCGCGAAACGCTCGGTCAGCGCGGCTGGCAAGCGCGCGATGGCAGCATCCAGCACGTCCGGCTCGTCGATCATCATCAGCTTGATGAAGGACATACCCGGGTCCATGTCGGCCACGCGGCGGTACGACAGTGGCATGCGCGAAAGATGCGAGTCGGCCACGGTGTAGATGCTGATGTCCTGGTTGGGCGTGTACATGCGCGTGGCATCGAGCGCCTGGAAGTGCACGCCGATCTCGCGGGCAACCTGTTCGCAGTACACGAAGTCATCGAAGCTGAGCGGATACTCGACCACCGTCTCGCGCGGGCCGATGCGCTGCACGAGGCCACCATTACAGGCGATGCAGTAATCATCGTCGCCATCGATGCCAAGTTCGTGCAGGAACGGCGCCAGCCCCGGAACCGGGCGGCCGCTGGTCAGCACGATATGCACGCCCAGCGCGCGTGCCCGGGCGATGGCCTGCTTCACGCGCGCGGTGAGCTTGTGGGCGGGGTCCAGCAGGGTGCCATCCATATCGATGGCGACCAGTTCGATGGTCGATTGCCTGCGACCCATGTCCATCATCTTCAACCAGTGCGGGGGACGCCCATTTTAGGCCAGGCCGCCTGGCAACGCCGGCCTCATGCATCGTTCACCTCTGCGCGGCGCTGGCCGGGGATACTCGTGGGGCCTGTGCGTCCCCCACCGCAGGACGGCCCTATCGACCGCCCTTCCCTGGACACTCTTTCGACGCATGACCTACCAAGCGCCCGACGCCACTGACACCGCCCCGCTTGCGCAGCAGATTGAAGACCTGATCGAGGGCCTGCCCGGCGACCATATCCGCGTCGGCACGCTGCTGCATGCGCTGGGCGACGAAGGCCTGATGCTGGTGGTGATCCTGCTGTCGGCGATCTTCCTGATTCCGGTATCGATTCCCGGGCTGAGCACGGTGTTCGGTGCCTCCATCCTGCTGATCGGCCTGAGCCGCGTGCGCGACCGTCCTTTGTGGGTGCCGCAGCGATTGGCCGACAAGCAGATCGCCACCGACAAGCTGAAAGCCAACCTGGGCCGTGCCCTGAAATGGGTGCATCGGATGGAGCGGTTGTCCCGGCCGATGCGGCTGGCAGCGATGGTGCGCTCGAAGAAGATGATGCGGTTGAACAACCTGGCGCTGGTGTTCGCCACGATCCTGCTGATGCTGCCGGCCGGGCCGATTCCCTTCAGCAACACGCTGCCGGCGCTGGCGCTGATGTCCTTCGCCATCGGTTTCATCCAGCGCGATGGCGCGGCGGTGGCAGCGGGCTACGGCTTCGTGGTGGCGTCGGTGGTGTACTTCGGTGTGCTGCTGGGCGGCGTAGGCTTTGCGGCCGAATCGGTGTTCAGTGGCTTCCGCAACGGATCATCGGCGCTGTAGAGCCGAGCATGGGCTCGGCCCTACAGCACGGGTGATGCGCGGGCAGCCGGCTACTTCGCCGACACCCGCCACACCACATCGCCCACATCGTCGGCGACCAGCAGCGCGCCCTCCGCATCGATGGCCATGCCCACCGGCGCGCCCATCAGCGTCTTCTCGTCCTTGGACGCGAACCCGCTCACCACCGCTTCCGGGCGGCCGGCCGGCTTGCCGTCCTTGAACGGCACGTACACCACTTCGTAGCCGCTCAGCGGCGAACGGTCCCAGCTGCCGTGCTCGCCGATGAAGGCACCGCCGTGGTACTTCGCCGGCAACGCCTGGCCGGTGTAGAACAGCAGGCCCAGCGGTGCCACGTGCGAGCCGATGGCGAAGTCCGGGCGGATTGCCTTGGCCACCAGGTCCGGCCGCTGCGGCTGCACGCGCTCGTCCACATGCTGGCCGTAGTAGCTGTAGGGCCAGCCGTAGAAGCCGTGCTCCTGCACCGAGGTGAGGTAATCGGGCACCAGGTCGGCACCGATCTCGTCGCGCTCGTTCACCACCGCCCACAGCTTGCCGGTACTCGGCTCCCAGTCCAGGCCGGTGGGGTTGCGCAGGCCCGAGGCGTAGATGCGGCTGCCGCTGGTGGCCACGTCCACTTCCAGCACCACCGCGCGGCGGTACTCGACGGCCAGGCCGTTCTCGGTGATGTTGCTGTTGGAGCCCACGCCCACGTACAGCTTGCTGCCATCGCGGCTGGCCAGCAGTTCCTTGGTCCAGTGGTGGTTGATGGTGCTGGGCAGGTCGGTGAACTCGCTGCCCTTGTCGGACATGCGGGTTTCGCCCGGCACGTAGTGGTATTTCATGATGTTGCCGGTGTTGGCCACATACAGCGTGTCACCGATCAGCTGGATGCCGAACGGCGAGTGCAGGTTTTCGATGTACACGTGCTGGGTCCAGGTGCCGGTGCCCGGCGCGCGCCGCAGCAACGTGACCCGGTTGCCGCCCTTGCCGGCCTTGCCCGAGCGCGCCTTCACCTTGCCGGCGATCCACTGCTTGGGCGTGGTGACCGGCTCTTCGCCGGGACCGTTGCCTTCCACTACCAGTACGTCACCGTTGGGCAGCGACAGCAGCCGGCGCGGGTGCTGCAGGTTGGCGGCGATGCGTTCGATCTTCAGGCCGTCGGCCACCGACGGTGCCTGTCCTTCGGCCCAGCCCACGCCCTTGGGCACCTGCATCGGCGGCAACAGGTAGTTCTCGGGCTTGGGCAACGGCGGTTGCGCGCCGGACTGGTCGGCCGGGTGGTATTCGGCCTTGCCGGCACAGGCGACCAACGCCAGGGACAACGAGAGCACGCCCACGGCGGGCAGGATGCGCTTAGCCATGACGGGCTCCTTGCAGCACCGGCTGCTGCAGCGAAAGCAGGATGAAGCCGAGCGCGATCAGTGCCACCGTCAGCGCGGAGAGGATGGTGCCCGGCACGGCCGCCGCATAGGCGTCGCGGCTGTGCACGAAAGCATTCCAGACCGCCAGCACGATGGCGACCAGGTTGAGCAGGAAATCGAGGCGGTCGGTGCCGGTGGCGGTGCCGTTGCGGCGCCAGACCGCGAACAGGTTGATCAGCCGCGGCAGGATGGCGATCAGCAGGCCGAAGGTGATCAGCCACGCCGCAGACTTGCCCCACATCACTTCAGCGGTGTTGAGGTAGAGGATGTCGAAAATGAGGCCGGCCACGAAGAAGCCGAACGGTATCGGATTCAACAGGCTGAAGAGTGTTGTGCCGAGGCCGCGATGGGCCTGGGCGACGGGGTTGACCATGGTCGTGCTCCGTTCGGGGAAGGGGTGCACGGGCTGTAGTAGCACAGGGGGGCGGGAGGGGGTGCGATGACCTGGGCATCGGATGGCCTCGACGCTATGGCGATGCCCAATGCGACGTCCGCACGACGTGGCCAGTGCCATCCAGCTCCACCGACCACGCCTCGATATGGGGCAGGAATGGATTTTCGTACCACAGCCGTTCCATGCAGGTGCCACTGCATGGCGTGCTGGCATAGCGGGAAAACCGTTGTCCACGCGGCTCTGTGACATCGGGTGCACCCAGCGCATCGATGACCGCCTCTCGACGGTCCCCGGGCCGCAGGGAAGCGATGCCGCGCTCGGCCAGGATGGAAGTAGCCGAGCATCCCCCTACATAAAGCACAGCTGCCAAGGCCAACAGCCAAGCCAGGATCTTCACGTCTGCGCCTCCGCATCCAGCTCCATGGCAGCGTCGCGTATCTCATGGAATGGCAGCATGGTCTCGAAGCCGAATTCGTGTTCCATGCTGATGCGGACCAGGCCGCCAATGGCGAACCAGCTGGTATTGGCGTGCACATCGATGCCATGCCAACCGCCCCCCGCCAGCAGATCCAGCGTCTGCGCCCGGGGCATCTTTGTCCTCTCCTCCCGCAGCAGCGCGCGGCGGTGCCGTTTCATCAGCAGGCGCAGCTGCTTCACCGTGGTGATGTTGAAGGCGGTGAGCTCCGGCAGCAGCTCGGCGATGTCCGCGTCGGTCCAGTAATCGTGGCGACGGTGATACATCGACAGCACCACCTTGCGGATGGTGGCCACGGTGAGTGGGGCCAGATCGGCACGGGCGCGGGCATTGGGGCGTTTCATCCGGTGTCCTCCGGGGAGCCTGGGCATGGTGGCATGGCGGGGGTGCGCCAACCAAGGTTGGCAACTACCGAAGCACAGACCAGAGCGGCGCAGTCGTCATTACAAGGCGACATAAGTGTTTGTGACGTACTTGGCACATCCGCACATCGACCGCGTGAAGAGGTAGGGGGTTGTTCGTTGTGTCGCGTTTGGCTCGTTGCGATGGGGCAGATCCGCCCCGCCGTCCTGCCATGCCGATTCACAACAGAAGGATTCGTGTATGAAGCGACACACGCAACGCTCCGCGCCACCGCGCTCTGCGCGCCTGGCCTTGGCCACTGCCCTGGTGCTGGGCAGCCTGGCCGTTACCGCCCATGCGCAACAGGCCGATCCACTGGCGGGCCGCCAGTGGCACCTGCTCAATACCGGCCAAGCGGTGCTGGGCGATACCCTGCCGGTGGCCGGCAACGATCTGAACGTGGATGGCCTGTACCGCAACGGCATCCGCGGCCAAGGCGTCATCATCGGTATCGTCGATGACGGCCTGCAGATCGCGCATCCGGATCTGGCTGCCAACGTGGCGGCAGTGGCAGGCAAGAACTTCGCCAACGGCAGCAACAACCCTTCGCCGTCCGACCCCAACAGCGACAACCACGGCACGATGGTCGGCGGCATCGCCGGTGCGGTCGGTGCCAACGGCGTGGGCGTGCGCGGCGTTGCGCCCGCGGCCACGCTGAAGGGCTTCAACGTGCTGGCCTCGGATGCTGCGGGCAACCAGCTGAGCAATATCGAGTACTCGTGGTGGGATGGCGCCGAGTCGGCCGATGTGCAGGTGTTCAACAACAGCTGGGGCGCCGGTCCCAGCAATCCGAACCTACCGTTCGCCTTCAGCCAGAACGACGTGGCATCCAATGAGCAGGCCCTCTCCGGCACGCGCGGCGGCCGCGGCGGCATCTACGTGAAGGCGGCGGGCAACAACTTCGACAACGCTGCGATCAACCAGTTCCAGGACGTGTGCACCGCCGATACCAAAAACCGCAGGACGGGCTGCGTGCCGGCCGGCCGCGATCCACGCAACAACCTGTTCAACGTGATCACCGTGGCGGCAGTACGCGCCGACGGCGTGCGTTCGTCGTACTCGTCCACCGGTTCGGCGCTGTGGGTGTCCGGCTTTGGTGGCGAGAACGGCTGGCAGCGACAGTACGTGCCGAACCAGTTGGCGGTTCGCTACGATCCGGCCATCCTCACCACCGACGTGACCGGCTGCGCGCAGGGCAGCAACACCAACGCCCAGCGTTACAACGCGCTGGACAGCAACCTGTCAGCCCTCGACAGCACCTGCAACTACACCGGCAGGATGAACGGTACCTCGGCAGCGACGCCGATGGTGTCGGGCGTGGCAGCGCTGGTGCTGGAAACCAATCCGAACCTGTCCTACCGCGATGTGAAATACATCCTGGCCACTACCGCCACGCGCAATCATCCCAACCAGCCGGCGGTGACGCTGGCCGATGGGCGCGTGCTGGTGCCGGGCTGGACGGTGAACGCCGCCAATCGTGCCTACAGCAACTGGTACGGCTTCGGCGTGGTCAATGCGGCGCGTGCCGTACAGGTGGCGGAGAACTTCCAGTCGCTGGGGCCGCTGGTGGACACCGGCTGGCGCACCACCACGCGCACCGTTGCCATTGGCAACACCACCAACGCCGCCGCGCGCCTGACCTTCCAGGTGGCCAATGGTGCACGCAACATCGAATCGGTGCAGCTGGGATTCCGGGTGAACCACAGCAACACCCGCCAGCTGCAGTTCGTGCTGATTTCGCCCAGTGGCACGCGCAGCGTGGTGCAGCCGGCCTTCACCGCAATCGGCTCCGGCACGGGCGGCGTGCAGCGCAACTTCACCAACTGGGATCTGTTGTCCAGCAATGCCTTCCTGGATGAGGCGGCGACGGGCACCTGGACCCTGGAAGTGACCGACATGGGGCAGGCCGCGAACGCAGCGTCGCGCGGCAACCTCGAATTCTTCAAGATCCGCGTTCTGGGGCACTGATGATGAAGACGACCATTCTGTTGAGCACTCTCGCCCTGGCGGCGATGACGACCACCGCTTCGGCGCAGAGCTCGGGCCAGACCCCGCCTGCAAAGACCCTGTCCACCGTGGATGCGCAGGCGCTGAAGGCCACCGCGACCGGCCGTTCGTTTGATGTGGGCGGCACCCGTTTCCAGCTTTCGCCCTCGACCAGCGTGAAGGCGACCGGCGGCGGGCAGTTCACGATCACGCCGTCAGCGGCGCCGGCCGCAACCACCAGTTCGCGCAGCAAGCGCTCGCTGGATGGTGGCAGCGCAGGCGCTGCGGATGCGGGCGCCGGCAAGTTCGCGGCGGCGGTTTCCAACGACGGCGCGCCGGTGGTGGCTACCTCGCGAGTGAAGGTGTTCTTTACCGATGCCGCCTCGGCGCAGCGTGCGGCCACTGCCACCGGCGGCACCGTGGTGAAGGTGTCGAAGGCCTCGGGACGGGCGATCGTGGAGTACCCGTCGGTGAATGCAGCACTGGATGCAACCACCAGACTGCTGTCGACCGCGGGCATCCGCGCGGCCGAGCCGGACGTGGTGCAGTGGGAAGAGAAGAAGTGATCTAGGGCGTTGCGTGGTGCCCCCGGCCGGTTGGCTCTCCTGGCCGGCCGGGGGATTGGCGAGCGGGAGGGCGTGCCGACCAACGGTCGGCACCCACCACAATCCAATGGCACCCACCACAATCCAATGGCACCCACCAGATTCCAATGGCATCCACCAGAATCCCAACGGTCGGCATGCACCAGATTCCCAATGTCGGCACCCGCCAGAATCAGGATGTCGGCACCCACCAGGTTCATTCATCGCGTGTCGACCAAGGTCGACACCTGCCAGGGCGATGCGTCGTTCAGCGGGCGGCGACGCTCGCGCTGTGCGGCAGCTTGCACGCCGCCAATGCTTCACTGCCCGCGGCCGGGTGTTCCGGCTCCAGCAGCAACCGCTGCACGTCCGAGAACAGCTGCTCCATCGGCATGCCGTAGGGCGCGAACAGGCGCAGGCGGCCCTGGCGGTCGAACACGTAGCCGCCGGCGATGTGGCTCATCGTGTAGGTGTCCGGCAGCTGTCCGGGCTCTTTCTCGTAGAACGCCTTGAAGTCACTGGCCATCGCCGAGAGCTGTGCCTCGTCACCGACCAGTGCCATCGCCTTCGGGTCGAACGCGTGCACATAGGTGTGCGCGACTTCGGGGGTATCGCGCGCCGGATCGACGCTCACAAACACCACCTGTAGCTGGTCGGCATCCTTGCCCATCAGGTGCTTGACCTGGCTCAGTTCGACCATCGTGGTCGGGCACACGTCCGGGCAGCTGGTGAAGCCGAAGAACAGGTAGGTCACCTGCCCTTGCAGGTCCTTCGGGCCACGCAGGGTGCCGGCGCTGTCAGGCATGGTCCAGTGCTGGCCCAGTTCCTCGCAGGCGATGTCCTTGGAATAGAAATCCATGCGCGACTGCGCGCTGCAGCCGGCCAGCAGGCCGAGTGCGAGGCCTGCGGCAAACAGCGGCAGGCGCAGGGAACGAACAACGGAAGCAACACGCATCACGGGTACCACCAACACGAGGTGGGCGCGGTCTCGGTCAGGCCTGCCCTGGGGGGAGAGAGGGCTGAGGTGCCAGGGCGATCGCGCACTCCTTGCCGATCGCCCCGGCCACGGTCAGTTGATCATCATGTGGTAGTGCATGCTCCAGATGATCCAGATCGACAATGCGACCACGATGAACAGGATCACCAGGGTGAACACGAAGCTGGCGAGGTTCCAGCCACCTTCGGATTTGCGGTCCATGTGCAGGAAGTACACCAGCTGCACCAGGATCTGCGCGACCGCGAAGCCGACCAGCAGGAACAGGGTGACCGGCCGCGACAGCACCGGGTTCATCACCAGCGCGAACGGCACCACCGTCAGCAGCGCGCACAGCACGAAGCCGATCAGGTAGGACTTGGTGGAACCGTGCGCATTGCCGGCGCGCGAGGTTTCGACGTGGGCCATGTCAGAAGGCTCCGATCAGGTAGACGAAGGTGAAGACGCAGATCCACACCAGGTCCAGGAAGTGCCAGAACAGGCTCAGGCAGGAAACGCGGGTGATGTTGGTCGGGGTGAGGCCGCGGCGATACACCTGGTGCATCACCACCGCCATCCAGATCAGGCCGCTGGCCACGTGCAGGCCGTGGGTGGCAACCAGGGCGAAGAACGCCGACAGGTAGGCACTGGTGCTGGGGCCGGCCCCTTCATGGATGAGGTGCGAGAACTCGTACAGCTCCATGCCGATGAACGAGGCACCGAGCACGAAGGTCACGCCCAGCCAGCGCAGCACCGCCGCCTTGTCCAGGCGGTGCATGGCCAGCACGGCCTGGCCATAGGTGATGCTGGACACCAGCAGGATGAAGGTCTCGGCCATCACGAACGGCAGCGAGAACAGTTCCTTGCCGGTCGGGCCGCCGGCGTAGGCGGTGCTGAGCACCGCGTACGAGGCGAACAGCGAGCCGAACAGCACCAGGTCGGACATGAGGTACACCCACATGCCGAACACCTTCATGCCGCCCTGTTCGTGGGCGTGGTCGTGCGCGTGGTGGTCGTCGTGGACCAGCGCATCGCTGTCCAGTTGCGGACGGGTCAACAGGTTCATGCGCCTGCCTCCTGCAGCTTGGCGTGGTTGGCCGCTTCGGTACGCGCCACCTCTTCGGAGCTGACGTAGTAATCCACGTCCTCGTTGTAGGAGCGCGCGATCAGGGTGGCGATCATCGCGATGAAGCTGGCACCGGCCATCCACCAGATGTGCCACACCAGGGCGAAGCACAGCACCAGGATCCAGACGTTGAGGATCAGCGGCACACCGGTGTTCTTCGGCATGTGGATCGGTGCGTACTTCTTCGGTGGAGGCGGCAGGCCACGCTTCTTCGCTTCGTGGAAGGCGTCCAGCTCATCGGCCTTGGGCACCACGGCGAAGTTGTAGAACGGCGGCGGCGACGGCGTGGCCCATTCCAGCGTGCGTGCATTCCACGGGTCACCGGTGAGGTCGAGGTTGCGCTTGCGGTCGCGCACGCTGACGTAGATCTGCACCAGCATCAAGATGATGCCCGCAAACACGAACAGCGCACCGATGAAGGCGGCGATCAGGTACGGCGTCCACGCCGGATTGTCGTACTGGTTCATGCGCCGGGTCATGCCCATGAAGCCCAGCATGTACAGCGGCATGAAGGCCAGGTAGAAGCCGATCACCCAGCAGGCGAAGGACCACTTGCCCAGGCGCTCGTTGAGGGTGAAGCCGAATACCTTCGGGAACCAGTAGACGAAGCCGGCCAGGTAGCCGAACAGCGCACCGCCGATGATGGTGTTGTGGAAGTGCGCGACCAGGAACAGGCTGTTGTGCAGCAGGAAGTCCGCGCCCGGGATGGCCAGCAGCACGCCGGTCATGCCACCGATGGTGAAGGTGACCAGGAAGGCGATGGTCCACAGCATCGGCACGCTGAACTCCACGCGGCCGCCGTACATGGTGAACAGCCAGGTGAAGATCTTCACGCCGGTGGGAATGGCGATGATCATCGTCATGATGCCGAAGAAGGCATTGACGCTGGCACCGGAGCCCATGGTGAAGAAGTGGTGCAGCCAGACGATGAAGGACAGGATGCCGATCGCCAGGGTGGCGCCGACCATCGACTTGTAGCCGAACAGCTTCTTGCGCGAGAACGTGGCGGTCACTTCAGAGAAGATGCCGAACGCCGGCAGCACCAGGATGTACACCTCCGGGTGGCCCCAGGCCCACACCAGGTTCACGTACATCATCGGGTTGCCACCCAACGTGTTGGTGTAGAAGTTGAAGTCCAGGTAGCGGTCCAGGGTGAGCGCACCCAGGGCTACGGTCAGGATCGGGAAGGCGGCGATGATGATCACGCTGGTGACCAGCACGGTCCAGGTGAACACCGGCATCTTCATCAACGTCATGCCCGGCGCACGCATGCGCAGGATGGTGATGAACAGGTTGACGCCGGTCAGCAGGGTACCGATGCCGGAGGCCTGCAACGCCCAGATGTAGTAATCGACACCGACCCCGGGACTGAACTCGATGCCCGACAGCGGCGGATAGGCGACCCAGCCGGTCATCGCGAATTCGCCAACACCCAGCGAGATCATCATCAGCGCAGCGCCGACCACGAAGATCCAGAAGCTGAAGGCGTTGAGGAACGGAAACGCCATGTCGCGCGCACCGATCTGCAGCGGCACGATGATGTTCATCAGGCCGACCACGAATGGCGTGGCCACGAAGAAGATCATGATCACGCCGTGCGCGGTGAAGATCTGGTCGTAGTGTTCCGGTGGCAGGAAGCCATCGCTGCCCGGCCCGGCCGCCGCCAGCTGTGCGCGCATCATCAGTGCATCGGCGAAGCCGCGCACCAGCATGACCAGCGCGACGACCACGTACATGATGCCGATCTTCTTGTGGTCCACCGTGGTGAACCAGTCGCGCCAGAGCACGCCCCACAGCTTGAAATAGCTCACCGCGCCGAGCAGCGCGAGGCCGCCCAGCACCATGGCCGCCAACGTGACCACGACGATCGGCTCGTGCAGCGGCACGGCCTCCCACGTCAATTTACCCAACATGTTCGTTACTCCTGGGAAACCTGGGCACCGCCGGCAGCGCCCGCCGGGGTTGCAGCAGCGGTGTTCTCACCGACGCCGATGAACTGGTCGATGACCTTCTTGAACAGCAACGGTTCGACGCTGGAGAAGTGCTGCACCGGCGCGTTCTTCGATGGTGCGGCCAGCGCCTTGAACTGCTCGAAGCTGAGCGAATCCGGTGCGCTGCGCACGTCGGCCACCCAACGATCGAAGTCTTCGTTGCTGCTGGCGGTGGCGATGAACTTCATGTTCGAGAAGCCATGGCCGCTGTAGTTGCCGGACATGCCACGGAACTGGCCGGGCTCGTTGGCGATCAGGTGCAGCTGCGTGCGCATGCCGGCCATCGCGTAGATCTGTCCACCCAGCTGCGGGATGAAGAAGGTGTTCATCGTCGAGTTGGAGGTGATGTTGAACGCCAGCGCGCGGTTGGCCGGGAAGTTGAGCTGGTTGACGGTGGCGATGCCCAGGTCCGGGTACACGAACACCCACTTCCAGTCGGTGGCGATCACGTCCACGTGCAGCGGTTCGCCGGCCACGTCCAGCGGCTTGTACGGATCGAGCTCGTGGGTGGACTTCCACACGATCACCGCCAGCACCGCGATGATCAGCAACGGCACGCCCCAGACCACCACTTCCACCTTGGTGGAGTGCGACCAGTCCGGCGTGTACTTCGCCTTGGTATTGCCGGCGCGGAAGCGCCAGGCGAACACGAAGGTCAGCACGATGGCCGGCACGACGACGATCAGCATCAGGCCGATGCAGATCAGGATCAGGTCGCGCTGTGCGATCCCGACCATGCCCTTCGAATCCAGCAGCACCCAATCGCAGCCCGTCAGGGCGATGCAGGCCAGGGCGACCAGCGCCAGGCGGATGCGGTTCCAGCAGATATTCATTGGTGGTCAACCCTGTTGAAGATGCGCGCTTGACCGGCTCGCCTGCGCGCAGCGCCCGGGCGTGGAGCGGCTACACTGTGGGTACGAGGTCGCCTACAAACAGGCGAACCACTCCAATCAAGCCCATACAAGATACAGCATTGTATGGACTTGTGCATCTGCACGTATGGAAAAATCCGACCGATGACGCCTCCTGCTGCCGGCCGCCGCCTGAAACACCCCAACCGGACCTGGGTCCGCCCGTTCCGTGAGGGCGCAGGACCGCTGTACCTGCAGATCGCCCAGCAGGTGCGCGAGGCGGTGGACGATGGCGTGCTGCGGCCGGGCGATCGCCTGCCGCCGCAGCGCGACCTGGCCCAGCAGGTGGGGGTGGATCTGACCACGGTCACCCGCGCCTTCGCCGAACTGCGCCAAGCCGGCCTGCTGGACGCGCAGGGCGCGGGCGGCACCTTCATTGCGATGTCCGCCGGCAACCGCAGCACCTCGGTCGACCTGAGCATGAACATCCCCCCGCTGCTCGGCAGCGCGCCGTTCGCACAGGGCATGGAGGCCGGTTTCCAGCATCTGGGCCAGCAGCTGGGCCAGGGCGAGCTGATGAGCTACCACGTCGGTGCCGGCAGCCGCGACGACCGCGCTGCGGCCGTGCAATGGCTGGCGCCGGTGCTCGGCCCGGTGGGCGCCGACCGGGTGGTGATCTGCCCTGGCGCGCAGACTGCGCTGTGCGCACTGATCCTGGCCCGCACCCAGCCGGGCGAACTGATCGCCGCCGAGCAACTGACCTATCCGGGCCTGCTGGCCGCTGCGCGCGTGCTGCAGCGGGGCGTGGTGTCGGTGGCGATGGACGCCGAGGGCATGCTGCCCGATGCCCTGGACGAAGCCTGCCAGCTGCGCCGGCCGCGCCTGCTGTACCTGGTGCCGACCATCCAGAACCCGACCACGGCGACGATGTCGGCGCAGCGCCGGCAGGCCCTGCTGGCGGTGGCACGGCGGCACGAACTGACCGTGGTCGAGGACGATCCCTACTGGCTGCTGGCCGGCGATGCCGCCCCGCCGCTGGCCGCGCTGGCCGACGGTGGCTGCCCGGTCTACTACATCTCCACCCTGTCCAAGTGCCTGGCCCCCGGCCTGCGCACGGCCTACCTGGTGGTGCCGGGCGGCGAGCCGATGGAACCGGTGCTGGACGCTCTGCGTGCGATCGCGCTGATGCCCACCCAGTCGATGGTGGCCGTGGCCTCGCACTGGATCCGCACCGGCCAGGCGCAGGCGATGGTGCAGCGCTTCCAGCAGGAGCTGCGCGAGCGTCAGGCCATTGCCGCCCGTTATCTGCCCGCCCGTGCCCAAGCGCATCCGGCCGGCCTGCATGTGTGGCTGCCGTTGCCGCCGCGGTTGGACCAGTACCGGCTGATCCAGGCGGCACAGGAACAGGGCCTTGGCATTGCCAGCTCCGACGCCTTCAGCGTGGAAGAACCGCCACCGGGCAACGCCATCCGCCTGTCGCTGGGCGGTGCGGTGGACCAGGAGGCACTGGCCGGTGCGCTGGCCAAGCTGAACGAGATCCTGTCCGAGGCGCCCGACGCGCGGCATTCGGCGATCGTCTGAACCATCCCGTGGGCCATACCCATACAAGATGATATCTTGTATGCAATGTATGGACGGAGGATGTGCCGCAGATGGCCGCCGACAAACTGAAGTTCCACCTGGTGATGGCTGGCTGCGGCGGGTTCGTCGTGCTGATGCTGGCCGCCCTGGCCTGGGTCTGCCTGCAACCGCAGACCGTGGATGTGCAGGCCGCCGAGCGCCACGCCATTGAACAGTGCCTGCAACGCAGCGAGGACGCGGCGCGCAGCGAGATCCAGCGCCGCGCCCAGGCCGACTCCTGCCGCGAGATGCGCAAGCAGTACGTGCACAAGTTCGGCGCGGACGGCTCCTGATGGGCGCAGCTGCGCCGCGCCCACGCCGTTCGATGCTGCCGGTGATGATCGCCCTCGCCTGCCTGTTCATGGCCGGCGTGGCGGCGGCACTGTGGCAGTACTTCGGCTATGGCGAGCAGTCCACGTTTGCCGAACAGGCCATCGTCTTCGATGACTCGCAGCTGCGGTTGCCGGCGGAACTGGCCGGCGACACCGGCCGCATCCGCGTGGTGCATTTCTGGGACCCGGCCTGCGGCGTGTGCAACCGCGAAACTGGTGCCCACCTGAGCTACCTGATCAGCATGTACCGCCGCGCCGGCATCGACTTCTATGCGATCCGCCGCCCCGGCACCCAGGGTGAACTGCCCGAGCCGCTGCGCAGCAAGGTGATCACCCTGCCGACCATCGATGGCATCGGGAACATTCCGGCCAGCCCGGCGGTGGCGATCTGGGACCGCCAGGGCCACCTGGCCTATGCCGGCCCGTACAGCATCGGCATGGTCTGCAATTCGGCCAACAGCTTCGTCGAACCGTTGCTGGACAAACTGGTGCACGGGGAAACCGTGCGCCCGAAAGGACTGCTTGCCGTGGGCTGCTACTGCCCCTGGCAGGCCCAGCGCTGAGGACGCGCGATGACATCACCGACGCTGGCTGGCGCAGCCGCCACAAACAACAACGGCGGTCACCTGTCCGAACCGACCGATGGTTATGGACAGGCTCCCGCCGTTGGAAGCAACGATACGCCCCGACATCCTCCGTACATGCCGCGACCCGATGTCGCAGGGCCTGGCATTGCAGGACTGGGCTGGGTGCAGGACGTGCACGTGCACAGCGGCCCGATCTACCTGCGCATCGTCAACACGCTGGAACGCACCATCAATCGCGGCGGCCTGGCGCCCGGGCAACGGCTGCCCTCGCAGCGCGCACTGGCGCAGCAGCTCGGCGTGGATCTGACCACGGTGACCCGCGCCTTCGATGAGGCACGCAAGCGTGGACTGATCGAAGCACGCGGGCCACAGGGCAGCTTCATCGCGCCGCCCAAGGCGGGCTTTGACCAGGCCGTCGATCTCAGCATGAACGTGCCACCGGTACCCGACGCCGATGCACTGGCGGAAATGCTGCGTCGGGGCGCGGCGGCGGTGCTCGCACGCAGCAATGCGCCGAACCTGATGACCTATCACCTGGGCGGTGGCAACCCGACCGACCGTCACGCGGCGGCGCGCTGGCTGCAGCCGATGCTGGGCACGGTGGACGATGCTCGCCTGCTGCTGACCGAAGGCGCGCAGGTGGCACTGGCGGCGATCCTGCTCAGCCAAGGGCGCGAGGGTGATGCGATCCTCTGCGACCGGTTGGTGTATCCGGGTCTGCTGCAGGCCGCCGCCGCACTGGGACGGCGGCTGGTCACGGTGGAGGGCGACGAACACGGCATGTGCCCGGAGGCGCTGGCCCGCCGGGCGCGGGAATGTGGCGCGCGCCTGGTCTACCTCAACCCCACCTGCCAGAACCCGACGGCACTGACGGTGCCCACCACGCGGCGCGAAGCGTTGGCGCGGGTGCTGGAGCGCGAAGGCCTGCTGGCGATCGAGGACGATCCGTACTGGCATCTGGCCGTCACCGCGCCCATTGCGCTGGCGACGCTGGCACCGCGACACGTGTTCCATGTGGCCACGCTTTCGAAGGTGATCAGCCCTGGCCTGCGTACCGCGTTCGTGCAATGCCCGGGCGCCGCCCATGCCGAGGCGATGGCCACCGCACTGCGTGCCACGCGGCTGATGGGTCACCCGCTGGTATCCGCACTGGCCAGCCAGCTGCTGCTGGATGGCTCGGCGCAGGCGCTGCTGGCGCAGGTGCGCGAGGAAGCGCGCGAGCGCACGCGGATGGCGCGGTATCTGCTGGCGCCCTCGTTGCTGGAGCGCGCCGATGGGCTGCATGCGTGGTGCCGGGTGCCAGCGCCGTGGACCGACGCCACGCTGGTGCGTACGGCGCAGCTGCAGGGCCTGGCGATCGCGCCTTCATCGGCGTTCTGTCCGCCGGGCGCGCCGTTCGCGAGCGGCGTGCGGCTGTCGTTGGGATTGGCTGCGGACCGGCGGCAACTGGAGAACGCGCTGCGGCGGATCGATCGGTTGTTGTTGTCCGATGCGTTGCCGGCGATTGACCGGTAGTGGAAGGGCATCCACGCATGGCGTGGATCTACTGGGCCTGTTCCGGTAGATGCCAACCTTGGTTGGCAACGCCCGTTCACGCCATGCGTGGGTACATTTGCAATCGTTGCCACCCCATTTCAGTAGATCCACGCCATGCGTGGATGGGTGTTGCGCCTACCCCAGCGCGGCCAACGCCTGCACCAGCGCATCCATCTGCGCGGGGCGGGTGAACACCGATGGTGTCACCCGCACGCAGGCGCCGGAGTCCAGGCCATCGCGATGGGTGGTGAATATCCGATGTTCATCCAGCAGCCGTTTCTGCAGCGCCAGGTTGTCTTCCACCGAGGCATGGCCACGCAGGCGGAAGCTGGCCAATGCACTGGCCAACGCCGGATCCGGCGACGACAGCACCTCGATATGCGCCATTTGCCGCGCCGCCACCGTCCAACGCTCACGCAGGTAGCGCAGCCGCGCCTGTTTGTTCGCTGCGCCGATGCGCTGATGCAGCGCGATGGCCTCCGGCAGCGCCAGATAGGCGGCGAAGTTGACCGTGCCGGTGTGCACGCGACTGCCCACGCGGCCGTCGTCGGTCTCGCCCATGTACGGATCCAGGTCGGCCACGCGTCCTTTGCGCACGTACATCGCGCCCACGCCCACCGGTGCGCCGATCCACTTGTGCAGGTTGATGCCAACGAAATCGGCCTTCAGGTCCGGCACCGCGTAGTCGATCTGGCCAAAGCCATGTGCGGCATCGACAATCACATCGATGCCGCGCGCCCGCGCACGCTCGGCGAGCTCGGCCACCGGCAGCACCAGCCCATGGCGGTGGCTGACCTGGGTCAGCAGTACCAGTTTCAGGCGCGGCAGGCGCGTGAACGCCTCATCGTAGGCCTGCAGGATCTGCTCATGGGTGGGCACCACCGGCAGTGCGATGCGCTCGACCTGCACGCCACGACGCTGCTGCAGCCAGCGCATCGCGTTGATCATGCTGTCGTAGTCGATGTCGGCGTACAGCACCTGGTCGCCCGCGGCCAACCGGTTGTAGCCGCCGATCAGCGCGAGCATCGCTTCGGTGGCGCCACGGGTCAGCGCGATCTCGTCGGCGCCGACGCCAAGCATGTCGGCCACCTGCCGATGCACGGCCATGTACTGCGCCGGGAACGCGTGGCGACCGTACCAGGCATTGCCCCGGTTCACTTCGGCGGTATGCCGCTGGTAGCTGGCCAGGGTCTGCTTGCCCATCGCGCCCCAGTAGCCGTTCTCCAGGTGGTTCACTTCATCGGTGATGTCGAAGTGGCTGGCGACGGCGGCCCAGTACGACTCGTCACGGGCCAGCACATCCGGCGTCGTGGAAGGTGCAGGAATGTCCATCGGCACAGCGTAGCGCGCGGCGGCCATGGCAGGCAGTGAAGACAGCGCCGCAGCGGCCGGCAGCAGCGCGCCGGCACGCAGCAGGGAACGGCGGCAGCTGTCCATCAGAAGGTCAGCCGGTACTGCGCGTACACGTTGGCGCCGTCGGTGTCGTACGGCGCGTTGCGCGAATAGATCAGGCCACGGCTGGCCTGGAAGGTGGCTTCATCCGGATAGCGGTCGAAGACGTTGTCGGCACCCATGCGCAGGCTGTGGTGTTCGTTGATGCGATAGCCCACGGCCAGGTCGAGGAAGGTCATCGCACCGAACTGCTGGTAGATATCGCCGGTGGCATTGCCGGTGGAGTCGGTCCACTTGCCGTAATAGCGCACGCGTGCCATCAATGACCACGCGCCGACGTCCCAGCTGCCGGTGAAGCTGCCCTTGTGCTCGGGCAGGCGGTCTTCGAACAGCACGCGCTGGGTCTCGTTGGTGGCCACCGAGGTGCTGCCGTTGTCGACGCGGGTCTGGTTGTAGTTGTAAGCCAGGGTCAGCGTCATCCGCCCTGCGCCGAGGTCGCGCAGGTAGTTGCCGACCACATCCACGCCGGTGGTGGTGGTGTCGAAATCGTTGGTGAAGTAGTTCACCGAGGTATAGCCCAGCGGGTTCGGCGTGCCGGCCGGAATGGCGAAGCTGGCCGACTGGCTGAAGCGGTCGCTGAGCGTGATCCGGTAGACATCGACCGACCCCGACAGGCCCAGGGCGGTGCGCCAGGTCAGGCCCAGCGAGGCCGTGCGCGATTCTTCCGGGGTCAACGGCTTGGCACCCAGCAGCTGCGCCAACGGATCGCTGGGCGACAGGCGGCCGCTGGTGAAGATCTGCAGCGTGCGCGTGTCCAGGCCCTGGGTGGTGCTGGTGGTGTTGAGCTGGGCCGGCGTGGGCGCGCGGAAGCCGGTGGAGAGCGTGCCGCGCAGCGCCACGTCCGGGGTGATCGCAAAACGTGCCGACAGCTTGCCATCCACCGTGCTGCCGAAGCTGGAGAAGTCTTCATAGCGACCGGCCGCGCCGATGCTCCAGCGCTCGCCCAGCGGCACTTCCATGTCCACGTAGGCGGCCTTGCTGCGCTGGCTCCACTGCCCGGCCTGGCTGGCCGAGAAGCCCGGCGCGCCGTTGGAATTGGCTTCCAGGCCCGCCGCAGCGCCACGGCCCACCGCATACGAGGCCGGGTCGCCGGCGCGCACCTGGTAGGTCTCCTGGCGGAACTCGGCACCGAAGGCGACGTTGACCGGTTTCGACAGCGCAGCCACGTCCCATTCGTAGTTGAAGTCCGCATTGGCGTTCTTCTCGGTCTGGGTCAGCCGGCCGAGGTCGAAGGAGGTCGGGCTGTCCGGGCCCAGCGAGGCGTTGATGGAGTTGTCCAGGCCGTAGTCGATGGCATTGCGGCCATACGAGGCGCTCAGGTCCCAGCGCAGCTTGGGCGTGATCTCACCACGCAGGCCCGCGACCAGCTGCAGGTCGTTCTGGGTGTTGCCGTACTGCGGGCTGAAGCCCACCGGATACAGCGAGCGCAGGTTCCAGCCCGGGAAGATGCTGGTCGTACGGTACGCGCCGGTGGTGGTATCGGGGTTGCGCCAGTTGAAATCGCTGACGCCGTCGCTGTGGCTGTACAGGCCGAAGGCATACAACTCCAGGGTGTCGCTGGCATTGGCCTTCAGGTTGAAGCCCACGCGGCGGCTTTCCAGCTCCGGCTGCCCCCAGCGCTGCACCGGGTTGGGCACGTCCAATTCGGGATGCGCGGCCTGGAAGGCGATGGCGTCGGGACGCTGGCGCGTGCGTGAGGTCGCATCGGAGTTGGACGATTCGGCGAACAGGGCGAGGCTGCCGTAGTCACCCAGCGCCCAGCCGGTGCGCGCACTGAAGTCGCGCGAGGCGCCATCGCCCTGCGCGTACTGCGAATAGCCCGCAGTGATCTCGGTGCCCGGGCTGTCCTCCAGGATGATGTTGATGACACCGGCGATGGCATCCGAGCCGTACTGCGCCGACGCCCCATCGCGCAACACTTCGATGCGCTTGATGGCGCTGGTCGGAATCTGGGCCAGGTCGGCAGCCTGTGCGCCGCGGTTGCCAAGCAACGCACTGCGATGGAAGCGGCGGCCGTTGACCAGCACCAGCGTCTGGTCCGGCGACAGGCCACGCAGCGTGGCCGGGCGCACGAACACCTGGCCATCGGCCATCGGCAGGCGCTGCACCACGAACGAAGGCACCAGCTGCGCCAGCACGTCCTTCAGGTCGGTGGAGTCGACCGACTGGATGTCCTGCTTGGTGAACACGTCCACCGGCGCCAGGGTTTCAAACTGGGTGCGGTTGGAGGCACGGGTACCGGTGACCAGCATCGCATCGAGCTGGGTGGGCGCAGCGGCGTTGCCACTGCTGCTGGTGCCTGCCGTTCCGGCATCTGCAGCGATCGCGCCTCCTGCGCTGACCAGACCAAGGGCGAGGAGGATGGAACGCGACAGCTTCGAACGATGCACGGCAGGACTCCGGGAAGGCACGACAGGGCCAGGTGGGACCTGGACAAGGCGCGCAGTCTCGGGGCGGGATGTGAAGCAGCGATGACGTGGAGACGACAGTTGCGACCGCTGGAGGTGCAGCCGCCGCCCATGCCGGGCTCTGTGCTATCCGGCAGTGTCGTCGTCGAAGCCGAAGACGGCGGGCCGCGCCGTCCGCAGCGGGATGAACAGCGCGATCGCGAAAACGAACAGGAAAGGCGCGGAGAGGATGGCAGTGTCCTCGGTTCCGAAGGCAATCAGGTTCACCTGCAGTTGGCCGATCCACTCAAGGTCCATGAGCACCAGCACAAGGCCACCGATAGTGGGGCACGGCAGGCCGCCATGGCCTGCCATCAACAACGTGGGCGCCAGCAGTGCTGCCAGCAATGAGAACATCACACGGTACAGCCAGGGGTCCCCGCGCCAGCGCGGTGCCCGCCGCCACATGAGCACCAGCAGCGCCAGTGGCAGCAGCGCCGGCAGCAGGGCAATCGCAATGATCATCAACATGCGGCGATCTGCGCGGTCTGGTTGATAGCGGTGACTTCCGGCATGTCCCTGGCCTCGATCGTGTCCATGAAGATCGCATTGTTGCCGGTGCAACGGCAAACGCAAAGCCCCGCCGGCGCAAGAACTGCTAAGCGCCCCACCCCGTCGATCCGGTACGCTGCCCGGCATTCGAACGAGGGACAGCGCGATGAGCGCAGCCGGCAAAGCGTTGTGGTACATCGAAAGCCATGCCGACAAGCCGCTGGCGCTGGCCGACATCGCGGCAGCCGCCGGATTGTCGCCCTTCCACCTGTCACGCCTGTTCCAGGCCCGCACCGGCACGTCGGTGGTGCGCTACCTGCGTGGACGCCGCCTGACCGCCGCCGCGCAACAGCTGGCCAACGGGGCCGGCGACATCCTGCAGGTGGCGTTGGCAGCCGGTTACAGCACGCATGCCGCGTTCACCCGTGCCTTCTGCGAGCAGTTCGGGCAGACCCCGGAGCGCGTGCGCGAGCGGGGCCTGCAGGAACTGGCACTGGTGCACGCGATCCGCCTCGACGACGCGCCACAGGCCTGCACCGAGGCGCCCAGGCTGATCGACTGCACGCCCTTCCAGGTGGCCGGCATCGGCATGCGCCACAGCCGCGACAGCGGCGGTGCGATTCCCGGGCAGTGGGCACAGCTCAATCGCGAATGGCCAACACCGGCGCCGGTCAGTTTCGGTGTGTGCTGCAACAGCGACGACGAGGGTGGCTTCGACTACATCGCAGCATTGTCGGTGAACGCACTGCCATCGGTGCCTGCACACTGGCAGCGGGTGGATGTGCCTGCGCGCCGTTACCTGGTGGCCTGGCATGGCGGCCATATCTCCACCATCCGCTCGACCTGGTTCTGGCTGCTGGACCAGTACCTGCCGGCAAGCGGCCTCCACCTGGCCAACGCGCCGGATCTTGAACGCTATGACACCCGCTTCGACGAGCATACCGGCCATGGCGGCGTGGAGATCTGGCTGCCGGTCGATCACCGTCCTGACTGACCCGGAGAAACCGATGATGCGCGCGACACGATGGATGCTGACCCTGCTGCTGGCTGCTCAGGCGCCGATGGTGATGGCGGCCGCTCCCACCATTGCCGGTGAACGTCATGGCGTGACAACGCTGAAAAGCGCGGCGATCCGCGATAGTGCGCAGCGCGAGGTGCTGCGCTTCACCGCGTGGCACCCGGCAATGCCAGGCAGCGAAGAAACGCCGCTGACCATCGGGCCACCGGATGCGCCGCTGTTCGAGGTGGGGCGCGCGGCGAAGGACGCCCCCATTGCCGGCGGGCGCCTGCCAACCCTGTTGCTGTCGCATGGCAATGGCGGCACCGCGCGCATGATGGGGTGGCTGGGCACCGCGCTGGCGCGGGCTGGCTACCTGGTGATCGCCGTGGACCACCCCGGCAACAACGGCGCCGATGAGATGACGCTGGCCGGCAGCGTGCTGACCTGGCTGCGCGCCGACGACCTGAAGGCGGCGCTGGCAGCCGTGCAGGCCGACCCACAGCTGGGACCACATGTTGATGCATCGCGGCTGGGCGTGGTGGGCTATTCCGCCGGTGGCTTCACCGCAATGCTCAGCGCCGGCGCACGGCCGGACATGACGCGGCTGCTGGCGTTCTGCCAGGTGCACCCGGACGACGGCGTGTGCAGGCCGCAGCAGGAAGCGGTCGCGCATACGATGGCGGCGCGTCTTGCTGCAGCGGCGTCGCCACAACTGCAACCCTACGTGCAGCATGCACAGGATGATCGTTCGATTGCCGGCGTGCGCGCGGTGTTCGTGCTGGCGCCCGCCATCGTGCAGGCGTTTGCACCGGAGCAGCTGAAGGCGTTGCGGCAGCCGGTGATGATCGTGTTGGGTTCAGCGGATGAAGTGGCGCCGCCGGCGACCAACGGTGATGTGGCGGCGGCACTGATTCCGAAAGCAACGCTGCACGCGCTGCCCGGTGTCGGCCACTACGATTTCCTGTCTGCCTGCACGCCGCTGGCGGATGAGCGGCTGCAGGCGCTGTGCATGACTGCGGTACCGAAGGAGCAGACGCATGCGGTGGTGGTGGAAGACGCGGTGCGCTTCTTCGCGGAATCCTTGCGCTGAAGACAGTCGAGCACGGCTCGATGCCAGGGCTGGCAGTAACGATTCGTTGCAGAGGTGATGACGCGGCGCAAAGGTGCACGGGACTACACTGCTCCTAGCGCTCCACGGAGGATCGATCATGCGCCTGCTGCATCTTTCTCTGCCGGTATCCGATGTTGCCAGCGTCGCCGCGTACTTCCGCGACGTGCTGCAGCTGGAGGTGGCCGGCGACCAGGTCCGCATTGGCTGGAGCACGATCCAGCTGCAACCAGCGAATGGCCGTCCGGTAGGCGGCGTGCACCTGGCCTTCAATGTGCCGGACAACCGCTTCGCCGACGCCATGAGCTGGCTGCGTGCACGCACGCCGTTGCAATGCAATCCGGAAGGGCTGGACTACTTCGCACTGGAAAGCAGCTGGCAGTCGCAGTCGGTGTATTTCACCGGACCCGATGGCCTGATCCTGGAACTGATCGGCCGTAGGCGCTTGCCGGCCAGCGACCGCAGTGGCGCCTTCCATGGCAGCGAACTGACCTGCCTGAGCGAGGTTGGCCTGCCCAGCCATGATGTCGATGCTGTGCGCGAACAAGCCAGCCAGCGCTTCGGCCTGCAGCCCATCAGCCCGCCGTCGCCCCAGTTCGCCCCGATGGGCGATGACGAGGGCCTGTTGATCGTGGTCGCTGCCGATCGCCGTTGGTTCCCCGAGCAGAAGGACCTGCCCAACGCGCAGGGGCTGCAGCTGCAGGTGGCCGATGTGAGCGGCAGCGGCGAACTGCACGATGCCGCGCTGGGCTGGCGGGTGCAGGCGGCCTGAGTTACCAGCTGCCCGAGGCGCCACCGCCTCCGCTGCGGCCACCACCACCGGACCAGTCGCTGGAACTGCTCGAGGACGAACTGGAAGACGAGGTGCTGGACGAGGAACGATAGCCTGTGGACGCCCCCCGGCCGCCGCGGGCCTTTTCGCCGGGCAGCAGAGTGAACACCCAGATGAAGTACAGGAACAGCGTGCCCATGCTGGACACGATCGTCGCCAGCACGCGGGCGTTCTCGTCGCCGGCACGGTCGATGGCCAGCAGCGCGCCCAGCGCATAGCCACCGGTCAGCAGCACCAGCACCACCAGGCGGATGGCGAAGCTGTTGCGGTTCTTCCGCCAGCGCGCGCGACCGGCCTGCACCAGGAAGAACACCAGCATGGCGGCGATGCCGACCGCCAGGTTCAGCAGCGTGTGCAGCGCAAGGCTGGGCGGCAACTGGCCGCGCACCAGCATCACCGCGAAGAAGCCGGTGCTGACGGCCAGCATGCCGTACAGCACGATGCGAACGCCGCCGCTGCGACGCCAGCACCAGCCCAGCAGGGTTGCCACCGGGACGGCGGGCAGCAGCACGAAGAACAACGCCGGCAGCACATGGCGCGGCAGCAGCAGCGACGCAGAAAGCCCTCCCCCGGCGATCACCGCCGTCACCAGCAGCGGCCTGCCCCAGGCAGGCAATGTCGGCCACGTTGACCTGGGCACCGCCGCATTGGCTGCCAGTGCCTTGCGCCGCCGCTCGCGGCGGTTACCGGTGAACCCGGCTTCGGTCCTGGTCGCCAGCAGACGCGGTGGCGATCGCCACAAACCCGCCAGAAAGCCCGCCAGCAACGTCAGCGCGACGACCGAATCCCCCGTGCGCCAATCCGGCGGCAACACGTTGCGTGCCAAGGAATCTTCCCAAGGCGGCAGTTGCTCGCCATCGACCAGCGCCACCAGCACCGCGGTGCCATCCAGCACCCCCTGGTCCAGGTCTCCCTCGCGCAGCCGCGGCACGATCGCCTTGTCGATGATGCGCGCGGCATACGCATCAGGAATGGTGCCTTCCAGGCCATAACCGGTCTGGATGCGGACGCGCCGATCCTGCACCGCCACCAGCAGCAACACGCCATCATCGACGCCAGCGCGGCCCAGCTGCCATTGGTCGAAGACCCGCTGCGCATAGGCTTCGATACCTTCCTCGCCAACGCTGGGCACCACCAGCACCTGCAGTTGCGCGCCCTTGCGTGCCTGCAGCTGCAATGCCTGCTCGCGCAGCGTGGCGTGGGTACTGGGGGACAGCGCATTGGCGGTGTCCACTACCGGGTCGTCCAGTGCAGGAATCGGGGCTGCCGCCAGCGACAGCAACGGCAACAGGCAGAGCAGTAGCACAAGCCACGCCCACTGCCTGGCAACGCGCGCCTGCGGCACCCGGCTCATGTGCCCTGCCCTGCCTCGATCTGCGTATACAACGCCTGCAGCCGGGCAGCGTTCTGCGCGAACACCTGCAGGTCCGCGTCGACCAGTGCCGGCCAGTCCGGTACATGTCCCAGCAACTGTGCCACCTGCTCCTGCGGTGCGCGGTCAAAGCCCTCGCCCAGCACGGTCAGATAGCGCTGGCGGAAACCCTCCGGGTCCTGCTGGTCCTGCACATACAGCTGCACCGCCAGCAGACCGGCGTAGAGATAGTTGACCATGTACTGCGGGTCCTCGTACATCAGGCGCTTGCTGATCCAGTTGCTGCGCAGCTGCGGGTAGCGTTGCGGCTGCTGGCCATAGCGCGCCAGCACCTGGCCGGTGAGCGCATCAAGATCGTCGGCGGTGCCCAGGGTGTTGCCAGCCACGCCCTGGTAGATCGACTGCTCCAGCTGCGCTTCCTCGGAGGAGGTGAACAGCTGCATCACCATGTCATCCAGCAGCGATTTCAGGTAGTACGCCTTGGCGCGAGGATCCTGTGCCTGCTGGTACAGCTGGTCACGGAAGCGCAGTTCGTTGTAGATGGCAAAGGCTTCGGTCAGCCACGCACTGCCATTGCGCTGCAACGGCGAGGCATGGCCACGTTGCATCCATTGCCCGTGCACGGCGTGCCCGGCTTCATGGGCGATCTCCACGTCGCTCTCCAGATCCCCGCTGCGCAGCCCCACGAACAACAGCGACGGCATGTCCGGAGCAACCACCTGGAACGCGTCGTGGCTGCGACTGCCCAGCACGGTGGCCAGGTCCATGCGCTTGTGCGCAGGGTCCAGCAGCGCGCGCAGCTCGGCGACATACTCCGGCCCCAGGTGCTGCATGGCATCGGCGGCGGTATCGCGCAGCTGCTCAAGCGTCAGCACCGATGGCGTATAGCCGGCATCCGGCACGGTGGTATCCCAGACCTGCGGCGACGTGATGCCGCTGCGCCCAGCATGCTGCAGCAGCATGTCCTGGTAGGCACGACGGTCTGCCGCGTGACGCTCGATCGCCGCCAGCGTAGCGTCGACGGTCGCCGTATCCATGCCCATGCGACGGTAGCCACGCGCGGTGGCCGAGCCATCTCCCTGCAGGCGCGCGGCGGCGTCATTCACTTGCACCAGGCCCAGCAGCACCGAAGCCATCGGCTCGCGGCGCGATTGCAGGCCCTGCCAGTATCCCTTCCAGCCGGCCTCACGCAGCGTACGGTCGGAGTGCTGGGCCAGCGCCTGCTTGTCGGCGCCGGTATCCCAGCTGCGGCCAGCCCCCTCGACGCGCGGAAATGCGGCGCTGTGGAAGATCTGCCGATGCAGGCGCGCGAAGGTATCCAGCGCCGGGTCGGCCAGCGTATCCACGGCATCATCCAGCTGCGCATTGGCCGGCGCCGCACCTTCCTGCACCGCGCGGTCGCGCAGGAACCGGTAGGACGCCAACCAGGGTGCATCCGCCGGTGCCTCACGCAGGGCGGCCCTGCCCGCGCGGGCGATACGGCTGCACAGACCCATCACCTGGTCCAGCGCCTGCGCCGGGCGATGATCGCGTGCGTTGCGGGCAGCCTGCAGATGCAGATACGCATGGTGGCGCAGGCACTGTGCCTGCAGCGCTTCGGCCTGGCGGAAGCGCGTGGCCGGCTCGCTCGCCGTGGCGCCCTGCAACACCTCAACGCGCTCGCCCAGAGCAATGCGTGCCGTCTGTTCGGCGGCGGCGCTGGGAAAGTAAGCGCGATCGTCAGCGTGCAGCGATTGCGCGTGGGCGCCGAGCGACGCGGTCATCGCCCACAGCGTGGCGATGACCAGGGTAACGGTGGTGGTGCGCATCCTGCGGGCCTGCATCGGCGTCTCCGTGCCTTGAACGTGCTTGGAGCCTAGCAGCCACCGACGGCCCGCGCCTGTCCCGATCTGGCCTCAGATCGACTCGTCTTCGCGCTTGACCAGTGTCCAGCACGGCGTCTGCGCGAAGGTATAGGTCTGCTGGTCGCTGCTGTCGGGCGTTCGGATCTGCACCTGCATCTGCCCGTCGGCCACGGCCGTCACCTGCATCTGCCGGCCCTGCCCGGCCAGCCCGGCCGGATCAGGCATCACCGGCCATTCGACATCGGCCAATGCCAGCGGGCGTTGCACCGTGCGCGGCTCAGGCTCGGCGCCAGCGTCAACGTAGCTGTCCAGCAGCGGATCGGCCGTGGCCTTTTCCTGCAGGGTGATCTCGTTGCCGAAGTGCTTCAGGAAGGTATCGAACCCGGGATGGGGGCACGCTGCGGTCGCCACTGCGGGCGCGGGCGCCGGCTCCACCGTCGTCGCTGTGCTGGCAGGTGCCTCTGCAGGAGCCTGGGCTTCAGCCGGCGCGGGCTGCGGCGCGGGCGTGCAGGCGGACAGCACAAGGCCAAGGGCAGGTGCCAGCAGCACAAGGGAACGGCGGGGCTTCATGGGATCGTCCTGATTCCGGTTCGGTCGCGCCATCCTACCCTGCCGCCTACAATCGCGGTCTTCCGCCTGTCCGAGATGCCCATGCGCCGCCTCCTGCTCCTGATCGGCCTGCTGCTGCCTGCCCTGTGGCCAGCCATGGCGATGGGCGTCGACGTCCGCGACGGCGACCTGCTGTTCGTCACCGCCGGCCATGGCGGCCTGAGCGCGGCCATCAACGATGCGACCGGAAAACAAGGCGCGCCGAGCTTCGACCATGTCGCGCTGGTGGCCTCGGCACCGCAGGGCTGGGAGGTGCTGCACGCCGATGAGAAGGGCTCGCGCCGGCAGACGCTGGAACAGTTCCGCGAGGACGCGAAAGGCAAGCAGCGGCAGATCGTGGTCTATCGCCTGCGTGCGCCGCCGGACAATGCCATCGCCGATGCCGTGGCCACCGCGCGCACGATGCTGGGCAAACCGTACAACACTGCCTACGTGTTGAACGACGACAATTACTACTGCTCGGATTTCATCGAGCGCGCGTTCCGTGCGCACCATGTGTTCGCACTGCAGCCGATGAACTTCCGCAACCCGCAAACCGGTGAGATCTCCCGGCACTGGGTTGATCTGTATCGCGGCATGGGCATGGAGGTGCCGCAGGGCCTGCCCGGTACCAACCCCAACGACATGGCTGCAGCACCGGTGCTGCAGCGGATCGGCGTGCTGGAATAAGCGAAGCCCCGCGCGGGGCGGGGCTTCGTCGGTGATGGATGGCGGCTGCCAGGATCACTCTTCCTCGTCCTGCCCGCCCTGCTGCTGGTTCTGGTTGCGCTTCTGCTGTTCCTGCTGCTGTTGCTGCTGCTGGTCGCGGCCGCGCCCCTGCTGCTGATCCTGCTGGTTCTGCTGGCCCTGCTGCTTCTGGTTCGGGTTCTGGTTCTGCTGTGCCATGTCCGATCTCCAAATGCCACGCGCGGAATGCGGTGGACGGGGCCATCGTCGGCAGCGATTGGTTAACCATGCGTTGTGAGCGGGCTACACCCATGTGTACGTGCGTGAATGAACCGGCGCCAGCCCTTGCGGCACAAGCGACTGAAGGATTCATGCGAGTTTGGCATGTCGTCATGCTGCAGCCGGAAACGAACGCATTCAGCGTTCTTGCCCGACGCGGCGCGCGCAGCGGCGGCCTACGCCCATGGTCCCATTTGCAGCATGCAGGGCCGCCGCCTATCGTCGGAGTGACGTCACCCCGGAGATGCGCATGGCCCGCGACACTGCAGCACGCCCCACCTACGAACAGGCACTGGCCGATTTCAGCATCGAGCGCGGACAGCGACAGTTGCACGGTGACCTGCAGACCGGCATCAACGCCTGCGTGGAGTGCTGCGACCGTCACTGCGGCCGCAATGCGCTGGCGCTGCGCTGGGTGGACGCCCACGGTGCCCTGCATCGGTACACCTTCGAGGACCTGCGCGATGCCTCCGCGCGTGTTGCCCAGGTGCTGGCCGCGCAGGGCATCGGCAAGGGCGATGTGGTGGCCGGCCTGCTGCCGCGTACACCGGACCTGCTGGCGACCATCCTCGGCACCTGGCGGGTGGGCGCGATCTACCAGCCGCTGTTCACTGCGTTCGGCCCCAAGGCCATCGAGACACGGTTGAAAACCGGGCGCACCGCACTGGTGGTGACCGACAGCACGAACCGCAGCAAGCTGGACGAGGTCGATGGCTGCCCGCCGGTCGCCACCCTCCTGGCACCGGAGCAGACACTACGTGCCGGCGACATCGACTGGACTGCACGCACCGCCGATGCCACACCTGATTTCGCGCCGGTGATGCTGCGCGGCGATGCGCTGATGGCACTGCTGTCCACCTCCGGCACCACCGGCAGCCCCAAGGGCGTGCCGGTGCAGCTACGCGCATTGCTGGCCTTTGCCAGTTACATGCAGTTGGCCGTGGACCTGCGCCCAGAGGACGTGTTCTGGAACATCGCCGATCCCGGCTGGGCCTATGGCCTGTATTACGCCGTGATCGGCCCGCTGCTGCTGGGCCAGGCCACCACCTTCAGCGAAGCCGGTTTCAGCGTGCAGGGGCTGAACGACATCGTCGGGCGGTTGGGTGTCACCAATCTTGCCGGCTCGCCCACAGCGTACCGGCAGATCATCGCCGCCGGGCCCGAGGCCAGTGCGGCCATCAACGGCAAGCTGCGGGTGGTGAGCAGCGCCGGCGAACCGCTGAACCCGGAGATCGCCCGTTGGTTCGCCGCCCATCTGGGCACCACGGTGCTCGACCACTACGGCCAGACCGAGACCGGCATGGTGGTCAACAATCACCACGCACTGGACCACGCCGTGCGGCCGGGATCATCGGGCTTTGCGATGCCCGGTTACCGCGTGGCGGTACTGGACGATGCCGGCAACGAACTGCCGCCGCGCACGCCCGGCATCCTCGCCGTAGACCTGCAGCAGTCGCCGATCATGTGGTTCACCGGCTACTACGGTGCCGACACACCGGCGCTGGGCGATCGCTACTACCTCACCGGTGATTCGGTGGAATGCGAGGACGACGGCTCGATCAGTTTCATCGGTCGCTCGGACGACCTGATCACCTCGTCGGGCTATCGCATCGGTCCATTCGATGTGGAGAGCGTGCTGATGGAACACCCTGCGGTGGCGGAAACGGCGGTGATCGGCGTACCCGATCCAGAGCGCACCGAAATCGTCAAAGCCTTCGTGATCCTGCGCGCTGGGTTCAGCGGCAGCGTCACGCTGGCGCAGGAACTGCAGCAGCATGTGCGGCGACGGCTGTCCGCCCATGCGTACCCGCGCCAGGTGGCGTTCGTCGCGGAACTACCGAAAACGCCCAGCGGCAAGCTGCAGCGCTTCCTGCTGCGCAAGGCCGAGATCGAGAAGCAGGCGGCGGCTGGCTGAGGGTCTCCGGGGTCAGAGCCCCTCCTTCGAAAGGGATCTGACCCCGGGGTCGGATCCTCTCCAGCGGAGAGGCTCTGACCCCACATGACCCCGTGCTTGCGCTACGGCATCACCGGCGGCACGTAGGCCAGGGTCATGCCCAGCAGCCACAGCAACCCCAGCACCAGCGGGATGTGCACCAGCAGCTGGATGAAAGTGAAGCCGACGATGTCGCGGGCCTTCAGGCCGAGCACGCCCAGCAGTGGCAGCATCCAGAACGGATTGATCAGGTTCGGCAGCGCTTCGGCCGCGTTGTAAACCTGCACCGCCCAGCCCAGGTGCGCCTTCAGCTCGTTCGCGGCCTGCATCACGTACGGCGCTTCGATGATCCACTTGCCGCCACCGGACGGTACGAAGAAGCCCAGCACCGCCGAGTACACGCCCATCACCAGCGCGAACGTATCGGTGCTGGCCACGTGCACGAACAGGCTCGACAGCCGGTGCGCCAGCGTCTCACCGTCGCCACCGGCAGCGTGGGTGAGGATCATCGCGATGCCGCCGTACAGCGGGAACTGGATCAGCACACCGGTGGTGCTCGGTACCGCCTTGGCTACCGCGTTGAGGAAGCTGCGCGGGCGCCAGTGCAGCAGCAGGCCCAGCGAGATGAACATGAAGTTGTAGGTGTTGAGGTTGGCGATCGCGCTGACCAATGGCTTGTTGGCGAACTCGTTGAACAGCCAGCCGAAGGCCAGCAGCGAAAGCAGCACGGTCAACAACGGGCTGTACTCCAGCCACTCGCCCGGACGGGTGCGGCGCTGCAGCGGCTCCGGTTCGGCCTGCGCCGCGCCGGGGAAATCTTCGGCGGTACGCGCACTGCCGGCGGCCGGCGCGGTCAGCCAGGCGATCAGCAGCGAGACCACGATCAACACCGAGGTCAGTGCGATCGACTGCCACAGGAAGATGGTTTCAGTGAACGGCAGGACGCCGGTGATCTCCACCAGCCCCGGCGGCATGCTGGCCGGGTTGGCCTGCAGCTGCGCGGCCGACGAGCTCAATCCCATCGCCCACACCGCACCCAGACCGAGATAAGCCGAAGCACCGGCGGCGCGGTAGTCCATGCGCAGCTCGGTACGGCGGGCCAGCGCGCGCACCAGCAGGCCGCCGAACACCAGCGAGAAGCCCCAGCTGAGCAGCGAGGCGAGCATGCTGACCAGGCCCACGTACACCACCGCACCACGGCCGGTGCGCGGCACACGGGCAAGGAAATCGATGAAGCGTGCGACCACCGGTGCAGTGGCCACGGCATAGCCACCGATGACCACGAAGGCCATCTGCATGGTGAAGGGAATCAGGCTCCAGAAGCCATCACCGAAGGCGCTGGCAGTGGCCTGCGGGGTAGAGCCGAAGCCCATCGCGGCCAGCGCGACAATGACCACGCCCAGTACCGCGAACACGTACGCATCGGGGAACCATTTTTCCGCCCAGGCGGCCGAGCGCAGCGCAGCGCGCGCCATCCAGCCGTCCTGTACTGCTGCCGTCGAGGCCATCGCCTACCCTCCCAGGTTCGATGGCTCGATTCTGGGCGGTGGGATGCGGGCTGTCAGCCACCTATTGGTCGTAGATGGCCGGTGGCGGTAGTGCCGGCCGCTGGCCGGCAACCTCGGGGTCACACACGGATGCAGCCGGCCAGCGGCCGGCTCTACCTCACCTTGGGCTCAACGCAGCGCCAGATCCACGGCAATGCCGGCAAACAGCGCGGCACCCACCCAGTTGTTGTGCAGGAAGGCCTTGAAGCACGGCCCACGCTCGCGGTTGCGGCAGATCCAGAATTCGTACACCACCAGCAGCGTCGCCACCGCTACGCCGGCCAGGTAGTACCCGCCCAGCCCGCCGCGCACGCCCACCAGCGCCATCGTGGCCAGGAACAGCGCGTACAGCACGCCCTGGATGACCAGGTCCAGGTCGCCGAACAGGATCGCGGTGGAGTGCGAGCCCATCTTCAGGTCGTCCTCGCGGTCGACCATGGCGTACCAGGTGTCGTAGGCGGTGGACCACAGGATGTTGCCGGCGTACAGCAGCCAACCCAGCAACGGCACCTCGCCCTGCACGGCCGCGAAGGCCATCGGGATGCCCCAGCCGAACGACATGCCCAGATAGACCTGCGGCAGATGCGTGTAGCGCTTCAGGTAGGGATAGCTGGCCGCCAGGAACACGCCGATGAAGCTCAGGGCGATGGTCAGGCCGTTCAGGGTCAGCACCAGGCCGAAGGCCACCAGCATCAGCACCGCGAACAGCACCAGCGCCGCCCGGCCGCTGATTGCACCGGTCGCCAGCGGTCGCGCCTTGGTGCGCTCCACGTGCGGGTCGAGCCAGCGGTCGGCGTAGTCGTTGATGACGCAACCGGCCGAGCGGGTCAGCCAGACGCCCGCGGTGAACACGAACAGGGTCCACAGCGGCGGCAGCCCGCCAGCAGCCAGCCACAACGCCCACCAGGTGGGCCACAGCAGCAGCAGCGTGCCGATCGGGCGATCGGCGCGCATCAGACTCCAGTAATGCCGCCAGCGCGGCGTCGGCGCCGGATGCGGCGCGGAAAGGGGGGTATCAGCCATGGCACTAGGATACTCCTGTGCCTTCGGACCGACTTTGCCGGCGGGGGGAGATTTGTGCGGCGAAACTGGATAGAATGCCCATTCCGCACCGCCTCATTGCGTTGCGATGCCCGCCCCGGCCTTGGCCGACGGCGCGGCGGTTCCACCACGCGCTCGTAGCTCAGCCGGATAGAGTAGTGGCTTCCGAAGCCATTGGTCGGGGGTTCGAATCCCTCCGGGCGCGCCATCTTCTTGTCGGCTTCGGCCTGCCAATCACCGGGCAGATTCGCCCGCGCATGTCTCCGTTCTCAGTTTATGAGTCCCGCAGGGCGCAGAATGGGATTCTGTACTCCAGCTCCATTTGGATTGAGTAGACTCGGCGCCATGGGTATCGCCTTGCCAGCACAGGACAGCCTCGGCGTCGGTCTCTATTCCTACGCCGATGCTGCGCGCTTCATTGGCGGCAGCTCGTCGGAACTGCGCCGGTGGCTGAAGGGCTATCAGGGTCGGAAGCACGGGAATCCGGAAGCCCACCCTCCCCTGTGGAAGTCGCAATGGGCCGATTCAGAGATCGACGGCATTGGCTTTCGCGATCTGATCGAGCTGCGCTTCGTCCGCACATTCGTCGCATGTGGCGTGCCACTCAACCTGGTGCGGCGAACCATTGTCGAGCTGAACGAGCGGCTCGGTAAGGAGTACCCCTTCACCAGCACGAGCTTCAAGACCGATGGGCGCCGCATTTTCATGGAGCTCGTGGGCGACAGCGGCGATGCAGCACTGGTGGATGTGGTGAAGCGCCAGGACGTGATGCGCAAGGTCATCGCACCTTCGCTGCGTGACGGCATCGAACTGGGCATCGATGATCGTGCCGAACGATGGTTCCCACTGAAGGGATCCCGTGCGGTGGTATTTGATCCACAGCGCAGTTTTGGTCAGCCCATCCTTGCCGAATCGGGCGTTCCTACCATCGCCATTGTCGAGGCGCTGCGCGCCGAAGGTGGCGACGAGCGTCGCGTGGCCAAGCTGTATGACCTATCTCTGACTGCAGTGAAGAAAGCACTGCAGTTCGAGAATCGAGCCGCGCCTTGAAGGCGCAGATCGATGAGAATCTTCCGCCCGCGCTGGCCCGGGCCATCGACGCCATTGCAGGAACGGACGAACACGAAGTCTTCCACGTAAGGGAGTTCGTGATGCCCGGCACTACTGACCTGGAGCTCTTCGACGCGGCCACCCAGCGTGGCATCCGCGTACACGTTACCCAGGATCATCATCATCGCAAGCCCGCAGAGCGCGAGGCGATCGCACGCCTCGGCCTGACCGTATTCGTTCTGGCCAAGGGCTGGAGCACGTTCAACCACTACGAGCGCGCAGCGCGGCTTCTGGAGTGGTGGCCCAAGATGATGCAGCAGGCCGAACTCGTGCAACCTGGTGCAATGTTCCGCGTACCGCATGCCAGGGCGTCCGGGGGACGGCTGACGCAGATCAAGGTGTCACGGTAGCCGCTTCGCGCGTCAACCCTCATCATCCGTGAAACCATGCTGTGCACGCAGCATCGGGTCGGTCTCGATCATGAACATATGGAACAGGTGTTTATGGTCCCGCGACCAGCTCCCCTGCAACAGACGCCACGACGCCACATCTACGCGCGGCAGCTTCCGTTCCAAATAGTAGACACGGCTGCCATCGCCGGAGAAGTGTCCGTCCAGCAGCCGCCAGCGCGCGTGATCCACGCCGGGCAGAGGCTTCCCGTCGCAGTAGACGCTGCTGTCGTCAACGGCGTACAGCGGGTCCTGCGGGATTGTCTGCAGCAGGTCGCCGCGCAGGCAATGCTTCATGCGTCGGCCGCAGTACCAGCCGCCGTGATCGTCGGCACCGTAGCCGCCGCCCATACTGCGGAAAGTGGCGCAATTGGCTTCGGCCAAGGCTTTCAGCGAAGTCTCGTATTCGAAGTAGACATTGCGCTTGTCCAGCCAGTAATCGCCGCACTGGCGGAAGCTGTCGCGGTCAATCGCAGGCAGGCGGGTCCAGGCGTGGTAGACGGCGTGCGAATCGCGCGCGATGAAATAGTGCTCGGGGATGAACTCGAAACTGGCCGCGTCGGCCTTGCGCAGCAACCGACCCTGGTGGAAGACCTGGCCTTCGTGGATTCGCCAGAATTCGGTGCCGTAGGGGCCGACGAATCGCTGGTCAGGAAGTTCGCTGATCTTCTGCCATGGCATGGTATGGGGCTCCGCCAACGGTGGGGCCGTTAGTTTAATGCGGTCGGCGGGAAAGACAGCCGGGCGTGGGTTCGGCTCTACGGGTGCCAATGCACCGATGCAGACAGCAACGCCGGGCATGGCCCGGCGTTGTGTTCAAAGCAGTCGAGCATGGCTCGACTCTACACAGAGCAGATCAGTACTTACCATCAAACGCAAAAATCGGCTTGCGCTGCTTCCACGCACCGGCAGTGAAATCCGGGAACTCCAGCGTCTGGAAACTGTTGGCGATCGACTGCTCGCTCAACGGGGTAATCGCGCTCCACGTCACTGCGTCGTAGATGTCGATCGGCATCGGCGCCTTGGCCTTCAGCGCTTCCACGAACGCATGGATCACGAACCAGTCCATGCCACCATGGCCGGCGCTGGCGGCGGTGTCGGCATTCTGCTTCCACAGCGGATGTTCGTACTGGTCCTGGTACTTCTTGAACTCTTCCCACTGGTGCGGCGGGCTGCGGCCTTCGATGTGGATCGAATGGTTCACGTCCATCCACAGGCCCTTGGTGCCCTGCACGCGGAAGCCCATCGAATACGGGCGCGGCAGCGAGGTGTCGTGCTGCAGCAGGATGGTCTCGCCGTTCTCGCAGGCCAGCGTGGTGGTGACGATGTCGCCGAGCTTGAACTTCACCTTGGTGCTCGGGTGGGTGGTGCCGCCACTCTTGGCCACGGTGTATTCGTGCAGGCCACGCGCCTTGGTGGCGAACGCGTTGATGTGGGTGAAGCGGTTGCCGCGGTTGATGCCGGTATACATCGCGCACGGGCCGATGCCGTGGCTGGGGTAGAGCTCGCCATTGCGCTCCACCGAGTGTTCGGTGCGCCAGCGTGCTTCGCTCCAGCCCTTGGGGCCGAATTCCACGCCGCTGTCGTAGGGCTGGTTCGGGTCGCCGGAGTTGAACTTCACCCCGCGCAGGTCGTGCTGGTAACCGGCCTGCAGGTGCACCAGTTCGCCGAACAGACCCTGCCGCACCATCTGCAGGGCCGCCATCACGTCACGGCGGTAACAGACGTTCTCCAGCAGCATGTACGGGGTGCCGGTGCTCAGCTGGGTCTTCAGCACATCCCAGTGATCCTGCAGGGTGATGCCGGCCACCACTTCGCAGCCCACGGCCACGCCGGCCTGCATCGCGGCAATCGCCATCGGTGCGTGGTACTCCCACGGCGTGGCAATGATCACGCCATCGATGCCCTTCTGCTCCAGCAGGCGCTTCCATGCGTTGATGTCGCGGTCCTGGCCGTAGGTCTTCGGCGCGGGCTTATCCGCCTTGCTGACCATCTCCACGGCGCGGGCGAGCATGATCGGCTCGATATCGCACAGGGCAACGACCTCCACGTCGTCGCGGCGCACCAGTTCCTTCAGCAGCACCAGGCCACGCATGCCGGTACCGATCACGGCCAGGCGTACCTTGCGGCCACGTGCCCATGCCGGGGTCTGCGGCAGCAGGCTGCTGGCGGCGACAGCGGCGCTGGCCGCGATGAATTCCCTACGCTTCATGGCAAACACTCTCCTCTTGAAGGCGCGCCAGCCTGGGCCGGCGCGCCTGGTCACGCAAACGGAATTACTTGAACCGGTAGCCGATGGTCACACTGTAACCACGACCGAAGATGGTGGCGTAGTCACTGGAGTCACCCAGGAAGCTGTTGGGATCGTAGAACGGCAGGCGGTTGAACAGGTTCTTGACGGTGAAGCTCAGGTTCCACGCATCATCCGGGCGCCAGGTGACGCTCATGTTGGCGGTCCACCACGACGGTGCACCATCGCACTTGCTCTCCTGCAGGGCCAGGTAGCCGCCGGTGCAGGTTTCCTTGTTGTTGCTCACTTCGTCGACCTGGTCGGTCGCCCACTTGGTGCCGCCCACATAGTTGACGAACATGCTGGTGGTGACCTGCTTGTAGGTCCAGTCGGCATTCAGCGTCGCACGCAGGCGCGGGTTGTTGTAGTAGCCCACCACGTCGCCGTAGTACCAGCCGTTCTGTTCATCCATGTAGAAGCGGTTGCGGTTGGCGATGGTGGCGGCCAGGCCGATGTTCAGGCCGCCCCACTCACCCAGCGAGAAACGGCTGCGCGCATCGATGTCGAATCCATCGATCAGGGTCTTGCCGCGGTTCTTGTACTGGCCCACCACGCTGGCCACATTGCCGGCCGAGTAGCCCGGCAGCGTTCCCGGGCAGCTCACACCGCTTGCCGGGTCGGCGCACATCGCCGCCAGCTGCGCCAGGTTGGCGCGGTCGCTGTCGGTGATCGGCGAGCGCGACGAGGAAATGATGTCTTCGGCGCGGCGGTAGTCCGGAGCAACGATTTCGTTGTCGCGGTAGATGAACCAGTAATCGGCCGACACCGACAGCCAGCTGGCCGGCTCGTAGACGAAGCCCAGCGTGGCGATCTTCGCCTTCTCCGGCTTCAGGTTCTGGTTCGGCTGGGTCATGCGGGCCACGGTGCGGCTGCAGTCCACGTTGAGCAGGCTCTTGCCCAGGTCAACATCGCCGCCGCGCTGCGATTTCAGCAGCAGGTTGGCGATGGCGTTGGTCTCGGCGCAGCGCAGTTCATCACGGAAGCCGCCCAGCTGCGCGTACACGCCGCCGTTGCCGGACTCGGCCAGGCTGGGGGCGCGGAAGCCGGTGGAATAGGTGCCGCGCAGCATCAGCTGGTCGAAGGCCTGGTACTTGAAACCGATCTTCGGCGCGACGTTGGCGCTGAAGTTCGGGTACTTGTCCACACGCACGGCGGCATCCAGCTCCAGCTTCTCGGTGATCGGCGCCACCGTTTCAGCGAACAACGCATAGGTATTGCGCGCGCCATCGAACCACGAGCCACCCTGCTGGGTGATCAGGCCGGCGGCCGCGTCGGCGTTGCCGGGGGTGTAGAAGGTTTCGCGGCTGGCGTTGAAGCCGAATGCCGCACGCATTTCACCGGCCGGCAGCTGGAACAGCGGGCCTTCGATCTTGCCGTCCAGGGTGTGCAGGCGCGTCCACGACTGGATGTCGAAGGTCGGGAAGGCGCCGCGGATCAGTGCGGCGTTGGCCTCGCTGATCTCACCGAACTTGTACGCAGGATGATCGGAGATGATCACACGGCCCGTGCCCGGGTCGATGCTGTAAGGACCGAATGCCTTCTCGAAGCCCTTCACGTTGACGTTGATCGTCTGGTAGGTGGTCGAGTGCGTGCCGGCGGTGGCGAACGCGGTTTCCCAGTTCCAGTCACCGATGTTGCCACGCGCGCCGGTCAGCACGCGGTAGCTCTTGTCGGTGTTGCGCTGGCCGAAGTAGTTGGCGCCGGCATCCTGCAGCAGGTACTGCAGGCCGACCACGCCACCCATCATGGCCTTCAGCTCGGGGCTGGCGTGGTTGTACTCGTTGTTCGGGCCCAGGAACGGATACAGGAACTGGTTGACGTTGTTGCCGGTATCGCGCGAGAACCAGCTGGTCGGGTTGCCGGTGGTGGTGCCGTAGCTGCGCGGGGTACCGCCGTTGGCACGCAGGTCGATATCGGTATAGGTGGCCTCGGCGAAGATCTCGGTGCTGTCGCCCACCAGGAAGGTGCCGTTGAGGTAGGCGGTGTTGCGCTCGGATTTGGCGCCCGCGTCGATCTCGTTGTTCATCCAGGTTTCCCAGACGCAACGGGGGCCGGCCGCTTCACTGGTCAGCACGTTCTTGCAGCCGGGCGCGGCTTCCTGCACGCGGCGGCCGGTCACCGGATCGAACGCGAAATAGCTGCCCGGGTTGAACTCACCCGGCTTGCTGCCCACGCCCAGGCGCAGATTGTTCAGGTAGTTGGGATTGTTGACGTAGTACTGGTCCGGGCGCTTGTCATAGAAGTCGGCCAGCGGAATCGCGTCGCGGCGGTACATGTTCACCGCGCCGTAGATGTTGAAGCGGTTCTCGGTGAGGTCACCGAAGCCGGCGGTGATGCTGGCCTGGCGCTCGCCGTAGGAATCGATGCGCGAGGAGGTGTCGTTGGTGAAGCTGATCTCCGCGCCCTGGAAGTTGCGCTTGGTGATCACGTTGATCACGCCGGCCACCGCGTCGGTGCCGTACACGGCCGAGGCGCCGTCGGTCAGCACTTCCATGCGTTCGATGGCGGCGGCGGGAATCGCATCGATGTTGACGAACTGGGTCTGGAAACCCGCCGGCGCGCCGTAGTACGACAGGCGACGGCCATTCAGCAGCACCAGCGTGCCCTGTGCGCCGAGGCCGCGCAGGTTGGCCTGCGAAGCGCCGTCGGAGCCGGTGAACAGCGAGCGCGAATCCTGCTGCGCTGGCCGGGCCGCCGGCAGGTTGTCGAGCACCTGCAGCAGCGTGCGCGCACCCATGTTCTGGATGTCCTGCTTGCTGATCACCTGCACCGGCGAGGCGGTTTCAACGTCGGTGCGGCGGATGTTGGAACCGGTGACCTCGATGCGGGCCAGGTCGGTGGCCTTGTCCTTGCTCTCCTGGGCGAAGGCAGGAACGGCGACCGACAACAGCACGCCGGCGATGGCCAGCGACAACGGTGCGATCGAACGACAGGGGGGGCGGTGGTGGCGGGCGGGCAACATCGGGGTTCTCTCCTGGCAGGGGTGCGGCGCGAATGGTGGATCAGCGGGCAAAACGCTCCCGGGCCACGGCCCCCACAGTCGTGGTGAAGCCGTAGTCGGAATGGGCGGGGGAGGAGCGGTGTTACGTGGCGGTCATGGGGCGACGATGCTGGCGGAGTCGCCCTCCTGGCCGATCAGCACGGCGTTGGCCCAGTTGGCGCAGACCTGGGCGGGTTGGCTGCCCTGCGCACCCAGCGTGCGCAGGCTCAGGGTGGAAAGGCCACGGATGTCCAGCTCCGGCTTGACCACGCCGGGCGCCTTCACCAGTCCGCTGTCGTACAGCAGGTGGTTGTCACCCCAGACCTGGAACTGCAGGCCACCGGCCGTGCGGCAGGCGTCGTCGATGCCGAGGTCGGCACGCAGCAGGCGCCAACCACCCTGCAGGCGCAGGTCGATGCGGCTGTTGGCGGCCACGCCAAGGCCACGGCGGAACTGCAGGCCGTTCATGCGCATGCCGGCGTCACCGCTGAACGCCTTGTCGGCGTGCACATGGCTGGCCAGCGCGGCCGGCACCGGCAGCTCGGAGAGATAGCGCTGCCGGGCCGGTCGCTCCGGTTCCTGGTGTTCGAGGATGTGGAAGGTGGACAGCGCAATCGGGCCGACGTCGCGCGGTTGCAGCGCGTCGAAGGCACGCGCACTGCCCTGTGCAGCGGTCACCATCGGATCGGTGCTGGAGGCACCGTCACCTTCGGGGTTCTGCACGCTCAACACGCGGAAGCGCAGCAGGCGGCCGGCGTGGGCCGGGAAGTCGATGCGCTGCGTGCCTTCCTTCAGCAGCAGGTGGCCGCGGGCAATCGGTTCACCCCACTCGCCGTTGCTGTCGCCCAGGTACACCTCGTAGTCGCGCACCTGGCCGTGCTTCCAGTTCTTGTCGTTGCGCGGCGCGATGTCGATGCCATCGATCATCTTCCGTTCGCCGAAACCGATCACCCACTCGTGGGCACCGGTACGCACGGCCTGGTTGCGCACGCTGCGGAACCAGGTGGCCGGATCATCATCGAAGGCATTTTCCAGCGCATGGCCGGGTTCTTCGGCCGGGCGGTTGACCACCAGCAGGCTGTCGGCCGGCAGTTCGCGGCCCAGCACCGGTGCGGCCGGATAGGCATCGTCGGCGGCCGCTGCGGCGACGGCGAAGTCCAGCTGCAGCTGCAGCGGCTGGCGGATGTCCTGCGCCGCAGTGCGTACATGCAGGGTGCCGCGACGCTCCTTGGCATCGAAGTACCAACCCTCGCTGGCGCTGTTGAATGCGGTCGCGTCGGCCAGCGCCGGCAGCGCGCGGCCAGCGGCCTGCACCGCACGCGGCGCCTGTCGGCTGAGCACGCGCAGGCCATAGCGGCGCTGTGCCAGCTGGCCGTTGTACTGGCCCTGTACCGCATCGATCTGCACCTGCACCGGGCCACTGCCCTGTGCCGGCGCCTGCACACTGATCCGCTGCGTGCTCGATTCACCCTGCTGGTAGCGGCGGGTGTTGCCGTCATCTTCGTACAGCGTGTACTGCGAATCACCCTGCGGGTACAGGTCGAAGGTCACTTCATCGAGCGGTTTCTCGCCGTCGAACAGCATCGACGGGTACATCGGCAGGATCGCACCGGCGCGCACGAACACCGGCAGGGTGGCCAGGTCCACCTGGCGGTCCAGCTGGCGGCCATCGGCGGCGGCCTGCACGCGGCGGCCATCCCAGTAGTCGATCCAGCCGCCGGCGGGCAGGTGGATGTCGCGGCGCCAACCACGGCTGGCGGCCTGGCTGCGGTACACCGGTGCAACCAGCAGGTCGCGGCCGAGCAGGAACTGGTACTTGTAGGTTTCATCCTGCGCGTGCGGATCGCGCGGGTTGTCCCACATCAGGCCACGCACCGGCGGTGCACCGGTCTGTGCGGCCTCATGCACCAGCCCATACATGTACGGGGTCAGGCGCATCTTCAACTTCAGGTAATCGCGGTTGATGCTGCGGTAGGGCTCGTCGTACCACCACGGGTGCTTGCGCGCATTCGACGACCAGCCGCTCATGCCCATCAGCACCGGGGTGAACGCCTTCCACTGCAGGTCGCGGGTGAAGGTCTCGGCGCTGCCGCCGAAGATCGCGTCCACATCGCCGCTGGCGTAGGCCATGCCGGACAGGCCCGAACCCACCAGGGTCGGCACATGCCAGCGGATGTAGTCCCAGCTGCTGCTCTGGTCGCCGGTCCAGGCCACGGCATAGCGCTGGATGCCGGCCCAGCCCATCACCGTCCACAGGAACGGGCGCGAATCGGAATTGTCGAGGATGCCGTTGAATGCCTGGCGGTTGGCATCCATCGCGAACTGGTAGCCCTTGCCGGTCCAGGCCACGTCCAGTTTCTGCACGCGGCTGCCGGCCTTGCCTACTTCCCAGGCGATCTTGTCGACGCCGTTTTCGGTCCACAGGCCGGTGCGGAAACCGTATCCGGCCAGGCCCTTCACCGTCTCCGGCAGCTGCTTGTAGCCGCAGCCATAGCCATCGTTGGGCAGGATCCAGCCGCCGGGCATGTCATTGGCGCGGTACTGCTTGGCTACGCTGTCGATCACATCGGGGGTGGTGCCGGTCGGGCCGTCGCTCCAGCCTTCGGGCACGGTGCCGGGCTTCTTGCTGTTGTCGCCGTCGTTGTAGCAATCGGCATCGCCGTAGGACAGCGCCCAGCGCGCGACCATGTTCGGGCGACCGGTCAGCTGGGTGTAGCGCTCGATCAGTTTCGGCAGATCGGCGCCAACGAAGTAGTAGGCATCGAAGCGGTCCTCGCGATGCAGCAGGGTGGCCTGGTCGCTCTGGCGCAGGTCGTAGCTGCCGTCGCTCCATGTGTTGCGCAGCATGCCCCAGCCACGGCTGCTCAGCAGCATCGGTGCCGGGCTCGGGCGATCCCCCTCTTCCCACCCACCGGAGTACGAGACTTCCAGTTCGCGGCCCTTGAACTGGTAGCGGCCGTTCTGCTGGCCACCACCGTAATAGCCTTCATCGGCCTGCGAGGACAGCACCTGCACGCTCTGCGCGGCATCCAGGTCCAACGGCTGCAGTTCCTGCCACAGCGCGCTGGGCTGGCCGTTGTCCAGGCGTTCCAGGCGCAGGCGCAGCGGCTGCCGTTGCACATGCAGTACCAGTGCGTCGGTGCGCACGCGGATTTCCTGCGCGTCTTCTTCCAGCTGCGCCTGCACGTTCGCCTTGGGCTGCGGCAGCACGATCGGCGCGGCCTTGTCGCCGGCACCGGTCAGCTTGCCATTGCGGCCGGCCTGCACGCGGATGATGTCGGTGGCCGGCAGTTCGATGCGGATGCGCGTGCCGTTGTCGGTCTGCAGGTCCCAACCACTCACGCCGTCGGTGCTGGCACTGGCACTGACCGAGCGAAGGTTGCCGACCGGTGCGGCCTGGGCCGACAGGGACGCCGACAGCAATGCCGGCAACAGGGCCAGCAGCAGTGGCGAACGACGAACGCAGATTTCCACACGGACTCCCAACCCGTTCACCGGGCGTTTCGAAAGCGGTTGGGCCGACTCTAGGGCAGCGATTCGAAAGATGTCAACAAATTGAAAGGAAAAAGGAAGATATATTTACATGAAACGAAAGTTGGTGCGCTGCAATACTTTGTGTAAGCGCTTGCAACCCCCTGTTAAGCATTGTGCGATACGGCATCTGGCGGTTTCTTTCGTTTCCAGCAGCCTGCCGCGCCGGGAAAGTAGTTGCCTCAATATCTTTCTTTTTACTTTCGGTATTTGACATTTCGAAAGAAAACACAGATGGTGCGGTGGCCCAACTGGAACCTCCGAATGGACGTCACCCTGCTTTCCGATGTGTCCGCCTGGCAGCGCCGCGGCGGAGCCGATACCGCTACCGAAATCGCCCAGCAGCCGGCGCTGTGGGAAGCCCTTGCACAGGATCTGTCGCGTGCCCGCGACCGCCTGCAGGCCTTCCTCGGCGACAGCCTCAATGACCCGAACCAGCGTGTGCTGTTCACCGGCGCCGGCAGTTCCGGCTTCATCGCCGAAATGGTGGCCGATGCGATCAACGCGCAGTGGCCGGCCGAGGTGCGCGTGGTGCACACCACCAGCCTGCTCACCCATCCGGCGCTGTACCTGCAGCGCGACCGTCCGACCCTGCTGGTGTCATTCGGCCGCAGCGGCTCCAGCCCCGAAAGCGTTGCCGCCGTCAACCGCGTGCGCAGCGACGTCGACGATGTGCGCTTTCTGGACATCACCTGCAATGCCGATGGCGAACTGGCCCGTCGCGGCGCCGGCCGTGCCGACACCTGCACCCTGCTGATGCCGTCGGCCAGCTGCGACCGCGCCTTCGCCATGACCAGCAGCCTGACCTGCATGCTGCTGGCCGCGCTGACCGTGTTCGACCGTTCGCCGTGGGATGCGCGCATCGCGCGCCTGAAGCAGATTGCTGGTCTCGCCCGCGAAGGCCAGGCGCAGTGGGATGCACCAGTGGCCGCGCTGGCGCAGCGCCCGTTCAACCGGGTGATCTACCTTGGCAGCGGCCCGCTGGAAGCGCTCGCACGCGAAGCCGCTTTGAAGGTGCTGGAGCTGACCGCCGGCCGCGTGCTGGCGCTGGCCAACACCCCGCTCGGCTTCCGCCACGGCCCGAAATCCACGCTGGACGGCACCACCCTGGTGGTCGTGCTGCGCAGCGGGCAGCCGCTGGCGCGCCGCTATGAACAGGATCTGCTGGAAGAACTGCGCCGCGATGGCGTGGCCGGGCAGGTGCTGTCGATCGGTCCGCATTCGGATATCGGTGCCGACGATGACTACACCCTCACCGTGCCTGCCCTGGATGACCCGTGGCTGGCGCCGGTGTGGCTGGGCTTTGCGCAGCTGTACGCGCTGCAGCGTTCGGCCGCACTCGGCCTGACCCCCGACAATCCGTTCCCGGACGGCACCGTCAACCGCGTGGTCAAGGGTGTCACCATCCACCATGGCTGAGCTGATCGCCAACGCCTGCTACGGCATCGACATCGGCGGCACCAAGATCGAGCTGGTGGTGTGCGATGCGGCGATGCAGGTCACCTGGCGCCGCCGCGTGGCTACCCCGCAGGGCGACTACGACGGCTTCCTGCAGGCGGTGGTGACATTGGTTGCTGAAGCCGATGCTGCGCTGGGTCGCAGCGATGCGGCCATCGGCATCGCCCTGCCCGGCGTGCGTGATCGTCGCAACGGCCGCCAGCTCAGCGCCAATGTGCCTGCGCTGACCGGTCAATGCGTGGCGGCTGATCTGCAGGCACGCCTGCAGCGCCCGCTGCATTTCGGCAACGACCTGCAGTGTTTTGCGCTCTCTGAAGCGCACGGTGGCGCCGCCGATGGCTACCCCAGCATGTTCGGCGCCATCCTCGGCACCGGTGCCGGTGGCGGCTTCTGCCTGCAGGGGCGCCTGCTGTCCGGCTTCAACGGCCTGGCCGGCGAATGGGGCCATTGGAGTGTGCCGGGCCACCTGCTGCAGCGCCATGGACTGCCGCTCATCGACTGCGCCTGTGGCCTGCAAGGCTGCGTGGAGCGCTACGTGTCCGGTAGTGGCCTGGCGATGATCGAGCGTCACCTCGGTGGCAGCGCTGCCGATGCCAGCGTGGTGGTCGCCCTGGCCGAGGCCGGCGATACGCGCGCACGGCAGGCGCTGGACATCCATCGCGACCTGCTCGGCCACAGCCTGGCCGCACTGGTGCTGGCACTGGACCCGCACGTGATCGTGCTCGGTGGCGGCCTGTCCCAGTACGCACCGCTGTACCAGCTGTTGCCGGCGGCCATCGCCGCGCATCTGTTCAACGGCGTGCAGGTGCCGCCCATCGTGCCGCCGCGCTTCGGCGATGCCGGTGGTGCACGCGGTGCCGCCCTGCTGGCCTGCCAACCCTCGTTTTCCTGATGTCCGGAGCTTGACCATGTCCCCGTTGCAGACCCTGCTTGCCTCCCACCGCGCCGGCCACAACGTCGGCCTGTACAGCGTCTGCTGCAGCAACGAACAGGTGCTGCGTGCGGCCATGCACGTGGCGTTGGCGCACGATACCGTGCTGCTGATCGAAGCTACCTCCAACCAGGTCGACCAGTTCGGCGGCTACACCGGCATGACCCCGCCGCAGTACCGCGACTACGTCGGCACCCTGGCCGATGAGGAAAGCTTCCCGCGCGAGCGCTTGATCCTCGGCGGTGACCACCTTGGCCCGAACGCCTGGCAGAAGCGCCCGGCCGCCGAAGCGATGACCCATGCGCGCGTGCTGATCGAGGCCTACGTCGCCGCTGGTTTCCACAAGATCCACCTGGACTGCAGCATGTCCTGCGCCGATGACCCGGTGCCGCTGCCCGATGCCATCGTTGCTGCACGTTCGGCCGAGCTGGCCGAGATCGCCGAGCGCACCGCCGCCGAGCACGGCCTGCCGCCGCCGGTCTATGTCATCGGCACCGAAGTGCCGATTCCCGGTGGCGAAGCCTCGCTGGCCGGTGGCCTGCAGGTGACCACCCCGGCCGCCGCTGCGCAGACCCTGGCCATCCACCGGCAGGCCTTCGATACCCCGCTGCTGCGCGATGCATGGCAGCGTGTGCTGGCCATGGTGGTGCAGCCGGGCGTGGACTTCGACCACAGCAGCGTGCACGAGTACGACGCGGCCGCCGCCAGCGAGCTGGCCGACTTCCTCGAACAGCAGCCGCGCATCGTGTTCGAAGCGCATTCGACCGACTACCAGCGCGAAAGCGGCCTGCATGCCCTGGTGCGCGACCATTTCGCCATCCTCAAGGTCGGCCCCGCGGCCACCTTCGCCTATCGCGAAGCGCTGTTCGCACTCGCTGCCATCGAAGCCGAGCTGCTGCCGGCCGCGCAGTGCTCGCGCCTGCCGCAGGTGCTGGACGAGGTGATGGTGGCGCAGCCGAAGTCCTGGCAGTCGTACTACCAGGGCGACGAAGCGACGCTGCGCCTGCTGCGCAGCTATTCCTTCAGCGACCGCTGCCGCTACTACTGGGGCGAGCCGGCGCTGGTGCAGGCCGTGCAGACCCTGTTCGCCAACCTGGAACAGCACGCGCCGCCGCTGGTGCTGCTCAGCCAGTACCTGCCGGAGCAGTACCGCGCCGTGCGCGAGGGCACCCTGGCCAATGCGCCTACCGCGCTGGTGCAGCATCGCATCGGCCTGTGCCTGGGCGAATACGCCCGCGCCTGCAGCGCCAACCAGGCTGGAACCCGCAAGCACAACGAAAGTTCGGCTGCCGCCGATCTTGCGAACGGCTAATCTCTACCTTTCCCCGCGAAACCGAGAATGGCCATGCGCAACACCCGCTCCCGCCGGCAACAGATCCTGCAGCTGCTGATCGAGCACGGCTCGGTGCAGGTGGCCGATCTGGTCGAGCGCTTCGGCGTGTCGGCCGTGACCATCCGTGCCGACCTGACCCACTTCGAATCGCAGGGGCTGGCCACGCGTACCCACGGCGGTGCCACCCTGGTGCGTACACCGCCGCAGGAACAGGACATCCACGAAAAGGATGCGCTGAACCTGCCGCTGAAAGACTCCATCGGTACGGCGGCCGCGCGCCTGGTGCAGGCCGGTGACAACATCATCATCGACTCCGGCTCCACCACGATGACCCTGGCCCGCCATCTGCGCGAACACCGCGATGTGACGGTGATGACCAACGGCCTGAACATCGCCTGGGAACTGGCCAACGCCGCCGGCATCACCGTGCTGCTGACCGGCGGACTGCTGCGCCAGCAATCGCTGTCGCTGCAGGGCAGCCAGGCCGAAGCCAGCCTCAACTCCTACAGTTTCGACACGCTGTTCCTGGGCGTGGATGGCCTGGACCTGCAGTTCGGCCTGACCACCCACGACGAAGCCGAAGCCCGCCTCAACCACCGCATGGTCGAACGCGCGCGGCGCATCGTGGTGCTCACCGACGCCTCCAAGTTCGGTCGCGTCAGCCTGCACCGCATCGCCCGCCTCGATCAGATCCACGCCATCATCACCGACGCCGGCATCGACGAGGCAACCCGCGAAGGGCTGCAGCGGCTGGGCATCGAAGTGATCATCGCCGAGCCCCCCGCATGACCGACACCCGCTCCCTGCACGGCCGCATCCTCACCCCGTTGGGCTGGCGTCGCGGCCAGGTCCAGTTCGATTCACACGTGCGCCAGCTGCAGGTAGACGACCACAGCGGCGGCGATGACCCGCAGCTGCCGGTGATCCTGCCCGGCTTCATCGACCTGCACGTGCATGGCGCGGCCGGCGTCGACCTGATGCAGGGCGGCGACGTGACCCGCACCATCGCCCGCACCCATGCGCGGTTTGGTACCACCACGCTGCTGGCGACCACCATGACCGCTGGCCTGGACGAGATCGAATACGCGCTGCAGGGCGTTGCGGCAACGATGGCAGCGCCCGATGCCGATGCCGCCTGCATCGCCGGTGTGCACCTGGAAGGCCCCTTCATCAGCCCGCAGCGGCTGGGCGCACAACCCAATCGTACGATCGAGGCGACGATGGCGCTGGTGCGGCAGCTGCACGCGCTGGCACCGATCCGGGTGATGACGCTGGCGCCGGAGATCGGCGAGCACACCGCACTGATTCCCGCGCTGTCCGCACTCGACATCCGCGTGCAGCTCGGCCACAGTGCCGGCACCTACGAGGAAGGCGTGGCCGCATTGCAGGCCGGCGCTTCCGGCTTCACCCATCTGTTCAACGGCATGACCGGCGTCGACCACTACCGGCCGGGCATCGCCGCCGCTGCCCTGGCGCATGCGCAGTACGCCGAGATCATTCCCGACCTGCAGCACATCCACCCCGGCGTGATCCGTCTGGCCGCACGCGCGATTCCGCGCCTGTATGCGGTGACCGACGCGACCGCCGCCACCGGCATGCCCGATGGCGAGTACGCGCTGGGCGAGCAGCGCGTACACAAGTGCGGCGGCTGCGTGCGCCTGGCCACCGGCTCGCTGGCCGGCAGCGCGCTGACCATGGATCAGGCGCTGCGCAACCTGGTGCAGGTGGGTCTGGATCTGGCTGACGCATCGCAGCGCGTGTCCACCTTCCCGGCCGATTACCTGGGCTTGGGCGATCGCGGCCGCATTGCGCCCGACGTCCGCGCCGACTTGGTGGTGCTGGATGCGGAACTGCGCCTGCAGCAGGTCGTGGTCGGTGGCCGCGTGATCGATTTGAACTGACGCACCCGATGCGGCCTGGATGCCGCGCAGGCTCCCTGTAGAGCCGAGCCATGCTCGGCTCACCGCGCGAGGCGCGGCACGGGGTACCTCGATATCGGAACGGAAAGCAGCCGAGCATGGCTCGGCTCTACAGAAAGCACTCCGCCCCTTGGGAACCTGTCGATGACTGCAAGCACCGCCCCGCGCTGGCCCGTACGTTACCTGCTCTTCATCGGCGGCCTCGGTGGCCTGCTGTACGGCATCGACATCGGCATCATCGCCGGTGCCCTGCCCTATCTTGAAGCCACCGCCAGCCACGCCTGGCAGCTCAGCAGCCAGCAGCTCGGTTTTGTCGTCGCCGCGGTGCTGCTGGGCAGCGTGCTGTCCTCGCTGTTCGCCGGCATGATCGCCGACCTCATCGGCCGCCGTGGCGCGATGCTGCTGGCCGGCGTGCTGTTCACCGCCAGCATCCCGATCATGGCACTGGCCTCGGGTTACACCCCGCTGCTGCTGGGGCGCCTGCTGCAGGGTGTCAGCGGCGGCCTGATCGGCGTGGTCATTCCCCTGTACCTGGCCGAAGTGCTCAGCCCGGAACGACGCGGCCGCGGCGCGGCGATGTTCCAGCTGCTGCTGACCGTCGGCCTGGTGCTGGCCGCGTTGATCGGCCTGTACCACGCCCATGCCGTGGACGCTGCCGCAGAGTCGGTGCGCTCGCTGCCGGTCGCGCAGCAGGCGCAGGAGCTGTTCACGGTGAAGGACCACGCCTGGCGCACCATCTTCTGGACCTGCCTGGCACCGGGCCTGCTGTTCTGCGCCGGCATCTTCTGGCTGTCCGAATCACCGCGCTGGCTGGTGCGTCGTGGCCGCATCGATGATGCGCGCCGCAGCCTGCAGCGCGTGCTGCCCGCTGCCGACGTCGAGCCCACCCTGGCGCAGATCCAGGCTCCGGAATCGAGCAGCAGCAGCGGCAAGCGTGACCCGCTGTTCAGCCGCCGCTACGTGGTGCCGTTCGTGTTGGCCTGCGTGGTGCTGGCCTGCACCCAGGCCACCGGCATCAACTCGGTGCTGGCCTATGCGGTGAACATCCTCAACCAGGCAGGCCTGTCCGGCTCGGTGGCCAACGGCGCCGACGTGGCGATCAAACTGCTCAACGCGGTGATGACCGTCGCCGCGCTGCTGCTGGTCGACCGCAAGGGTCGCAAGTTCCTGCTGATGCTGGGCAGCGGTGGCATCTGCGTGGCCCTGCTGGCCGCAGCAACGCTGTTCTTCCAGGCCGAACGGGGCCGCGCCGACGTGCAGCCGCACCTGCAGGCCGCAGTAAGCGGCGATGGCCTGCAACTGGTACTGGATGACGCGCAGTGGCAGCGGCTTGCCGGTGGCGTCGACCGCGAGGGCCGGCCGCTGCAGCTGACCGTGTCCTACGCCTATGGCGACTTCACCAACGTGCGCGCGCTGCGCAGCGACAACCTGACCGACCGCGAGCTGCGCATCGAGCGCGCCGGCACCGTGCAACCGGACAGCGTCATCGGCGCGTTCTTCCGCACGTTGCACCTCAATCCGTTCGCCGACCCGGCCAGTGCCGCGCAGGCACCGCTGCGCATCGAGCAAGCCCGTATCGGCCCGATTCCGCCGCCCGCGCATGGCTGGGCCGTCGCTGCCTGCATCCTGGTATTCGTGGCGTTCTTCGCAGTTGGCCCAGGCGTGTGCGTGTGGCTGGCGCTGTCCGAGCTGATGCCCAACCGCATCCGCTCCAACGGCATGAGCATCGCGCTGCTGATCAACCAGTTCGTGTCCACCACCATTGCCGCCATCTTCCTGCCGACGGTGGGGCACTACGGCTACGCCAGCATGTTCCTGTTCTGGGCGGGCTGCACGTTCGTGTTCTTCCTGGTGGCCGCATTCTGGCTGCCGGAAACCAAGGGGCGCTCGCTGGAAGAGATCGAAGCCGGGTTTGCAGGAAAGCAGCGCTGATTCAGCGCTGCTGTGGCGGCGCAGGGCCGCCGTGCACGATGTAGCGCGCCATGTCGTGCACTTCGGCCACGCTCATGTTGGTACCGGCCACCTGCATGGACTCGCCAAAAGGGCCCGCTATGGTGGCCACGGACAGCACGTGGTCATCGACGGTAAGCGCCACCTGCTTGCCCACCAGGGCCTCGGTCGCGTGCAGCAACCGGCCGGCGGACTCCTTGCGGAACGTCAGTTCCAGTACGGGCTGGTGCGCGGCGTCCAACGCCGCTCGCACGTCGACGATATCGGCACTGGTGAGCATCGGCGGCGCTTTCACGGCGATGCTGCGCCCTTGCCACTGCAGGGTAGCGCGACCATCGGGATCGACCTCACGCATCTGCACCTGCACCCCCTCCCGCGGCGGATGCCGTGTCTCAGCCGGAAGCACCCGGTTGCAGCCCGCCAGCAGCAACACCGCGAGGCCACCACCGAGCAGCGCCCATCTGCTCCAGCCCCGCATCAACGCAGCTTCCTCAGCTTGAACGCCACCAGCACCTGCAGCACGCCGTACAGCAGGCTGCCGATGCCGATCCACAGTGTGGTTACCGCCACGCCGGCATACGGATTGGCTGCGAACAGCAGGCCCAGCACGATGGCCAGCACGCCGCTGAGGATCAGCAGCCACTCACCCTGAATCTGCCTGCGCACGCGGATGGCGAAGACGATGCGGTAGATGCCCGCCACCAGCAGCCATGCCGCCAGGAACAGCACCAGCACGCTGGCGGTGGCCAGCGGATTGATCACGGCCAGGATGCCAAAGCCCAGCGAGGCGACCACGTACAGCAGCAACCAGCCGCGCGAGGCGCCGCTGGCACCGGTGATCAGCGCCAGCAGGCTGATGACGCCCTCGACGATGGCCATTACACCCAGCGTCCAGGCCAGCGCGATGGCCGCCGACATCGGCCAGCCGATCGCGATGATGCCGAAGCCCAGCGCGACCAGACCGTACAGCAGCAGGATCCACCAGCTGCGTCCAACGGCCGACAACAGGGGAGACAAGGGGGAATTCATGACCACTCCTTCGATCCGGGTTCGTGGCCATCCTAGCCTTTGCGGATGAAAGGGGCGATCACGGAACGCGAGCGCAGACCCACGCCCGCACGTCTTCAGACCCCACCAACCGCAACGTCTCTGCAATTTCCAGCACGGTACTGCCGGTGGTCATCACGTCGTCGACGATGGTCAGCCGCGCCGGTACAGCACCGCGCACATCGAAGGCGTCGAACAGGTTGTCGCGGCGCTGCTCGGCGCTGCGTTCGGACTGCGGCGCGGTGTGGCGGCGGCGGTACAGCCCGCGCCATGTCGGCAACTGCAGCAGGCGACACAGTTCGGCGGCCTGGTCATAGCCACGCTGACGCAGTCGCTTGCGGTGCAGTGGCACGGGTACCAGCGGCGCGCACGACCACGGTGGCGGGTTGCGCAGCATCAACTGCGCAAGCAGGCGTCCTGCAGCCAGGTCCTGGTGGAATTTGTAGCGGACCAGCAGCTGATCGACCGGCGGCAGGTACAACAGGCTCGCATGGGTCGCGGTCTGCGGTGGCGGCTCGTCGCGGCAGGTTCCACAGATGGGCAGGGCTGCATCCGGTAGCGGCAGCGCGCAGCGAAGGCAGGCGCGACCCGCCCACGGCATCTCGGCAAGGCAGGCGGGACAGAGATCGAGGGCGTCATGGCCGCGCTCGCTGCAGACCAGGCAGCGCAGGGGCAGCAGCAGGTGAAAGGCAGCCTGTAATGATTCACCCAGGACAGAAGGCAGTGGGAAGCGCATGCCGTAGCATCGCCCTGCAAGCGCAGCCTGCCCATCGGTGAAGGGGCTGCATGCATGTCAGTACAGGGAGCGTTGGCCGATGGGGGCTGCACCTTGCCAGGCCGTAGATCTGCATCGCACCTGCTACCACGCGCCTCCATCCACATACGGCCGGAACTGCAGAACCATCACTGGCCGATCCTGCGCCAGCTATCATCAGGATAGGCACAGTTGCCCTGGATGGATCTCTACCGCATGGACGGACTGACGCTGGTCAAAGCAAATGCGCAGGACGCAGATGTGGTCTTCAGATTGATGCAGCTGTACTACTTCGAAGCCTCTGCCTGGAGTGGTGAAGATATCCTTGCCGATGGTCTTTACGACTGCGCACTTGCCGATGTCCAGGCCCGCCTGCACGAAGAACCGGAGTGGACCCGTCTGCTCTGGCTCGATGGCCTTTTGTGTGGATTCGTCCAGGTGGATGACGTCGAGTTCCAGGGAAGGCGACTGCCAGAGTTGGCGGATCTGTTCATCCTTCCAAAGCATCGCGGCAAAAGCATCGCATCTGCGGTGGTTGCAGACCTTGTGCGGCCAACAACGGGGGAATGGTTGCTGGCCACATTCCGCAAGGATCATGCGGCGCACGCATTCTGGGAGCGGAATCTTGCAAAGATGGGTATGGCATGCAGCGTCCCAACCGGGTCAGAAGGAACAGACTTCCGCTTGTTCCTGATCAGGTCGAAATGACGAACAGGCGCGCCAGCGCGATCGGCGGTGCATGCGATTCGCCCCTGCAAGTGTCCACCTTGCCTCGCGTTCGACCAGAAAGCCGACCTTCGCCCCTTAGCGCATCCCGCAGGTCGCGCCGACACATTGCCCGTTCTCCATGAACCGCACCTGCGAGTGTCCCGGTTCCCCGGTAGGCGCCGGCACCCCGGGCGCCACGAAGAACGTGGCCGCGTGCGCGCCATACAACCCTGCTGGGATGGCGAAGGCTTTCAGCACGGTATAGCTACGGAAGGGCGTGCCCTGCTCCCGCTCGGCATTGGCGCCTTCGATGCGCGGGATGTCCGCTGCACCCCCGTTGCGTCGGCCGGCAGCCTCCCAGGCACGCAGGTCGGCCACCGTCGCCGGGCGCAGGATCCCGCTGCGCACCGCTGCATCAATTCCGGCTTGCCCTGCTGGCGGTGCGCCCTTCATCTGGAATTCGGCCACTGGCTTGGCCGTGGCATCAGTCACCAATTGCGCCCCGGGCGGCAACGCGCCGATGACCGCGCGGCCGTCGCGTGCCGCGTAGGCCACGTCAACCGGGCGACCGAACACCTCGCGGGCCAACGGGTTGAGCTTGTTCGAGCCCTCTCCTCCCACATAGGCATAACTGCAGGGGCCACGATCCTCGTAGGAGCTGATCAGCACCGGCAGGCCAGCAGGCAGGCCGGTCAGCCGCTGCCGGTGGTAGCCGGTCACCAGCACCGCCGCAATCTGCGTACCGCGCGTCCAACCGACACTCCACACGGTGGGTTCGTAAGCGCCCAGCAACAGCACCACAGGCGCATTGGGTTCGTGCACGGCCACCTGGATGGTCGTGGCCTGGTGGCCGCTCTGGTCGATCTGGAAATCGGCTTTCTTACCGCCGTAGGCCCCCGCCGCGTAGACCTTCGCATCGGCCGGGAGCACCAGGCCGTCGATCCGGCAAGTGCTCGGCGGCGTATCCACCGTCACCGGAGCGTCGAACGGGAAGGGCTGTGTGGCCGCATCGGAATGCACGATCACGGGCGCTACCTGGATGGGGCCCGCCGGCTTCGCGTCTGCAGCGCCAGGTGCGTGGGCTCCCTGGCCCGTTGATGCCTGCACATTCGGCTCGGACAGTGTTGGCTCGGTGCACCCAGCCAACAGCACCATCCCGGCGACCGCGACGTACAGTCTGGTGCCGGTAATGACGTTGCGTTTCATGTTGTGATCCTTCATTTCGAGGAATCGGGCGCTGATCGGGAACAGCTCGCCTCATGCAGCCGCCGGTCCTTGGCGGGCTATTTCAGGAACGGCTGAACATCGACAATCCGCACGTCGTGCATCTGCTCGAGATACGCATCCAGATACGCCTTGTGTGAGGCGCCGACAATCACCAGCGTACGCATTCCCGGGGTCGGTCCCATCAGGTCGCGGATGTTCGCCGCCATGCGCAGGTTGCGCGTCTCCCACGAGGTGACGTAAAGGCGACCGTAGCCCTGCGGAGACGGCTCCTCCAACGCGGCACCGTAGTCGCTTTCGAAGGCGACCGATGCCACATCCGGTGCGTTGTAGCGGCGATACAGTGCCAGTGCCTTCTCCGGCGCATCAACCTGCGCTTCCAAGTCGCCGAACATTGTCCTCCGCTGTTTGGACGCCGGGTTGTCCCAGGCCTTCCTGACCGCAGCTGCATAGGCCTTGGGATCGGGACCATACTGATCGGAGCTGTGGTCATCCATCGGCCACAACCGCTCGTGGCCAAGACGGACAGCGAGGGCTGCGGCGATGAGCGTGTTTTCATTGCGGTTGACGCGCAGCGCTTCCAGCGCCGCAACCAGGTCCTGGTCCAGGCCGTCGCCTGCCTGCCGATCCGCTTCGGGGAGGCGCAGCCATTGCACCAATGCCGAATCGCGTTCGCCGGCGGCCAGGAAGGTAGCGGCAAGCCTGCGCCGTTGCGCGGCCGTGGGTTGTACGGGCCAGGTCGCCAGCATCGTCTCTGCCGCCGCGTTCGCCGCCGGCACATCAAGTCCGGTTGCCTTCTCCGCCGCCGAAACATCGGGGCAGTAGTCCTTCACCGTATATCGGTAGCGGGAAGGGTATCGACGCAGCAGGTCGCACTGCTGGCCCGACACCGCCTCGATCGCGATGGCCTTCGGCTGCCACGCTGCGAGCCGGTCGATCAGGGTGCCCAGCGATGAGGGATCGAAGGTCTTCGGCAGTACCGCCAGATGCGCGCTGCCGAGCACCATCACTTCGTTTGGCACCCCGTGCTGCGGCCCTTTGTGGGCGCGAGGGTCAAAGGTCTGCGCCTGCGCCATTCCTGCAAGCATCGATCCCGCCAGCAGCGAGCCGATCAGTGCACGTCGCCCCCACATCCCCTGCATCATTCCCTGTTGCATATGGCTCGCCGTTGAAGCGCTTGTCCAGCGCATAGCGGCGCAGATTCGATCGCCGTAGGTCCTTTGTCAACAGTCCTTGTTCTGTGCTCCCGCAAGACTACGCTCGGTCGAATGGCGCCCTTGATGGGATCCCGCAGGGAGCGGACTCACGCACGCGCGAGAGCGATCCATCGGTAGCCTACGTAGAGGGCCCCTGCGGCCACCGGAAGCAGGCTTGTCCAGAGTGGCAGGCCGAGTACGAAGAACATGAGCGCGGTGACGGCGAGTGTGAGAATCGACAATCCGATTACCCGGATGTCGAACAGCGCGACGTCCGCTGCATCCTTTCCCACGGCGTTCTTCGGCCGGTTCCTGCCGGCGCGCTGCCGACGCAGCAGCCATATATCGGAGACGAAGCTGGCTATCCCTTCCAACAGATCACCGATGAAGCCAGACATGGACGATCCCTGACGGCTGGAGTGAAGGGGTAGATCTTCATGGCGCGCGCGTTGGTGCGTCAAGCGATCGATCACAGGGCCCGGGGAGCCGGTCCAGCTTGATGCATCCTGGCACCGGCTGCTTGACAGCCGGCTGCTTGACAGGCTGCCGGGATGTCCGGACCCTTCGCGGCATGACAATCGACGTCGAACACCTGAGCCTGCGCGAACTGAACGCCCTTGTGACTGCTGCCGAGCAGCGGAGGGCGCTGGTTGCCAGCCGCCGCCCCGTGGCCGTTGTCCGTCGCAAGCTGATCGCCTTCGCCGCGCAGTGCGGCTACACGATTGAAGAGCTGATCGGGGGCGCGCCCGCCGAGGCCGCTGCACCGGTCCGCAAACCTGCCACACGGCGCAAGGCAGGCAAGGTAGCGGCCAAGTACCGCGACCCGGACAACAAGCGCAATACGTGGTCGGGCCGCGGCCGGATGCCGCGCTGGCTTGCCGAGAAGACCAAGCATGGCCGCAGCCCTGCCGATTTCCTGATTCCCGGGCTGGGCCGGTCCGACGTTCGAAAGTCCAGCGCGATCGGGCAGAGAACCGTCTTCAAGCAGAGCTGACCCGTGGGTGCTCGGCGCACGGAGCGGACGATCGCCGTGGCACCAACGCGTACATTTCCAGGTCGGGCGGTGCAGGCAGCTCTATCGCATCGTAGCGACGGCCGTGGCCTGCAACTCCATCCAGCCGCTCACTCCTCGCCCAGGGCCACCGGCAGCGGCACCTTGCGGATCAACTTGAGCGCGCGTCCTTCCAGCACGTAGAAGAAGGCGAAGTTGCCGGTCCTAGCATAGTTGTCGTCGAACTCCCCGCCCTCGGCCACTACCAGCGCGCTGTGCGGATCGACCTTGACCACCATCGGGCCAAGCTCTCCGCCCAGCGATGGGGTGGCCAGCTTGCCGGTGCGCTTGCTGACGAAGGTCATCGAAACACAACTGGTTCCGCATCCCCATCCCACCAGCGTGTACTCGCCGGCAAAGCCGACCTCTCCGTCCTTCAGGGCTGCTGACAGGCGTGTCCTGAACATGCGGGCGCGCGGATCGCTGAGGTCCAGCGATGCGGCCGGCCCGCTATGGATCTTTGTTACGGGGTAGTCAGCGAACCTGGGATTGCCGCCTTCACCATTGAAGATCGCCTCGCGGATTCGCGCGTTTTCTGCGACCTGTGCGGCAGTCGGACCAATGGAACTTGCAGCATCCGTGGCATCCGGGGCGCTTGCCTGCATCGCCTGCACCTGCGTCACTGAGCAAAGGGCCAGTCCTGCGCCGGCCATGGCCAGCAGGACGACCAGCGATGTGCGACTTCTGGACATGCTCATCTCCTCAAGACGCCTTATCGCTCTGCACATGCTTCGGCGGCAAGCGAGCAGATCTGCACGACAGCTGCGACCTGCGGTGTCTTTCCCGCGTGCCCGCAATCCTGCAACCAGATCAATGCGTGCTGCCCCACCTTCAGATCGGTTTCATCGATGCCGCCGCCATAGACGGTCCACAAGCCGGTGCCGTCGTTGACGATGGTGCGGTGAACCGCGCCTGCGCGGGTCTGGACCGTCAGCTGGCGATCGCGGACCTTCACGATCGTTCCCGTCACCGAGGGCGGCGAGGGAGCGATGTCACCGCCGTCGGCGACCGGCAGCACGCACTGCGTCGCCGCAATGGTAACGACGGGAACGGTGGTCAGCATCAGGGCTGTGGCAATCGCCGTCGCCTGCAGCGCGTTCGCCGCCACGGCCTTCAGTACCGCAATCAATGGGTTGTTCATGGCAATCCTTTGCGTGAGCGCCCAGTCTAACCCTCGCTCGCACTGTAAACTTATATGAAATTAAAACAGTTGACAGTGCACTACGACCCACCCAGACTGCGCCCTCGCTCCAGCCCTTCCAAGGTCCCGCCATGGCAACCGCCATCCGCCACGACTGGCACCACGACGAACTGCAGGCGCTGTTCGACCTGCCTTTCCCGGAACTGCTGTTCCGCGCCGCCGCGGTCCACCGCGAGCACTTCGACCCGGCCCAGGTGCAGGTCTCCACGCTGCTGTCGGTGAAGACCGGTGGCTGCCCGGAAGACTGCGCGTACTGCCCGCAGGCGCAGCGCTACAGCACCGGGGTCAACGCGCAGAAGCTGATGGACACCGACGCGGTGCTGGCCAAGGCACGCCAGGCAAAAGCTGCCGGGGCCTCGCGTTTCTGCATGGGTGCGGCGTGGCGTTCGCCGAAGGACCGTGACATTCCGAAGGTGGCGGCGATGATCGCCGGAGTGAAGGCACTGGGCCTGGAAACCTGCGCCACGCTGGGCATGCTCAGTGGCGAGCAGGCGCGCGCGTTGAAGGACGCCGGCCTGGACTACTACAACCACAACCTCGACACCGCGCCGGACTACTACGACTCGATCATCCACACCCGGCAGTACCAGGATCGCCTGGATACGTTGGAGCACGTGCGCGATGCGGGGCTGAAAACCTGCTGCGGCGGCATCGTCGGTATGGGCGAAACGCGCGCGCAGCGCGTCGGCTTGCTGCTGGCACTGGCCACGTTGCCGGCACATCCCGATTCGGTGCCGATCAACAAGCTGGTGCAGGTCGCTGGCACGCCGCTGCATGGCAGTGCCGAGCTGGACCCGTTCGAGTTCGTACGCATGATCGCCGTGGCACGCATTGCCATGCCGCGTTCGATGGTGCGGCTGTCGGCCGGCCGCGAGGCGATGAGCGACGAACTGCAGGCGCTGTGCTTCCTGGCCGGCGCCAACTCCATCTTCTATGGCGACAAGCTGCTGACCACCGGCAACCCGGAAAGCGAGCGCGACATGGCCCTGTTCGCACGGTTGGGCCTGCAGCCGATGGCGGTGCAGGTGGACGCCGACGGTCACGACCATGGCGGCACCGTGCATGCCGATATCAGCGCCGATGCCCCCGGCTGCGGCTGCGCCCACGCGGCCTGAGCCGGCGGCCAAGCAGGCGTCGCGGCAACGCGCTACCCTAGCCGCCCCGTCGCCGCATCCAGCCGCCATGGCACGCCCCGACCTGACCGCCCGCCTCCAAGCCCAGCGCGCGTTGCGCGATGCACAAGGCCGTCGCCGCCCACGGCGCACGGTCACCCGTCGTGATGGTGTGCGCCTGGAAGTCGATGGGCGCTGGCTGACCGGCTTCTGCAGCAACGATTACCTGGGCCTGGCCCAGCAGTTCAGCGTGGTCAACGCACTGCAGGATGCCGCCGCGCGCGAAGGTGCTGGCGCCGGTGCTTCGCACCTGGTCTGCGGCCACCACGCACTGCATGACGCATTGGAACGCGAAGTGGCCGAGTGGCTCGGTTACCCGCGTGCGCTGCTGTTCGGCAGTGGCTTCGCCGCCAACCTGGCCGTGCAGCAGGCGCTGCTGAGCGAAGAAAATGATGTCTGCGTGCAGGACAAGCTCAACCACGCCAGCCTGCTCGATGCCACGCGGCTGGCTGGCGCGCGCCTGCGCCGCTACCCGCATCTGGATGCGGAAGGTGCGATGCGCCAGCTCAAGCATGCGCCTGATGGCGCGGCGATGCTGGCCACCGACGGTGTCTTCAGCATGGATGGCGATATCGCGCCGCTGCGTGCGCTGTCGCTGGTCGCGCGCCTGCAGCAGGCGTTGTTCTACGTGGACGATGCGCATGGCGTGGGCGTGCTCGGCGATGGCCGTGGCGCGGTCGCCACCGCCGGCCTGGGCGTGGACGATGTGCCGCTGCAGCTGGTCACCCTGGGCAAGGCGCTCGGCGGTTCCGGCGCGCTGGTGCTCGGCCGCGAGGACCTGATCGAGCACCTGGCCGAAACCGCACGCCCCTACATCTACACCACCGCCATGGCGCCGGCGCTGGCGGCGTCCGCACTGGAAGCGGTACGCCTGGCCCGCCGCGATCATTGGCGCCGGGCGAAGCTGGCCGATCTGATTGCCCTGTTCCGCAGCGAAGCGCGACGTCATGGGCTGGATCTGATGGCATCGGAAACGCCGATCCAGCCGCTGTTGTGTGGCGACGACCACACTGCCATGGCGATGTCGCAGGCGCTGGAACAGGCCGGCTGGCTGGTCGGTGCGATCCGCCCGCCGACCGTGCCGGAGGGCAAGGCGCGCCTGCGCGTCACCTTGTCCGCGCTGCACACCACCGAGCAGGTACGCGGCCTGGTCGAAGCCATCGCCATTGCACGCGACCGCGTGGCCTTTGCCGCGCGTGAAGTGCTGCCGCCGTCGTTGCCGGCGCTGGCCTGAGTGATCGTGTAGTTCCCCATGCATATTGAAGTGACCGGCCATGGGCCGGACCTGGTACTGATCCACGGCTGGGCCCTGCAGGGCGGCGTGTTTGCGCCGCTGGTGCAGCGCCTGGCCGATCGATTCACGCTGCATCTGGTCGACCTGCCCGGCCATGGCCACAGCCGCGACGACAGCACCCCGCTGCGCCTGCCGTTCGTGGTCAACGCCATTGCCGCGGCCACGCCGCCGGCGGTGTGGTGCGGCTGGTCACTGGGTGGTCTGTTTGCCCTGCATGCGGCGGCCACGCTGCCGAAGGTGCGCGGGCTGGCGATGATCGCCGCCACGCCGCGCTTCGTGCGCGGTGATGACTGGCCGCATGCGGTGGAGCCATCGGTATTCGAGCAGTTCGGTCGTGACCTCGCGCAGGACTTCAGTGGCACCCTGGAACGTTTCCTGGCCCTGGATGTGATGGGTTCGGCGCATGCCCGCGAGGAACTGCGCACGCTGCGCCAGCGCCTGGTCGAACGCGGAGCGCCCACCGAACGCGCGCTGCGCGAGGGCCTGCAGCTGCTGGAAAGCACCGACCTGCGTGGCGCCCTGCCCGCACTGGGCAAGCCCAGCCTGTGGATTGCCGGCCAGCGTGACCGTCTGGTCTCGCCGGCGGCGATGCAGGCCGCTGCCGCGCTGGCGCCCGGGGGGCAGTCGTTGACCGTGGGTCATGGCGGCCACGCCCCCTTCCTCGGCCACGCCGATGACGTTGCAGCCGCCCTGCAACACTTCGTTGCCGGCCTGTCACCGGCCGATGGCGGACAATGAGCCTTCCTAAGCTTGTGCAGGACTGACGCATGGATCTGGGCATTTCCGGCCGCTGGGCACTGGTCTGCGGCGCCAGCAAGGGGCTTGGCCTTGGCTGCGCGCGCGCATTGGTGCGCGAAGGCGTGAACGTGGTCATCGTCGCCCGCGGTGACGCTGCGCTGCAGGCCGCGGCTGAAGAACTGCGTACGCTGCCCGGTGCCGCTGAAGTGCATGCGATCGCCGCCGACGTCACCACCGAGGCGGGCCGCGCCCAGGCGCTGGCCGCCTGCCCGCAGSTCGATATCCTGGTGACCAACGCCGGCGGCCCGCCGCCGGGCGACTTCCGCACGTTCGAGCGCGACGACTGGATCGCCGCGCTGGACGCCAACATGCTGGCGCCGATCGCGCTGATCCGCGCCACCGTGGACGCGATGATCGAGCGCGGCTTCGGCCGCATCGTCAACATCACCTCGTCATCGGTGAAGGCACCCATCGACGCGCTGGCGCTGTCCAACGGCGCGCGCAGCGGCCTGACCGGCTTCGTCGCCGGGCTGGCGCGGCGCACCGTCGTCCACAACGTCACGATCAACAATCTGCTGCCCGGCCAGTTCGATACCGACCGCCTGCGCGCCAACTTCGCCCACGCCGCCGGCCAGGACGGGGACGTGCAGGCGGTGGCCGAACGCCGCCGCCAGCAGATTCCCGCCGGCCGCTTCGGCACGCCGGACGAATTCGGCGCCGCCTGCGCCTTCCTGTGCAGTGCACAGGCCGGTTACCTCACCGGGCAGAACCTGCTGATCGACGGCGGCGCCTACCCCGGTACGTTCTAAGAGACTTCTGCAATGCCGTCCCACTTCGATGCCCGCCATGTCCGCCGCGCCTTCGCCCGCGCCGCCTCCAGCTACGACGCTGCCGCCGCCCTGCAGCGCGAGGTGCAGTCGCGGCTGCTGGAATCGCTGGACTACCTGGAGGCGCGCAAGCCCGAGGTGGTGCTGGACATCGGCGCGGGTACCGGCCATGCCAGTGCGCTGATGAAGAAGCGCTGGCCGAAGGCACAGGTGATCGCGCTGGACGTGGCACTGCCGATGCTCGACCAGGCCAAGCGCCAGGCCGGCTGGTGGAAGCCGTTCCAGCGCCTGGCCGCCGATGCCACGGCGCTGCCGTTGGCCGACAACAGCGTCGATGTGATCTTCAGCAACCTGTGCCTGCAGTGGGTGGACGACCTGCCAGCGGTGTTCGCCGGTTTCCGCCGCGTGCTCAAGCCCGGTGGGCTGCTGGTGTGTTCGACGTTCGGGCCGGAAACGCTGGTCGAGCTCAACGAGGCCTTCGCCGCCGCCGATGACCGCCCGCACGTGAGCCGCTTCGCGCAGATCGCCCAGTTCGGCGATGCGCTGATGATGGCCGGCTTCCGCGATCCGGTTCTGGACCGCGACCTGTTCACCCTGACCTACGACGACCTGCCCTCGTTGATGCGCGAGCTGCGCGCGATGGGCGCGACCAACGCACGGGTCGATCGCCGCCATACGTTGACCGGCCGGGGGCGGTTCGCGGCCGCAGCGGCGGCGTACGAGCCGATGCGCCGTGCCGATGGCAAGCTGCCCAGCAGCTGGGAGGTGATCTACGCCCATGCCTGGGCACCCGACCCAGGCGCGCCGATCCGCGAAGGTGGGCATGACATTGCTTCCGTGCCGGTGTCGGCGATCCCGATCCGGCGCAAGCAGACCTGATGCCGGCACGCGATCCGCACTGGTAGATGCCGACCTTGGTCGGCGCTGTGCTTCCCGTGCCGACCAAGGTCGGCAATTACCAACAGCAGGTCCCGGCCGGCCCCATTGCACGCCTGCGCTCAGGTATTGGCCGGTGAACTCAACGGCGGCCGCACCAGGTCGCGGTGGAAGAAGTAGATCTCCTGCACCAGGAAGCGCCAGCTGGTATGGAAGCTGCGGAAGCGCGTGCTCGGCGTTGACGAGGCCAACGCCTGGATGCCCAGCGCCTTGCTCAGACGCAGCGCGCGCGCCATGTGCAGCGGGTCGCTCACGATGATCACCGAATGCAGCTTGCGCTGGTCCATCAGCCGCTTGGCCTCGACCAGGTTCTGCACGGTATTGCGCGAGGCGGTCTCGATGAGGATCGCCTCATCGGGAATGCCGTGCTTGAGCGCATAGCGCCGGGCCACCTGCGATTCCGAGAAGCGCGCACCGGTGCCGCCGTAGCCACCGGTGAAGATCAGCAGTGGCGCGTAGCCGGCGTCGTACAGATCCAGGCCGTGGCGGATGCGCTCTTCAAACACCGGCGAGGGCTTGGCATCGTAGGCCGCCGCGCCCAGCACAATGATYGCGTCCGCCTTGGCCGCCTGGTCACGTTCGCCGACCCAAACGATCCAGGCGGTCACGCCCAGCAGCCAGATCACCAGCAGTACGAACAACCGCCACACCCAACCGAGCAGGCCGGTACGTTCGCGATGGCGGCCGCGGCTCATGGCGCTCCCCAACGCAGGGCAGGCAGATCGACATTGCCGCCGGACAGCACCAGTCCAACGCGCAGGCCGGCGAAGCGCGCAGGCTGCGCAAGGACCGCCGCCAGCACGATCGCCGAGGACGGCTCGACCACCTGCTTGAGCACGTCCCACAGCAGGCGCATCGCCGCCACGGTGGCGGCATCGTCAACCACGATGACCTCGGCGCCCGCGGCCTGCAGCAGCGCGAAGTTGGGTGCGCCGATCAGCGTGCGCAGTCCGTCGCAGATCGTGTCCGGGGTAAATGCCTCCTGGCGCTTGCCGGTCGCCAGCGAACGGGCGGTGTCATCGGCACCGGCCGGCTCGGCCAGCACCAGCCGGGTGTCCGGGCTGGCGTGCTGCAGGGCCAACGCGGTGCCACTGGCCAGGCCACCACCGCCCACCGGCACCACCAGCACGTCGAACGGACCCTCGCTGTGCAGCAGCTCCAGCGCGGCCGTGCCCTGCCCGGCGATCACCGCGGGGTTGGTGTACGGATGGACCAGAGTGGCGCCGGTATCGGCCTGCACCCTGGCGCAGGTGGCCTCGCGGTCGGCAATGGTGGCCGGGCAGCGCCAGAGAGTGGCGCCATGCCGGGCAATGTTGGCCAGCTTGGCGGCCACCGCCCCTTCGGGCACCACCACATGGCAGGGAATGCCCCGTGTGCGGGCAGCCAGCGCCAAGGCGGCGCCGTGATTGCCGGAGGAATGGGTTACCACGCCGGCACTGGCGTGATCGGCATCCAGCGACCACACCGCATTGCACGCACCGCGGAACTTGAACGCGCCGCCACGCTGCAGGTGCTCGGCCTTGAACGCCAGTTGCGCACCGGCCAACGCGTCCAGCGTGCGCGAGCGCAGCACCGGGGTCACGCTGGCATGGGGCGCGATCCGCGCGGCGGCGGCGAGGACGTCATCAGCGCGGGGCAACAGTGAATCGCTCATGACGCAAGATTAACGTATGGCTCCGCGCTGGCGAGGGCGCCATCGGTCATGCCAGCATGCAGTCCTACACCGCCATTCATCCTGGCCGGCGGAATTAAGGGCTGATTCAACGCCGGCGGCTGAAGCTGCCTGCATACCCGTCCTCTGGGGGGACCCATCATGAAAACGCGCCTGATGCTTGCCGGTGGCCTGCTGCTGGCCCTGACCGGTTGCACCACTTATGACTATGTCGGTGGCCGCAGCGGTGGCTACTACCACGGTGCGCCGTCGGTGGAGTACCGCTACCCCTATGGCTACCCGGCCGACTACGGCTATCCGTATTACGGCGGTGGTGGCTATTACGGCTATGGCGGCCCGTACTACCAGCGGCCGATCTACCGCCCGCCGCACCACAACCACCGCCCGCCACCGCGTCCCGGCAACGGCGGCGAAAACCGCCCGCCACCGCCGCCGCGCCAGAACAATGGCGGCTCGCCCTGGCGCAACATGGATTCGATGCGTCGACCGCCGCAGCCTGCACAGCGGGTCGAGCGCCCCTCGCCGCCGCCGCAGGCGCGTCCGGCTCCGGCTCCGCGTGCGCCGAGGATGAACAGTTCCCCCTGGCGTGCCATGGATCGTGAGAGATAGCGCACAGTTGACGCTTGTTCCATCTTGCATTTCACACGGTCCAAGCCTCAATCTACGCAGGTGGTGACGGCCAGCGTCACAAAGTGACAAAAGCGTTAAGGGCCCGTCCCAAACAGCTCTGCGTCGATATCCGACAGGAACATCTGGATCCCCCCTGTTCCGGCCCTGTCGGATGTCGGCACCTTTAAAGACGAACGGCCCCGCACTGCGGGGCCGTTTGTTGTTTGGGACACCAGGGCGCGCGGGCAGTAGATCCACGCCATGCGTGGATGCCGCGTTCCCAGCCGCCCCAAAAAACAGGGCCGGACAGTCCCCCGACTGCCGGCCCCTCTGCTTCCCCACCGTGCGCCTGTACCGGCCCCTGTTCCAATTCCGGTCACCAGCGCCTGCGGCGCCAGCCACGGTGGGTGCTATTGGGTTATCTGCAAAAATCCTGCCAACTTTAGGGTTGATTTCGACGCCGGCCGGCCGGCGCCAACGTCCCTGCCTCGATTGGCGCTAAAATCGCCACCCCGGCGCCGCCTCCGGCTGCGCCTGCCCCTTGCTGAACAGCCCCCATGATCGATTCCTTCCATCGTTACGACGTCATCGTCATCGGCGGTGGCCACGCCGGCACCGAGGCCGCGCTGGCTGCGGCCCGTACCGGCGTGCGCACCCTGTTGCTGACCCACAACATCGAAACGGTGGGAGCGATGAGCTGCAACCCGGCCATCGGTGGCATCGGCAAGGGCCATCTGGTCAAGGAAATCGACGCCCTCGGCGGTGCGATGGCGCATGCCGCCGACCGCGCCGGCATCCAGTGGCGCACCCTCAACGCCTCCAAGGGCCCGGCCGTGCGCGCCACCCGCTGCCAGGCCGACCGCAACCTGTACCGCATGGCGATCCGCGCCATCGTCGAGGGACAGGCCAACCTGACCGTGTTCCAGGCGGCGGTGGATGACCTGGTCATCGAGGGCGACCACGTGCGCGGGGTCATCACCCAGACCGGCCTGCGTTTCGATGCCGAGGCCGTGGTGCTGACCGCCGGCACCTTCCTGGCCGGCAAGATCCACGTCGGCCCGACCCAGTACGCAGCCGGCCGCATGGGCGATCCGCCCGCCACCACGCTGGCCGCACGCCTGCGCGAGCGGCCGTTCCAGGTGGATCGCCTGAAGACCGGCACGCCACCGCGCATCGACGGCCGTTCGCTGGACTACAGCGTGATGGACGAGCAGCCCGGCGACACGCCGCGCCCGGTGATGTCCTTCCTCGGCTCGGTGGATGAGCATCCGCAGCAGGTCAGCTGCTGGATCACCCACACCAGCGAGCAGACCCACCAGATCATCCGCGACGCCCTGCACCGCTCGCCGCTGTACAGCGGCCAGATCGAAGGCATCGGCCCGCGCTACTGCCCCTCCATCGAGGACAAGGTGGTGCGCTTCGCCGAGAAGGCCAGCCACCAGATCTTCGTCGAGCCCGAAGGCCTGGGCATCGTCGAGATCTATCCCAACGGCATTTCCACCTCGCTGCCGTTCGACGTGCAGCTGGAGATGGTGCGCAGCATCCGTGGTTTCCAGAACGCGCACATCACCCGCCCCGGCTATGCCATCGAGTACGACTTCTTCGATCCACGCGGGCTGAAGGCCTCGCTGGAAACCAAGCTGGTCAACGGCCTGTTCTTCGCCGGCCAGATCAACGGCACCACCGGTTATGAAGAAGCTGCCGCACAGGGCCTGCTGGCCGGCCTCAACGCCGCTCGCCAGGTGCGTGGCCTCGAGGGCTGGTGCCCGCGTCGCGACGAAGCCTACCTCGGCGTGCTGGTGGATGACCTGATCACCCACGGCACCAACGAGCCGTACCGCATGTTCACCAGCCGCGCCGAGTACCGCCTGCAGCTGCGCGAAGACAACGCCGACCAGCGCCTGACCCCGGCCGGCCGCGACATGGGCCTGGTCGATGATCGTCGCTGGCGTGCCTTCGAAACCAAGCAGGCTGCCGTGGCCGCCGAGCGCACGCGCCTGGGCGCGCTGTGGGCCACGCCGGCCAATGCGCTGGGCCGCGAAGTGCAGGAAACGCTGGGCGTGGCGGTCAGCCGCGAAACCAACGTGCTGGACCTGATCAAGCGCCCGGAACTGGATTACGCGCAGCTGATGCGGGTGCCCTCGCTCGGCCCGGCCGTGGCCGATGGCAAAGTGGCCGAACAGGTGGAGATCGGGGTGAAGTACGCCGGTTACCTGGATCGCCAGCGCGAGGAGATCGAGCGCCAGCAGCGCCATGAAGCAACGCCGATTGCCGGCGATTTCGACTACGCCATCGTGCGCGGGCTGTCGGCCGAAGCGCTGCAGAAGCTCGAGCGCGTGCGTCCGCAGACCATCGGCCAGGCCCAGCGCATTCCGGGCATGACCCCGGCGGCGATCTCTCTGCTGCTGGTGCACCTGGAGCGCGCACGGCGCGGACGCGTGGCATGAAAAAACGGTAGTGCCGGCCGCTGGCCGGTAACCCGATACACCTTCGGCAGAACCTCTGCGGGTGCCGGCCMGCGGCCGGCACTACCGGCGGGGCTGCTTCCTGCACGCGGTATCATCATCGCGATTGCCCTGTTCTTCCGGAGATGCCGATGACCCCGCTGCGCCCCTTCCGCGACAAGATGCCGGTGCTCGGCCAGCGCGTGTATGTCGATCCGGCCTGCACGATCATCGGCGATGTCGAACTGGCCGATGACGTATCGATCTGGCCGGGCACGGTCATCCGTGGCGACGTCAATTTCGTGCGGATCGGTGCACGCACCAATGTGCAGGACGGCACCATCATCCACGTCAGCCACCACAGCCCGTACAACAAGGCCGGCTACCCGACCCTGATCGGCGAAGGCGTCACCGTCGGCCATGGCTGCATCATCCACGCCTGCAGCATCGGCGATTACAGCCTTATCGGCATGGGCGCATGCATCCTCGACGGTGCCCGGGTCGAGCGCCATGGCTTCGTCGGTGCCGGTGCGGTGGTCGGCCCCGGCAAGGTGGTGGGCGAAGGCGAACTGTGGGTGGGCAACCCTGCCCGTCCGGCGCGCACGCTCAGCGACAAGGAGATCGAGTCGCTGCACTATTCGGCCGACCACTACGTGCGGCTGAAGGACGAATACCTGGGCTGAGGCCGCCTCGCCAATGGCCGGGCTCTGCTAAAGTCTGGGCCCGACCAGGAACCGTCGAGACCCCCATGCCCGTGGCTGCACGCCGGAGAGGACTCCAGCGCCCACTTCGGCGGCCATCGCGCTGATGGCCGCGCCGATGCTCGATACCTACCGCGAGGTGGTAACGCCGGAAGGCGTGCCGCTGCAGTTGCCTGCGGCCGGCCCGATGCCGCGTGCGCTGGCCTGGCTGATCGACCTGGCCGTCCGCTTCGGCGCGCTCACCGCGCTGTCCATTCCGCTGGCCCTGCTCGATGAGTTCGGCCGCGGCCTGTACATGGCGCTGATGTTCCTGCTGATGTGGGCCTACCCCATCGTCTGCGAAGCGCTGTGGGGCCGTACCCTCGGCAAGCGCGTGCTGGGCCTGCGGGTGCTCGCGCAGGATGGCGCACCGGTGGGCTGGATGGCCTCGATCACCCGCAACCTGCTGCGCACCGTGGACATGCTGCCTTTCGGCTACGCACTGGGCCTGATCAGCAGCCTGTTCGATCCGCATGGCCGCCGCCTGGGCGATCTGGTTGCCGGCACGATGGTGGTGCATGCACCGCCGCATTACCTGCCGCCGCCGGCCACCATCGACAGCGCGCTGGCGCCGCCGCAACCGCTGCGGCCGGAGGAACAGGCGGCGGTGATGGCCTTCGCCGAGCGCGCGCCACGCCTGTCACCCGCACGCCAGCAGGAACTGGCCGGCATCGCCGAGCCGTTGACCAGCGCGTCCGGCCAAGTCGGCGTGCTGCGCCTGTATGCAATGGCCAACTGGTTGCTGGGACGACGATGAAGCAGGAGCAGTTCGTCGCCCGCCATCAACAGGAATGGCATGACCTGGAGCAGTGGCTGCAGCATCGCGCCGGTGCCTCACGTCGGCGCCGGCGCAGGCCGGGCGCGGAAGAAGCCGGCGATGTCAGCTTCCCGCAGCGTTACCGACGGCTGTGCCAGCAGCTGGCGCTGGCCCGCGAACGCGGCTACAGCCCGCAGCTGGTGCAACGCCTGCAGCAGTTGATGCAGCACGGCCATGGCGTGCTGTACCGCACGCCGCCGACCCGCTGGCGGCGCGCGCTGGAATTCCTGGTTGCTGATTTCCCGCTGCTGGTGCGCAGCCAGGCGCGCAGCATGTGGGCAGCGCTGGCGATGTTCGCAGTGCCGGCGCTGGCCTGTTTCGTGCTGGTGCAGGTGTACCCGGACAGCATCCACCTGCTGATGGACAACGGCCAGATCGCCGAGATGGAGCGCATGTACGATCCATCCGCCGAGCGCCTGGGCCGCGACAGCGGCACCGACTGGATGATGTTCGGCTACTACATCATGAACAACATCAGCATCGCCCTGCGCACCTTCGCCAGCGGCCTGCTGGCGGGGTTGGGCACGTTGCTGGTGCTGTTGTTCAACGGCATCACCATCGGCGCGGTCGCCGGCCACCTGCAGCACATCGGCCATGGCGGCCCGTTCTGGCGCTTTGTGGCCGGCCACGGAGCGTTCGAACTGACCGCGATCGTGATTGCCGGCGGCGCCGGCCTACAGCTGGGCATGAAACTGCTGGCTCCCGGGCGGCGGCGACGCCTGGATGCGCTGGTCGAAGGCGGGCGCATCGGCGCGCGGCTGTGCCTGGGCGTGGCCTTCATGCTGCTGCTGGCCGCGTTCGTGGAAGCGTTCTGGTCCTCCATCGCCGACATTCCTGCTGCAGTGAAGTTCAGCGTGGCCGGGGTGCTGTGGGCCGGCGTGCTGCTGTGGCTGTGGCGCGGTGGACGCGGAGGTGGCCATGCGGATTGACCATCTGGACGTGGTGCTGCGCGCGCGCAGCAGCTGGGAAGCGATGGAGCTGGGCAGCGCGCTGGCCCGCCGCCACGCACGCGGTGTGTGGGGCAGCTGGCTGCTGGCCAGTGCGCCGTTGTTCGTGCTGTTCAATGCACTGGCCTGGTGGCTGGATGCCTTCGGCTGGGCGTGGCTGGCGATGTGGTGGTGCAAACCGTTGTTCGAACGCGCACCGCTGTACGTGCTCTCGCGTGGCATCTTCGGCGAACGGGTCGGCCCGCGCGATGCGCTTCGCGCGCAGCGGCAGTGGGGTGGCAGCGGCTTCTGGGGCTACCTGGGCTGGCGTCGTTTCAGCGGCCTGCGCAGCCTGTGCCTGCCGGTCAATCTGCTGGAGGGCAACGCGCCCACACACCGCGGCGCTCGCCGGCGTGCAGTCGCTGCCGGCGCCGCGGGCCCTGCGCTGGTGCTGGCGCTGATCTGCCTGGCATTCGAGCTGGTGCTGGTGGTGGGCGCGATCGCCACCCTCTTCATCTTCATCCCGCTGGAACTGCTGCCCGAATCCTGGCGCGCAGCGTGGGCGATGGTCAGCGTGGAGGCGCCTGCGTGGGCCAAGCTTGGCCTCAACCTGTTGTGCTGGCTGGCGGCGGCGCTGATCGGGCCGTTCTACGTGGGCGCCGGCTTCGGCCTGTACTTGAACCGACGCACGCAGATGGAAGCCTGGGACGTGGAAATCGCCCTGCGCCGCCTGCGCGAACGCCTGCTGCCGGTCGCCTCTTCGTTGGTGCTGCTGTTGTGCCTGGCGCTGCCGTTGGCGCCCGTGCACGCACAGGACGCCGACACGCCGGACGCCGCGCAGACCGCCACGGCCAACGCCGATGAAGACGAAGAAGCGGAAGACGCTGAAGAAGCCGAAGAAGCGGCCACTGCGGAAAACGATCCGGCCAATACACCGGCGGTGATCTTCGGCGACACGCCGGTGGATACCGCTGGCTTCCGCCAGGCCGTGAACCGCGCCTACGAAGATCCGTTGCAGCGGCCGACGCGGCAGGTCAGCCGATGGAAGCCGATCGAAGACGCCGCCGAAAAAAAGAAAGACAAGAAGGATCTGCAGAAGGACAGTAGCAGCGACACAGACCGCAAGGCGCGCAAAAGCGGCCAGCTGTGGCTGGCACGGATCGCCGAATGGGGCCTGTGGGGGCTGCTGGGCGTCCTGCTGTTGGTGTTGCTGTTGACCGCGCGGCTGTGGCTGCCGTGGTTGCGCGGTTCCGGCCGCCGCAAGCAGAAGCAGGCACCGCAGATCACCGAAGAGCAGGTGGAAATGCCGGTGGTGCTGCCGCCGGATGTGGCGACCCAGGCCGGCTTGCTGTGGGACCAGGGACGACCGCGGCAGGCGCTGGCCCTGTTGTATCGCGCCAGCGTACGCACGCTGGTGGAGCGCACCGGCATCGCCTTGCCGCCCGGTGCGACCGAAGCACAGTGCCTGCGTGCCTCGCGGCGCATGACCGACAGCACCGACCGTGAACTGTTCGCGCGCATCGTGCGCATGTGGCAGTACGCCGCCTACGGTGGGCGCCTGCCCAGCCGCAGCGATTTCGATGCGTTGGCCAGCACCCTGCGCCAGCAGTACGGGTGGCAGGCATGACGCCGCGCCTGTTCTGGTCATTGCTGCTGGGCGCCCTGGTCCTGCTCGGCGTGCCACTGACGATCCTGTTCCTGCGCACGCACGAAAAGGTGACCGAGACCGTCGTGCTGCCGCCACAGGGCGAAGCCAGCTACAACCCACTGTATGTGCTGGGCCAGGCCCTGCGCGCCGACGGCATCGAGGTGCAGTCCCGACAGCGGTTGGACCTGGCACAGATGCCACTGGCCGCCACCGATACGCTGGTGTTGCTGCAGGACACCGCCGACATGCCGCCGCGCACTGCGCAGGCACTGCTGGACTGGGTGGATACCGGCGGCCATCTGCTGCTGCGCACGCAGCCTCCGGCCGAGGACGATGCCAGCAGCACGCAGGGGCCCTTGCTGGACAGGATCGGCGTGGACAGCCTGTTCCATGACAGCGACTGCCAGCCCTTCCATGTGGTCGATGATCCCAGCCATGTCGAGTTCTGTGGAGGCCGGCGCTTCAGCCTGGGCTTCCAGGCCAACGCCACGGCCGAGCGCCGATGGGGCGGCAACGAAGGACTGGTATTCGCACGCCTGCCGCACGGCAAGGGCCGCATCGACGTGCTGGCGGACATGGACGTCATGCGTGGTGAAGCACCGAACGCGTCGACGCGCCGTCGCCCTGTCGACGTCGATGCTGTTGCCCGCGATGGCCTGCACGACCTCTCGCACCGCGACCTGACCCGCTACCTGCTCGACCCCAACTATGGGCGGGGCACGGTCTGGCTGGTGTACGGCAGTCGCCCGCCCTCGCTGGGCGCGCGCATCTTCTACCAGGGCTGGCCGCTATGGGTGCCGCTACTGCTGGCGATCCTCGGCTGGTTGTGGTCACGCGCGCAACGCTTCGGCAGTGCCCTGCCCGCCCCGGTGATCGAGCGCCGTTCGTTGCTGGAACACGTGCGCGCCAGTGGCGAACTGCTGCTGCGCTTCGGTCATGGCGCGCGCCTTTACCAGGCCGTGCAGGCGCTGTTCCTGCATCGCCTGCGCCTGCGCGCACCCGTAGCGGCCGCACTCGACGGTGCTGCGCGTGACCAGGCCATCGCCGCGGTGCTGCAATGGCCGATCAGTCGTGTCACCAGTGCACTCACGCCGCCTTCGCCGCAAGATTCCTCCGCCCTGCGCGAGCGCATCCGCTTGCTGCTCCAGATGAGATCCCTGCTATGACCGATGCCCCTGAACTTCCGGCGGCCGCCACCGCCCGCCTGATCGAACGCGTCGACGCCATCCGCCAGGCCGTCGGCCACGCCTTCATCGGCCAGGCCGATGTGCTCGACCAGATCCTGGTCGCCCTGCTGGCCGGTGGTCACGTGCTGATCGAAGGCGTGCCCGGCCTCGGCAAGACCCTGCTGGTGCGCGCGCTGGCGCAGGCACTGGAGCTGGACTATGGCCGCGTGCAGTTCACCCCCGACCTGATGCCCAGTGACGTCAGCGGGCATGCGGTGTACGACCCGAAAAGCGAGAGCTTCAAGATCCGCCGCGGCCCAGTGTTCACCAACCTGCTGCTGGCCGATGAAATCAACCGCGCCCCGGCCAAGACCCAGTCCGCGCTGCTGGAAGTGATGCAGGAAGGCCAGGTCACCATCGAAGGCAAGGCCTTCACCCTGGCGCCGCCGTTCATGGCGCTGGCCACGCAGAACCCGCTGGAACAGGAAGGCACCTATCCGCTGCCGGAAGCGCAGCTGGACCGCTTCCTGCTGAAGGTGCTGATCGACTATCCGCAGCTGGAAGACGAGAAGCGCATGGTCGCGGCGATCACCAGCGGCCGTGCCGCCAGCGATTTCGACCTGAGCCAGGTGCCGCGCGTACTCGGAGCCGGTGAACTGCTGGCATTGCAGCAGGCCACCGCCGCGATCACCGTCGATGATGAAGTGATCGACTACGCGGTGCGCATCGTGGCCGCTACCCGGCAGTGGCCGGGCATCGCCGTTGGCGCCGGCCCGCGTGGCAGCATCGCCCTGGTGCGTGCATCGCGCGCGCAGGCGGTGCTGGCCGGGCGTGATTTCGTCACCCCCGATGATGTGCGCGACATCGCCCGCCCTGCCCTGCGCCATCGCATTGCGCTGGCACCGGAGCTGCAGATCGAAGGCCAGGATGCCGACGACGTGCTGGGTGCGCTGCTGGCCAAGGTGGAAGCGCCGCGCCGATGAGGCCTGCGCCGCTGCTGCTGGCGTTGCTGTTGGCCTGGGCCGTGCTGGGAGGCGTGGTGCTGGGCGGCCTGCTGCCGCGCTGGAGCTGGACCGTGGCCGGCACATTGATTGCCGTGCCGGCACTGGTTGATCTGTGGCGGCAACGACGTCGGCCGTCGCCCAGCGTCGAACGTGACGTGCCCGAGGCGCTGGCACTGGGCGTACGTCGCGAAGTCGGCCTGCGCCTGCGCAGCGAACAGAGCATGCACGTGCACGTGTTCGATCTGGTGCCGGGCGGTTGGCCACTGGAATCGCTGCCACAGCGCGTGCAGTTGCGGGCCGGCCATGTCAGCTCGCTGCATTACCACGTGCAGCCGCAGCAGCGCGGGCGCTTTGCCTTCGAGGGCGTGCAGCTGCGCATCCGCTCGCCGTGGCGGCTGTGGTGGCAGCAACGCACGCTGCCACCGGCGCTGGAGGTACGGGTCTATCCCAACTTCGTGCCGCTCACCCGCTTCGCACTGTTCAGCGCCGACCAGGCTTCACGCTTGGTGGGTGCGCATGTGAAGCGCCGCCGTGGCGAAGGCACCGACTTCCACCAGATGCGCGAGTACCGCATCGGCGACAGCCTGCGCCAGCTCGACTGGAAGGCCACCGCACGCGCGCGCAAGCTGATCTCGCGCGAGTACCAGGACGAGAAGAACCAGCAGCTGCTGCTGATGCTCGACAGCGGCCGGCGCATGCTGGCCAGCGAAGGCGGGCTCTCGCATTTCGACCATGCTTTGAATGCCTCGCTGGTGGTGGCCTACCTGGCCCTGCGCCAGGGCGATGCCGCTGGCCTGTTCGCCGTCGGCGGCGAGCGCCGCTGGGTGGCGCCGCAGCGCGGCATGGGCACGGTGCAGCACCTGTTGCGCGCCAGCTACGACCTGCAGCCACAGGCGGTGGCCACCGATTACCTGGCCGCCGCCACCGAAGTATCACTGCGCCAGCGTCGGCGCGCGCTGGTGATGCTGGTCAGCAACGTACGCGATGAAGACATCGAAGACCTGCTTGCTGCCGTGCGCCTGCTGCAGCGACGCCACCTGGTGTGCGTGGCCAGCCTGCGTGAGCGCGAGCTGGATGCTGCGCTGGAGGGTGAGGTGCATACGGTTGAGGATGCCGCGCAGGCCGGTGCCGCCGCGCTGTACTTGCAGCAGCGCGCGCAGGCGCATGACGCAACCTCATGAACGTCAGCAGCGCCCTGCAGTTGCCGGCCAGCGGCCGGCACTACCTTGCAACAAACGATTCGGCTGATGCCGCACCTCCATCAGACGTAGATCCGCGTCGGCGCTTCGTCGATGATCGCGTGCGGCACGAAGCGCGCACTGTCGCGGGTGATCGCGCTGTCGTCCTCGCGGATGCCGATGCCGCAGGCGTGGTCGCCGATCACCCAGCTGCCGATCAGCGGGTAACCGCCTTCGAAGCGGGTGAGCGGATGCGCACGCTGGAGGATCGCCGGACCGTCGTACGGACCGTCGCTGCGCTGCGTGCTGCCGTCGGCCAGGTGCATCTCGATGTTGGCACCTTCGCGCGAGAACAGCGGCTTGCGCACCCAGCCCGAGGCCAGCGCGCTGCCGTCATCGAAGTGTGCTTCCAGAAGGTTCGGATGGCCGACATTGCGCTGCCACAGCAGCGGCAGGATGCCCTTGTTGCTCAGCACCGCCTTCCACGCCGGCTCCAGCAGCTGCACGCCCGAGCCCGGCAGCGCGCGACCGAATTCCTCGGCCATCAGGTCTTCCAACGGGTACAGCTTGAACAGCGTGCCGATGACCGTATCGTCCAGCGCGGTGAAGCGCCCGTCTTCGGACAGGCCGATGTCCTCGATGGCGATCGCCTGCCCGTGCAGGCCCGTCTGCGAAGCGCAGTCGCGCAGATACTCGACCGTACCGCGGTCTTCGTCCGAGCTGCCCACCGCACTGAAATACAACGGCGGCGGCAGCTGCGTGGCCAGTTCGCCGAAGCGTTCGACCAGGGCTTCATGGATCGCGTTGAACTGGTCGGCGTGCTGCGGCAGGCGGCCGGCGTTGCGCTGGTCCTCCAGCCACTGCCACTGGAAGAAACTGGCTTCGAACAGCGAGGTCGGCGTGTCGTAGTTCAGTTCGTACAGCTTGGCCGGGCCGGTGCCGTCGTAGGCCAGGTCCAGGCGCCCGTACAGGTGCGGCTGGCGCTGGCGCCAGCTGTCGGCGATCCAGTCGCGGTAATGCGCGGGGATCGCCAGCTGGTCCATCAGGCGCTCGCTGGCGATGACATCGCCGACCAGGTCCATCGCCATCTGGTGCAGTTCGGCGCTGGGGTCTTCGATGTCCTGCTCGATCTGGCGCAGGGTGAACGCGTAATACGCGCTTTCATCCCAGTACGGCTGGCCGTCGATGGTGTGGAAGCGGAAACCGGCTTCCTCCGCGCGCGCCCGCCACTGGGCGCGCTCGGCAATACGGATACGTTGCATGGGTCGATCAGCCGCCGACGCTGCTGCCGCTGCGGCGCGCACTGGTGCTGCCGAAGCCGCTGCGGCTGGCGGTCACCGCACGGTTCGGTTCGCTGCTGACCGGGGCCAGCCCGGCCTTGCCCGCGCCGATGCCGCTGGCGGTGTTCAGGCCGCCGCTGCCACCCGGGGCAGGACGCGCCCAACCGGCGCTCTTGTCCTGGTAGGCCGGCGCCGAAGCCGGCGCCTGCGGGGCCAGGCCACCGCGGTTGCTCAGCATCTGCGACATGAAGAAGCCCATCATCATCGGACCGATGAACGAGGTGCCGGCCGAGGTGTGCTGCTGCACGCACTGCTCAGGCTTGTAATCCTGTTCGCAGGCTTCCTTGGTCGCGTACTTCGGCGCTGCATCGGCGGACTTCTTCTGCGCCTCGGCAAACGCATTGCGGCACGCCGAAGGATCAGCGGTAGCCGTGGTGCAGGCCTCCACCGAGGTATACAGGCCTTCCTGCACCTGCACCTGCTCTTCCTTCTGGCAGGCAGTGAACAGCAGCGGCGCAGCGCTCATCAGCAGCAGCGCGGTGGTGCGGGAACGTTTCATGGCCTCATGCCTTCAAGTCGGAACAATGCCCCATCATGCCAAATCCGGGCCAACAACCGGAATCGGCAAAGTAGGAAAGATGAACGGAATTTCATTTTCGTCGTCCTCTCCCTCGATCCATCCATGCATGGCGTGGATCTACTGGCCCACGACCAACTGTCGGAGGCGGGGTGGGTCCGGTTGCGGGGGCGTGAGCGCCATGGATGGCGCGACCGAGCCTACATGGACGTATTTACGGCGTCCCCCGCCACCGGACCCACCCCGCCATCCCAGGGATAGCCAGTTTTTGACGTTGCCGTTGCCGTTGCCGTTGCCGTTGATTCGGCAGGTGCAGGGCGCAGCCCTGCCGGACCACCTCTGGTGGTTGCAGCAGCAACCGAAAAACTCCGCCATGATCAACCGACCCCCACGTCGTACGGCCCGCCCGTTCCGCCAGCCATGCCCGAATACCGCTCCCGCACCTCCACCGCCGGCCGCAACATGGCCGGTGCCCGCGCCTTGTGGCGTGCCACCGGCATGAAGGATGGCGACTTCCACAAGCCGATCATCGCCATCGCCAACTCCTTCACCCAGTTCGTGCCCGGCCACGTGCACCTGAAGGACCTTGGCCAGCTGGTCGCGCGCGAAATCGAACAGGTCGGCGGCGTCGCCAAGGAATTCAACACCATCGCCGTGGACGACGGCATCGCCATGGGCCACGACGGCATGCTGTACTCGCTGCCCAGCCGCGAGATCATCGCCGACGCCGTCGAATACATGGTCAACGCCCACTGCGCCGATGCGCTGGTGTGCATCAGCAACTGCGACAAGATCACCCCCGGCATGCTGATGGCGGCGCTGCGCCTGGACATCCCGGTGGTGTTCGTCTCCGGCGGACCGATGGAAGCCGGCAAGACCAAGCTGTCCGAGCACAAGCTGGATCTGGTTGATGCGATGGTGATCGCCGCCGATGAAAGCGCCAGCGACGAGAAAGTAGCCGAGTACGAGCGCAGCGCCTGCCCCACCTGTGGCTCGTGCTCGGGCATGTTCACCGCCAACTCGATGAACTGCCTGACCGAAGCACTGGGCCTGTCGCTGCCGGGCAACGGCACCACCCTGGCCACGCATGCCGACCGTGAAGCGCTGTTCCGTCGCGCCGGCCGCCTGATCGTCGAACTCTGCCACCGCTGGTATGGCGGCGAAGACCCGCGTGCGCTGCCGCGCGGCATCGCCACCCAGGCCGCGTTCGCCAACGCCATGACCCTGGACATCGCCATGGGCGGCTCGACCAATACCATCCTGCACCTGCTGGCCGCTGCGCAGGAAGCAGAGGTCGACTTCGACCTGTCCCACATCGACGCACTGTCGCGGCGCGTGCCACAGCTGTGCAAGGTGGCGCCGAACTCGCCCAAGTACCACGTCGAAGATGTGCACCGCGCCGGTGGCGTGTTCGGCATCCTCGGTGAACTGGATCGCGCCGGCCTGCTGGATACCTCGGTGCCGACCGTGCACAGCGCCACGCTCGGTGAAGCACTGGATCGCTGGGACGTGATGCGCAGCGACAACGACACCCTGCACACCTTCTTCAAGGCGGGTCCCGCCGGCATTCCCACCCAGGAAGCCTTCAGCCAGGCCACGCGCTGGCCGTCGCTGGACCAGGATCGCGCCGAAGGCTGCATCCGTGCGCTGGAACATGCCTATTCGCAGGAAGGCGGGCTGGCCGTGCTACGCGGCAACCTGGCCATCGACGGCTGCGTGGTGAAGACAGCGGGCGTGGACGAATCGATCCACGTGTTCGAAGGCAATGCGCGCGTGTTCGAAAGCCAGGACGCCGCCGTGGCCGGCATTCTTGCCGATGAAGTGAAGCCAGGCGACGTGGTGGTGATCCGCTACGAAGGCCCGAAGGGCGGCCCGGGCATGCAGGAGATGCTGTACCCGACCAGCTACCTGAAGTCGAAAGGCCTGGGCAAGCAGTGCGCACTGCTGACCGACGGCCGATTCTCCGGTGGCACCTCGGGCCTGTCGATCGGCCACGTTTCGCCGGAAGCGGCCAGCGGCGGTGTGATCGGACTGGTGGAGGATGGCGACCGCATCCGCATCGACATCCCGGCCCGCCGCATCGACCTGCTGGTGGAGGAGGCGACGCTGGCCCAGCGCCGCGCCGACGCCGATGCACGGGGCTGGAAGCCGCGCGCACCGCGCCCACGCAAGGTCACCAGCGCGCTGAAGGCCTATGCCCTGCTGGCCACCAGCGCCGACAAGGGCGCCGTACGCAACACCGCCCTGCTTGGCGACTGAAGACGGGTAGTGCCGGCCGCTGGCCGGCAGCTGCAGCGCACGTTGCCTGTCGTGCCGTCCACCCCGGGGGTGCATCATGTGCGACCCCCACACATGGACGTCCTGATGCGCCATTTCCTCAGCCTGATATCGCTGGCACTGGCCACTGCGTCCACGCCGGCGTTCGCCGACGAATGCCGCTTCGACAATCGTGCCCAACTGCTGGCGATGTCTCCGGCAGCATTCGACCACGGCCCCGGCGAGGGTTGGGACGCGCTGGTCCGGCGCGCCGGCTGCCAGTTGGAACTGGCTGACCTGTTCGCCGCATACCGGCGCCAGGCCAAGGCAAGCGGCCACCCAGCGTTGGCCTGGCACGAGGCGCAACTGCGCGCCTACGCGGGGCAACGCGATCCGGCCAGCGCGCTGATGCGCTTGACGTACAAGCCGGCGGGCGCCGATCCGGAAGGATGGAACCTTTATGTGGATGCGACCATCGCCTTTCTCGACGACGACCTGCCGGCACTGCGACGTGCCCGCGCGCGGTTGGCGGCGCTGCCGCTGCCGCCGGGCGCCACGCTCAGCGACGGCATGGCCGGAATGCAGACCAGGCAAGGCCCGCAGCGCGTCGCATGGCCGCCGCGGCTGCAGACCGTGGATGACCTGATCCGCTGCATGTACCAGCCCTACGCACTGGCATCCGAGTCGTGCCCGCAGTCGCAGGACTGAAGGGCGAAACGACCCTGCTCGCACGGCCGGGTCAGAGCCCTTCCTGCGGAAGGGATCTGACCCCGCTGCTCAGCCGATGGTGCGCTTGAACGGCGGCAGCGCGTCGATGATGCGCTTGCCGTAACGGCGGGTCAGCAGGCGCGAGTCGAGGATGATCACCCGCCCGGTGTCGGTGGAGGTGCGGATCAGGCGGCCGGCGAACTGGGTCAGCGTGCGCAGCGCATGCGGGATCGCGATCAGGTTGAACGCATTGAGCCCACGCGCTTCCACCCATTCGCTCAGGGTGGCGGTCTGCGGATCGGTCGGCACCGCGAACGGCACCTGGGTGATCACCACCGTGGTGCAGGCCTCACCGGGAAGATCCAGGCCTTCGCCGAACGAGTTCAGCCCGAACAGCACCGAACCTTCGCCGGCGGCGACACGGCGCAGGTGTTCGTCGATCATGCGCGTCTTCGACATCTCGCCCTGCACCAGCACCTGCTTGCGCTTGGCGGCCGGCATCAGGCCCGCCACCTTCTCCATCTTCCAGCGCGAGGTGAACAGCACCATCGAGCCCTTCGTCCAGTCCAGTTCCTTGCCGATGTAGCGCGCCACTTCGCGCGGATGGCCTTCGCGGTCATCGGGCGTGACCGGGAACGGCGGCACGATCAGCTCGGCCTGGTTGGGCAGGTCGAACGGCGAGGACAGCGAGACCATCTCAGCGGTTTCGGGGATGCCGTTGTCGATCGCCAGCGCCTGGAAGTCGCCGCCACCGGTCAGCGTCGCCGAGGTCATCACCACCGAATCCACTTCATCCCACAACAGCTTGCGCAGCACGTGCGCGGCCGACACCGGCGAGCCATGCAGCACCAGGTCGCCATCGCGGGTGGCGGTCACCCAGCGTGCCATCGGTGGCGCGCCTTCCTTGTCTTCGCGGCGCCAGACCTGCCACAGGTTGTACTGCTGCTCGATCATCTCCAGCGCCATGCCCAGGTTGCGCTGCAGGCGCTCGCGCGCCGGATCGTCCGGCTTGCCCTTGGCGACCTGCGCGGTGGCCGCGTGCGCCCAGTTGTAGAGGCTGCGGGTATCGTCGGCCAGCGCCTCGATCGGCTCGCGCCAGGTCTCGGGCAGGCGTCCGTTGGCCGCGCGCCACATCGGCTCCTCGTCGGCCGGCGCCGGCATCCATACCGCCTCGACGTGGTCGCGGAACGCACGCAGGCCCTTGGCCACGTTGCTGGCCGCGTCGATGGCTTCGTTCGGCAGCAGGTTGCCGAGGCGGTCCTTGTCGACCGCGCGGTAGGCACCGGCGATCAGGATCTGCAGGCGGCCGGTGCGCTTGGCCATTTCATCCAATGCCAGGCTGGCCGCGCCTTGGTCGATGGCCACGTTGCCCACGTGGTGGCCTTCGTCGAGTACCAGCAGCATGTCCGACGGCGCGGCGATCATCGGCTGGCCGTTGTCGCTGTCACCAATGGACAGCGCCGACAGCAGCAGCGCGTGGTTGGTGACCACGATCTGCGCATCGCGCACGGTGTTGCGCGAGCGCAGCACCGCGCATTGCGCCGAGTACGCGCAGCGTCGCCCCGCGCAGCCTGAGGCCGGGGTGGTGATACGGCTACGCAGGCCAGGACTGATGGTTTCCGGTGCGTTGTCGATGTCGCCGTCCCAGCTGCCGCTGGTGAAGGCCACGGTGAGGCGCTTGGCGATGTCCATCTCGATCGGCGCCAGCGGGCGGTCGAACAGCGGCTGCTCGTCCTCGAACATGCCGTTCTGCGCGCCCTCGCCGTGCGCCTCGGCGGCGTTGCGCGTGCACAGGTAGCGGGTGCGGCCCTTGGCCAGGGCAACGGTCGCCTCCAGGCCGGTGGCCTTGAGGAAGTTCGGAATATCGCGCTCGACCAGCTGCGACTGCAGCGCCACGGTACCGGTGCTGATCACCAGCTTCTTCTTGCTGGCCAGGGCAATCGGCACCCCGGCGGTCAGGTAGCCCAGGCTCTTGCCAACGCCGGTCGGCGCCTCGACCACGCCCACGCCACCGCTGGTGGACAGCGCACGCGACACCACGCCGATCATCTGGCTCTGCGAGCGGCGGGTGGAGAAGCCGGGGGTATTGGCCTGCAGCGTCGTGTACGCCTTGCGGATCGCGTCCTTCAAGGTGTCATCGAGCTTGCGTGGAGCGGCGACGGTTTCGGTCACGCCAGAACTACCGTAGCGGGGTCAGGCCGGCCATTGTCGCATGGCCGGCCACGGCCTCCGAGGCGTGGGCGCTGAACAGGGTCAGCCGCGTCGCGCGATGGCTGGATGCGCGCCCCGCAACACCACCGACGCGGCCAAGGCCGCCATCGGGGTCAGGGCGCCGCAGCGCGCAGCCGCAGCAGCCGTACCAATGCCCAGACCAGCAGTACCGTGCCAACGGCATCGAGCATCGCCAGGCCGAAGTGGACCACACCCAGCACGGTACTCAGCTGCGAGATCGCACTGAAGTCACCCTTGCTGACCATCCACATCGGCACCAGGTTGGCCAGCAGGCTGCCCATGCTGGACGCCAGCAACAGCAGCAGGCCGGTCAGCGCGCCGGTGCGTGCCGGATCGCGCGGCGCGCCCATCACCCAGACCAGGCCGACGCACAGGGCAATCAGCACCGGCAGGCGCACGCCGACCATGGTCAGCAGGGAGACCATCAGAGCCTGGGTATCCATCGATCAGTCCTGCCCGGCGAAGGCGCCGGCACCGGCGCGCAGCTGCTGGTAGACCTCGTCGGTCTGCGGGCGTACGGCATGCCACTGCAGGAAGCTCTCCGCCGCCTGCTCCACCAGCATGCCCAGGCCATCGACCGTGTTGCGGCACTGCGCGGCGCGCGCCCAGGCCAGGAAGGCGATGGCGGCCTCGCCGTAGTTCAGGTCGACGGCCGTGGTCATCGAATTGACCAGCGACAGCGGCAGCTTGAACTCGGCGTCGCGATCACGGCCGGCCGAGGTGGCGTTGAGGATCAGCTCGAAATCACCGAGGTCGCGCAGATCATCCCAGTAGCGGCTGAGCGCGCGGCCCGGCTCGCCCATGGCATCGATCAGTTCATCGGCACGTTCCGGCGTGCGGTTGACCACCACCAGTTCGGTGATGCCGGCATCCAGCAGCGCCGGAGCGACGCTGCGCGCCGAACCACCGGCGCCCAGCAGCAGCACGCGGCGGCCGCGCAGGTCCAGGCTGTGGCGGTCGGTGAGGTCGCGCACCAGGCCGATGCCATCGGTGGTGTCACCGTGCCAGCGGTCGCCCTTGCGCAGCAGGGTATTGACCGAGCCGGCGCGGCGCGCGCGTGCGGTCAGCGTAGTGCACACCGAGAACGCCGCTTCCTTGTGCGGTGAGGTGACGTTGGCACCGACACCGCCTTCGGAGGCGAACGCCTCCAGCCCGGCCAGGAATGCATCCGGGGCGAGATCGATGCTGCGGTAGTCGAGGGAGATGCCTTCCTGGCGACCGAACGCAGCATGGATCTGCGGCGACTTCGAGTGGGCGACGGGGTGTCCGAAGACGGCGTAACGATCGGTCATGGAATCCTCAAGCTGGCTAGACTGGTGCTCTTTCGTGCATGGACCTGGATGATGCGTATCGCCCCGACCCTGCTGGTGCTCGCCGCCAGTCTACTCTCTGCCCCGGTGGCGATGGCGTTGAACGAGTACGGCATCGAAGGCATGGGCGTGGTCTCCAGCCGTGCCGATGAAGGCCGGGCCACGATCAGCGCCGATGGCCAGCGCATCGTCTTCGCCCGCCGTGGCGAGGCCGGCTGGGGGCTGTGGCAGGCGCGCGTGGTCGACGGCCGCTGGCAGCAGGCGCAGGCGTTGCCGCTGGCGGTGTCCGGCGAGGTGCGCGATCCGTATTTCAGCCGCGACGGCCACTGGCTGCTGTTCGCAGCAGGCCGCGAGGGCCGGTCGGGGCTGTACCGGGCAGCGATCGCCGCCAATGGCAGCGTGGGGGCGCCGCAAGCGCTGGCAGGCGATGGTGGCCGCCATGAAGAGCGCGGGCCGGCATTGAGCGCGGACGGGCGACAGCTGCTGTTTGCCCGCCAGCAGGGCCGTGGTGCCGGCTGGGACCTGTTCGTGGCCACGCTGGACGCGCAGGGCGTGCGAGGCCCGGCGACGGCATTGCAGGCATTGAACAGCCCCGCCGATGAAACCGATGGCGACTGGCTGGGCAGCGCTGGCGCGGTGGCCTTCAGCCGTGGCAGCGGTGACACCGCGCAGGTCTGGACCAGCGGTTGCGCATGGACGGGCGCTGCGCTGCAGCCGATCGGACTGTCGTTCAACCAGGCCAGCGGCTGGACCGGCGCGCCGGTGGTCGACAACGCCAAGCCGGGCGAAATGATGGTGGCCAGCAACGCGGCGAAGTCGCCCCGCGCCGGTGGCGTGGATGTATACCGGCTGGCCGTGCCGAAGGTGGCGGCAGTGCCTGGGTGCGTGCGGTAGATCCACGCCATGCGTGGATGAGCGTTTGGTGGATGCCGACCGCCCCCCTCCGGTAGGTGCCGACCTTGATCGGCACAGAAACAAAACCGCCAACCAGGGTTGGCGGCTACCAGTAGATCCACGCCATGCGTGGATGGCCCGGGTCCCGGGCCACGGCGCTCAGCGCGACAGCACCTTCGCGCGCTGCTGCTCGTACTCCGCTTCGCTGAGCTGGCCGTTGTCCTTGCGCCGGTTCAGTGCAGCCAGTTCGGCCTGCACGCTTTCCGGCACGGCCTGCTCGCGGGCGACCCGGGCGGCAGCGGAGAGCTGCTCGGGCGGGCGCCGCGCGGCGCGCCAGGCAGCAACGAACACGCCGACGATGATGGCCCCGAACACCAGCGTACCGGTGCCCCAGATCAACCATTGCATCCAACCCATTTCAGGTCCCATCGCGTGTTCCTCCGTCCGTCGTGGGCGCTATTGTCAGCGCTCGCGCAGCCAACGCGCCACCTGCGGCGCGAAATAGGTCAGCACGCCATCGGCGCCGGCACGCTTGAAGCCCAGCAGCGATTCCAGCACGCAGGCGCGCTCGTCCAGCCAGCCGTTGGCGAACGCCGCCTTCATCATCGCGTACTCGCCACTGACCTGGTAAGCGAAGGTCGGAACCCCGAAGGTTTCCTTCACCCGCCGCACCAGGTCCAGGTACGGCATGCCCGGCTTGACCATCACCATGTCCGCGCCCTCCTCCAGGTCCAGCGCGATCTCGCGCATCGCCTCGTCACCGTTGGCCGGGTCCATCTGGTAGGTCTTCTTGTCGGCCTTGCCGAGGCTGGCCGCGCTGCCCACCGCATCGCGGAACGGACCGTAGAACGCCGACGCGTACTTGGCCGAGTAGGCCATGATGCGCACGTTGAGGTGGTGGTCGGCGTCCAGCGCACGACGGATCGCACCGATGCGGCCATCCATCATGTCCGACGGCGAAATGATGTCCGCGCCTGCCTCGGCATGCGACAGCGACTGCTTGACCAGCGCTTCGACGGTGATGTCGTTAAGCACGTAGCCCTTGTCATCGATGATGCCGTCCTGGCCGTGCGTGGTGTACGGATCCAGGGCCACGTCGGTCATCACCCCCAGCTCCGGGAAGCGCGACTTCAGCGCGCGGATCGCACGCTGCGCCAGGCCGTCCTCGGCCCACGCCGCCGAGGCGTCCAGCGACTTCTGCGAGGCATCCAGCACCGGGAACAGGTCGATCACCGGGATGCCCAGTTCCAGCGCTTCCTCGGCCACCTTCAGCAGCTCTTCGATCGACAGCCGCTCCACGCCAGGCATCGACGGCACCGCAACGCGACCGGCCGGTTCGTGCACGAACACCGGATAGATCAGGTCGTCGGTGGTCAGCGTGTTCTCGCGCATCAGGCGGCGCGAGAATTCGTCATGGCGCATGCGCCGCGGGCGGTAATGGGGATGAGGCATGGCAGGCTCCGGGGAGTGGCTATTGCAACAGGTAGCCCTGCGGCAGCAGGGGTGCGGGCAACGGGCGTTCGCCGAGGGCGTCGAGCTGGTCGATCTCGATGGTGCGCACCAGCGCGTCCAGCGGCAGGTCGTTCGGCTCCAGGCCGAACGGGTCTTCCATTTCTTCACCCAGCTGGTCCAGGCCGAAGAAGGCGTAGGCCAGCACCGCCGACAGCACCGGTGTGGCCCAGCCCAGCGAGCTGGCCAGGCCGAACGGCAGCAGCACGCAGAACATCCACGCGCAGCGGTGCAGCAGCAGGGTGTAGGCGAACGGCAGCGGGGTAGTCAGGATGCGTTCGCAGCCAGCCTGGATCGAGGACATCGCGTGCAGGCGCTCTTCCAGCTGGACGTAAAGAATGGAATCGAGCGTGCCGGCGCGACGGGCCTGGGCCAGTTCGGCGGCGATCATCGCCAGCAACGCATCGGGCACGTTCTCGCGCTGGGCGAGCTGCCCGCGCTGTTCCTCGTCCAGCCATGGCACCGCCGCCAGCGCGACGTCGCGGGCGCGCAGGCGCGCGGCCAGTGCATAGGCGAAGGCGGTGGTCAGGTAGCCGAGGCGCTGGCGGCGCGGTGCGTCGTCGGCCAGCAGCACCTGTACCTGCCGCGCCAGCGAGCGCGATTCGAACACCAGCTGGCCCCACAGCTTGCGGCCCTCCCACCAGCGGTCGTAGCAGGCGCTGTTGCGGAAGCTGAGGAAAATCGACAGGACCAGGCCGAGCAGGGTGAACGGGGTGACCGAGACACGCTCGATGCCGATCGGCGGCGCCAGTTCCACCACCGCGGCGACCGCGATGGACAGGATGAGGATGGCCAGCACCTTCGGCGCGATCGCCGGAACGATGGAGCCACGCAGGATGTACAGCAGTTGCCAGCCGTGGGGACGGGAACGAATGATCATGGGAGCAGCCGCGCAGGGCGCGGTTCGACAGGCACGCGGGGGGCTCGCGCAGCCGCCCATTCTACTCCCTGCCCGGCCGGCGGCCGTGTCCCTGCGACGCCCGGTCGCACCGGCCCGACCGGCTCAGATCACGCCGCCGCCCAGCCCCAGGCGCAGGATGCCGACCACCACCACGATGCCGTTCAGGATCAGCCCGGTCCACGCCCGGCCGCGCTTGCTGGGGTGGGTGAACAGGATGCCGAGCGCGGCGATGATCGCGCCGACCGCGGCGAACGGGATCAGGAACCAGTTGCCCCAGCCCAGCAGCGGTATCAACGCCAGGATCATCCACAGCAGCGCCAGCACGCCCCACAACAGACTGATCACACCCATAGCGCCCTCCGGTGGTTGTTCATGCGCCAACCATAGCCGTTCCCGGCAGCGCCGCCTACCGCCGTTGCCGTCAGCCTCACCGGCCCCGTGCTAGCGTGCGGCCATGGGTCGAGCCCCGATGTTGGCGCCGATTCAGAGTGCCCGGCTGATGATCCGAACCAGTCCTACAGGGGTATACGCCATGAACATCCGTTGGGTCGCCTTGGCGGCCGTGCTGCTGACCGTTGCCGGTTGCGCCAGTACCTCCAAGGTCATGCTGGGCCGCGCCCGCGCGCCGATCGATCCGTCCCAGGTGCAGATCTATTCGACGCCGCCCGCCGGTTCGCAGGAAATCGCCCAGCTGGAATCGTCTTCGGCGGTGGGCTTCGGCACGCAGGGCCAGACCGATGCCGCCGTGGCTCGCCTGAAGCGCGAAGCGGCTGCACTGGGTGCCAACGGCGTGATCCTGATGGGCGTGGGCAGCAGCGGCTCACCGGTCGGCATGTCGGTGGGTGCCGGCAGTTACGGTTCGCACGTGGGCGGCGGCGTGGGCATCGGCATACCAACGACGCAGAAGCGCGCCGCCGGCGTGGCGATCTGGGTACCGAATCCGGCGCCGCCGGCACGCCTGCCGACGCAGACGATCACCCCGCAGCGCTGAGCGGCGGTAGTGCCGGCCGCTGGCCGGCAACCGCAGGGCAAAGGCAATGCCGGCCAGCGGCCGGCACTACCGGTCAGTTCTTCCTGTATTTCGGGACGAACTGCTGCTGCACCGCTTCGGCCAGCTGGTCCGGCGGCAACAGGCCCTGGTCGAGCAGGAAGTTGTTGAAGGCCAGACGGTCGAACTTCGCGCCCAGTGCCAGCTCGGTCTGCATGCGCAGTTCGAGGATGCGGGTGTAGCCGTAGAAGTAGCTGCCCGCCTGGCCCGGCATGCGCACCATGTAACGGTCCAGCTCCTGGGTGGCCATCGCCTTGGACAGACCCACCTGCTCGATCAGCACGCGCTCGCCGTTGGCACGGTCGGTCAGGCCGAGGTTGAGCATCGGGTCCAGCATCGCGCGGGCGGCACGCAACAGGCGGAACTGCAGCGCGATCATCTGCCCGTCCAGCGGCTCGTACGGCACCATCTCCGCCTCGGCATACAGCGCCCAGCCTTCCACGTTCACCGAATTGAACGCGAACATGGTGCGCGCCAGCGACACGCCACGCTCGACCATCGCGGTGAACTGCAGCTCGTGGCCCGGGCGGCCTTCATGCGCGCTCAGCGTCCAGGCCGCCGAACCGAAGTTGAAGTCGTCGTACTGCGCACCCGCACCGGCAGCCGGGTTGCCCAGCGGCAGCACGAATGTGCCCTGCTGCCCGGTGTTGTTGACCAGCGGCGCAGGCAGGAAGTGCGGTGCCGGGCTGGCAGCGCTTTCGGCGGCCGAGCCCAGGCGCATCTGCATCGCGCGCTGCGGCACGTCGACGATGCGGTGTTCGCGGATCAACGGATCGATGGCATCGATCACCTTGCGGTAGTGGCCTTCAAGCTGGTCATCGGCAATCTTCTCGCCCTTCAGCGCGCGGATCACCGCCACCGGGTCGCTCGGATCACTGACCTTCAAACCCTTCTCTTTCACCACCAGCGGCGCCAGCTGGCGCATCGCCGAGCGGGTTTCCATGAACTCCAGCTGCGCGCGCTGCATCAGCAGCTTCGGGTCGATATCAATGCCGACCTGCTTGAGCTGGTAGGCGTACAGCGGAGCCGGCAGGCGCGCATCGGCACGTGCCTTCGGCAGCACCTCCTTGCGGGTCCATGCGGCGTAGTCCTTCATCTGTGCGGCAAGCGCCTTCATCGCCTCGTCGGCACCAGCGACCTGGTACTTCTTCAGCAACGACTCGATACCGGTGATGTAGGTCTCGACGTTGTCCAGCGACTGCTGCACTTCGATCTTCGTCGGCTGCAGCAGCGTGCTGTCCTTCAACCGCTCTTCGTAACGCTGGCGGGCCAGTGTGGTGAACGCGGTGCCGCCCGGCTGCAGGCCCGCATACGCCTTGAGGCGATCCACCGCCTTGGCCCGGCGCTCGGCCGGCACCTGGTCGGACAGCAGCAGGTTGAGGCCGCTGAACACGCTCTGCGGCGCATCACGCCACGGCAGCAGGTACTTCTGGTTGAGCTCGCTGCCCTCGATGCTCTGGTTGGCGGCGGCGATCATGATCTCCAGGTCCTGGCGGACGTTGGGATCCTTCTCGCTGGCCAGCTTGGCCTTCAGTTCGTCGCGGGCCTTGGCCATCGCGGCGCGGTAGCGCTGGTCGTTGTCCGGGCCGAGGTCGGCGACCTTGTCGTCGTAGCCGGGCACGCCGAAGAAGCCGGTCTCCTCGGGCTGGAATGGCCCCTGCGCATCAAGCAGGATCTGCGCCAGTGCATTGCTGCGCGCGACCCAGGCCGGGCTGGCCGGCGTGGAGGCCTTGGCGGCCGGTGCGGCCAGGGCCGGTGGGACCGACAGCAGCGGGGCGGCGGTCAGGGCCAGGGCGATGGCAAGCGCGATCGGCTTCATGGAGAACTCCAGGACAGGGTTGCCCGCACCCTACGCGCTCATGGCGGTGGCGACAATCGGCCGGAGGTCACGGGGCGCGGTATGAGGCATCGGGGTTCTGCGATAGCGGATCCGGGTAGAAGTCGGCAACGACGCCTTTCGTCTCGCGCAGGACTCTTGCGTTGTCATGAAGATCAGCCGATCCGGTTGGCAGGCCCTCATGTTGGATCACCGGGGATGACCATAGATTCACCCGCGGGCAGGCCCGGTCAGTGCACTCCAAGGCCATGACGGTACGCCAGCCAGGCAACGCCTGCTCGTTGAAACGATGGCCGTGCCCGTATGCGAATCTGGGCGGATCAAGTGCCGCGTTCTCGGGATCATGATCTGCTCCCAGCAAATGGCCGATCTCATGCGCAAGGGTGTGCTGGTCCAGGCATCTGCGCTCAACAGCGAGAAAGGCTGTTTCGCGGGTCGCCAATACCTGCTGGGCCAATCCGCATGCGGGAGCGCCCGAATGTGTATCGATGATCATCACCATCACGTCGGCTCGCTCACCCTCCCGCGCCACGTGCAGTAGCCAGAGTGGTCCGTGCCTACCCTTTGCGATGTCATCGAGAGTCTGATCAAGCGTGGTTTCGCGGTATCCCGGAAGCGCGTTGGCCGCCGTCTGCAACTCCAGTTCAATACCGCTCGCTGCAAATCCTGCATTGGCCTCGATCACCGCAGCCCTGACCTGCTCGATTGCCGGATCAAGCCCGTCCACCAGCGCGCCTGCCGCAAAGCCGTACGCAACCCGAATCACATCGCGCCCTTCGCCGCTCCCTCCGCCGGCGATTCCTGGAGGAAGGTCTGGAGCAGGCCGATCTGGCCGCCGGTCCCTCACATCGTCACGCTCGTCCCGTAGAGCGCGGCGCACATCGCGCTTTACCAGTCGATCACCGTCCAGCGTGTAATGCCAGAACCCATGGCTGAATCTCGCATGTGTTCCTGAAGCGTCCGACCAGATTCTCACGTACGTGGGCTGCCCAAGCTTCCTTTCAACATCCGGCGCTACGGACTTCACCCTGCCCACCCACTGCAGGCCTGAGATCGAGCGTACCTCTCGTTGGGCACCTTCGTCACCCGCAGGCCGGTAGATCACACTCTGGACGCTGTCGAACAGGGGTTCGGAAGGATCGCGGACAAGGTGAAGAACCCTGTCGTGGAGATCCACGGTGATCTCATCAGCAGCCAAGGCGGCCTCATTCACGCGAACCCGGCGCACCCAGTCCACATCATCTCCTGCTCTGCGCAGTTGCTGCTCTGCCACAGCCAATGGCGCGTCCGAGAGCACCTCCACGAATGGTTCAGCAGCCATGCCGGGTGTGACCAAAAGCAGCGCAAAGACTGTCAGCCCTACCACGCTCCTGATTGCATACGTTCGCATTGCACGCTCCTTCCAGGATGAAGTGAAGCGTTGCAGCCAGATCTACGCTGCAACGGATCAATCATTGGAGTGAGCCTGCGCCAGCATTCCGGGACGTCGTTCGCACTATCAATCCACGCTATCGAAGCAGTGAAGATTGAAGGCTGCGCCAATAGAGAACCGGCTCACCAGCGTCGTGCGGTGTCGGAATTGAGCGGTCTCCCATGAGACGTACTGAGCCGAGCCGAGGCTTGATCGGGAAGAGTAAATTCAACTGTGGCGGATCGCGACAGTCTCTGAGTCCGCGGCCGTCGTACAGTCACAGCGCGAGCGTAAGCGGGCATTCACCGCGGTCACGGCATTTCTGCAGTTCGCATTCGCCCGCCGCCTCGGCATCATCCAGCGCGCTCAGGTCGAAGGTCTGCTTGTCTTCGGCCAGCACGTACATCACCGGGTAATCCCACACGTCGTCGCTGCGGGTGCCCTTCACGAACAGGCGGCCGTGCGCATGCGGCCCTTCCAGCGCCACGGTCAGGCCAACGTCGCGCTCGCCGTTGATGGCGGTCTGCATGCTGCCCAGCGGCAGCGTGCCGGCCTGCAGCGGTTCCCCGAATACCTGCACCAGTTCGACGCTGCAGCCGGCGCGGCGCATGGCCTCGCGCATCGGCGCACTGTCGTGCGCGGCCTCGGTCCAGCGCAGCACGCTCCAGGCGATGGCGCCGCCCAGTGCGGCCAGGAACAGCAGCACCGCCAACGGCATCGCCCAGCGCCAATGCCGGCACCACCAGCCGGAAGCCAGGGTGGAGGGAGCAGGAATCGGCGGCGGCAGGGTCATGGGCGGGCTCCTTCCCGGACGATGATCAAGGTTTCAGGCAACGCCCCAGGAAAGCTTCGGCAACGCGGTAGCGATGCAGTGCGTCGGCACCGGAGAGGCCGTGCTTGGCACCGGGGTAGGTCATCAGTTCAAACGGCTGGCCGCGCTTCTGCAGCGCGCTCATCAGGCTGGTCGAATTGGTGAACAGCACGTTGTCGTCGGCCATGCCGTGGATCAGCAGCAGCGGCGAGCGCAGGCCCTCGATGTGGGTCAGCACGCGTGCTTCGCGGTAACCGGCGTCGTTGCGCGACGGCAGGTCCATGTAGCGCTCGGTGTAGTGGCTGTCGTACAGGCCCCAATCGGTGACCGGTGCGCCGGCCACGCCACAGGCGTAGCTGTCCGACGCCTTGGCCAGCAGCATCAGGGTCATGTAGCCGCCGTTGGACCAGCCCTGCACGCCGATACGCGCCGGGTCCACCCACGGCTGCTGCTTCAGCCACGCCACGCCGCGCAGCTGGTCGGCCACTTCCACCGTGCCCTGCTTGCCATACAGCGCGCCGCCGAAGTCACGGCCGCGGCGCGGGGTACCGCGGTTGTCCAGCGAAAACACCACATAGCCCTGCTGGGCCAGGTACTGGTTGAACAGATGGTCGCCACGCCCAGGCCAGCTGTCGGTGACGGTCTGGCTGGCCGGGCCGCCATACACGTACACCGCCACTGGGTAGCGCTTGGCCGGATCGAAGCCGGCCGGCTTGATCACGCTGTAGTTCAGCGGCGTCTTGCCGTCGGCGGCAGTCAGCGTGCCGAATTCGACCGGACGCTGCGCCTCGCGGTAGCGCGCATACGGATGCTTGGGGTCGGCCAGATCGTTCTCGACCAGGGTGGCGATCTTCTCGCCATTGGCGCGGAACAGTTCAATCTGCGGCGGGGTGCTGCTGTTGGACCAGCTGTCCACGTATACGCTGGCGTTGCGCGCGAAGCTGGCGCTGTGCATGCCCGGCGCCTTCGACAGGCGCTGCGGCTGGCCGCCCTGCAGCGGCACGGCGTAGATCTGGCTTTCGCGCGCCGATTCGATGCCGGCGCGAAAGTACGCCACGCCGGCCTTTTCATCGACCGCCAGCAGTTCATCGACCGACCAGTTGCCGTGGGTCAGCGCGGTGGCCTTGCCCTTGCTGTCGATGCGATACAGATGCTGAAAGCCGGTGCGCTCGGACGACCACAGCACGCTGCCGTCGTCGAGGAAACGCAGGCTGTTGTGCAGCGGCACCCAGGTCGGGCTGGTTTCGTGGGCCAGCACACGCTGCTGGTTCGAGGCCAGGGTGACTTCCACCAGGTCGAGCTTCTTCTGGTCGCGCGACTGGCGCTGGAAACTCACGTGCTGCGGATCGCGCCAGTCGACGCGGGCCAGGTAGATGTCCTGCTCCTTGCCGAGGTCGATCCACTGCGTCTGCGCATGTTCCGCCGGCGAGATCACGCCCAGCTTCACCTGCACGTTGGCATCGCCCGCGGCCGGGTAACGCTGTTCGACCACATCGGTGCGGTCGGCATAGACTTCGTAGCGCTTCTGCACCGGCACCGGGCTTTCGTCGATGCGCGCGTAGGCGATGGCCGAGTCGTCCGGCGCCCACCAGTAACCGGTATGGCGGTCCATCTCCTCGTCGGCGACGAATTCGGCGATACCGTTGCCGATGGTCGTGCTGCCATCAGCGGTCAGCTGCATCTGCCTGCCGCTGGCCAGCTCGATCACCCACAGGTTGCGGCCGCGGATGAAGCTGACGAAGCCGCCCTTGGGCGACAGCTTGGCGTCGGTCGCAAAGCCTTCGCCGTGAGTCAACTGGCGCACTGCCGCCTTGCCTTCCTGCTTGAGGTCGTACAGGTACAGCTCGCCGCCCAGCGGGAACAGCAGGCGCTGTGCGTCCGGCGACCACTGGTAGTCGACGATGCCGGTCATCGCGGCGATGCGCTGGCGCTCGCGGCGGGCCTTTTCTTCGTCACTGAGGGTTTCGGTACCCGGCAGCACCACCTTCGAGTCCACCAGCAGGCGGGTCTGGCCGCTGCCGATGTCATAGCTCCACAGGTCCAGCTGGTTGCGGTCGCTGTCCTTGCCGCGCAGGAAGGTCACGCGCGAGCCGTCCGGCGCCACCTTCGGCTTCATCAGGGTCGGGCCGGACAGCGGCAGCGGGCCGGTGATGGCTTCCAGGGTGAGTTTTTCAGCGTGGGCGACGGTACTGGTGGCGAGCATGAGGGCGAGCGAGGCGAACAGATGGCGCATGGAGGATCCCGGCAAACGGCAGGTCCGTCACCGCGGCAGGCGCGGGACGGTCAGCCTCCATCCTAACCAAGCCGGTGCGGGAAGACAGCATGACCTTCTGCCCATGAGGTCTTCCCATGATGAGTGCCGACCAACGGTCGGCACCCACCGTGCCGGGTCAGCGCTTGCCGAACAGGTGCTTGCGCTCTTCGTCGCTGAGCGGCTTGCCGGCGTCCGGGTTCACCTGCGTGCGCAGCGCGTAAGCGCGCTGGGTGGCCGGACGGTCGGCAATGGCCTGGTGCCAGCGCTTGAGGTGGGGGAAGGCGTCGAAATCCACCGGCAGCTTGTCGTAGGCGCCAACCCACGGGTAGCTGGCCATATCGGCGATGGTGTAGTCCTCGCCGGCCAGGAAGGCGTGTTCGGCCAGTCGCTTGTCCATCACCCCGTGCAGGCGGCGCACTTCATTGTCGTAGCGCTCGATCGCGTACGGGATCTTCTCCGGCGCGTACACATTGAAATGGCCCATCTGCCCGCTCATCGGGCCCAGCCCGGCCATCTGCCAGAACAGCCATTCCAGGGTCGTGACGCGGCCACGCGGGTCGGTCGGCAGGAAGCGGCCGGTCTTCTCGGCCAGGTACAGCAGGATCGCGCCGGACTCGAACACGCTCTGCGGGGCGCCGCCGTCGGCCGGGGCGTGGTCGACGATGGCCGGCATCTTGTTGTTGGGGGAAATGGCCAGGAATTCCGGCTTGAACTGGTCTCCCGAGCCGATGTTGACCGGGTGGATGCGGTACTCCAGGCCGGCTTCTTCCAGCAGCAGGGTCACTTTGTGGCCGTTCGGGGTAGGCCAGTAATACAGGTCGATCATGGCGGCGGCTCTGGGGTACGGAAAGGAACCTGAAGTCTAGTGCGTGCGTTGGCTTGGCACCGTCATGGCGGGCCGGTAACCTCGCCTCTCCCCCGAAACGCAGCATCCTCCGCATGAGTGCAAACCGTCCGCTACTGTCCCCGCTGTCCAGCCTGATCTTCGCTACCCGCTGGCTGCAGCTGCCGCTGTACCTGGGTTTGATCGTTGCCCAGTGCGTTTACGTGTTCCTGTTCGGCAAGGAACTGTGGCACCTGATCTCGCACTCGGTGTCGATGGGCGAGCAGCAGATCATGCTGATCGTGCTGGGCCTGATCGACGTGGTGATGATCTCCAACCTGCTGGTGATGGTGATCGTCGGCGGCTATGAAACCTTCGTCTCGCGCCTGCGCCTGGAGGGCCACCCGGACCAGCCGGAATGGCTGAGCCACGTCAACGCCAGCGTGCTGAAGGTGAAGCTGGCGATGGCGATCATCGGCATCTCCTCGATCCACCTGTTGAAGACGTTCATTGCCACCGGCGCGCTGGGCGGTATCCCGCTGTGCACCCCGGAGCAGATGAGCGTGGCTGCCGCCAATATCGGCGTGGCCCGCTGCTCGATGCTGACGGCTGACGGCGTCCTCTGGCAGACGATCATCCACTGCGTGTTCATCCTGTCGGCGATCGGCATCGCATGGACCGACAAACTGATGTCCGGCAGCCATGACAAGCCGGAAGGCCACGGCAAGTCCGCCGCACATTGACCCCAATCCCGGTGGCGGTACCAGTGCCGCCACCGGCCCGCTACACCTGCCCTTGTGCGCAGGTGAGGCCGGGATGCTAGATTGCACCCTCGCCGTCGTCGGCGATGGCGTCGGGAAACGTCATCGACCGCGCCCGGACCTCCAGTCCCGGCAGGCTTGCCTACGTTTGTCGTAACGTCGTCTTCTTAGAGGGGAGCAGGATGTCGCACGTCGCAATGATCGCTGCCGCGCGCCGGTGGTTGCCGGTCGCTCTGGCTTTGGCCCTGGCTGCATGCTCGGGCAAGGAAGAAACACCGGCTCCGGCCGCGCCGGGCGCCGCTGCCCCCACCGCTGCAGCACCAGCCGCACCGGCAGTGGCCGCCAAGGTGCAGTCGATGGGTACCGAGCAGCTGCGCGAATCGGCCAGCCAGGCACTGCGCGAGAACCGCATGTACGCCCCGGCTGGCGACAACGCCATCGAGTACTACCTGGCACTGCGCGACAAGACGCCGGACGATGCCTCGGTGAAGAGCGCGCTGACCGATCTTCTGCCGTACACCCTGATCGCCGCCGAGCAGCATCTGGGCCGCGAGGATTTCACTGAAGCGCAGCGGCTGGTCGCCCTGATCGAAAAGGTTGATGCCTCGGCCCCGGCTCTGCCGCGCCTGAAGGAAGGCCTGACCAAGGGCGTGCAGGTTGCCGCCAAGCGCACCGAAGACGAGACCGAGAAGGTCAAGAAGGACGCTGAAGACCGCACCAAGCAGCTGGCCGAGCAGCAGCGCCTGACCGAACAGCGTGCCAAGGAAGCCGAGGCGGCCAAGCAGATTGCCGCACAGCAGGACGTTGCCCGCCGTGACAGCGAGCGCCAGGAAGCCGAACGCCAGGCTGCTGCGCGCCGTGATGCCGAGCAGAAGCAGCAGCAGGCCGCTGCGCAGCAGGCCAATGCCGCCCGCCAGGCCGCGACCGCCGCTGCACCAAGCCTGCGCCCGGTGAGCACGCCAGCCCCGCGTTACCCGGCCGAAGCACTGCGTTCGGGTACCTCCGGCGAAGTCCTGGTGGAGATCACCGTCGGCACCGACGGCTCGGTGACCAATGCGCGCGTACTGCGCGCCACGCCATCGCGTGTCTTCGATCGCGAAGCCCTCAACGCGGTCAAGCGCTGGCGCTTCGAGCCGGTCACGGCGCCTGTCACCACCCGCCGCACGCTGGTGTTCGCACCGGGCGGCTGATCGCAGAAAAGGGACGGAGGGGATTAAGTCGCTTCTGCCTGTAATGACGCACAAGGCCCGGCATGTCCGGGCCTTGTGCGTTTCAGGCTGCGCTGTCGATCAGCCGTTGCAGTGCTGGATCACGTGCGCTCAGCACCTGGAACAGGCCCAGCGCGTGCAGCCCGGGCAGCAGGCTGCGCAGATCGGCTTCGGCGGTGGCACGGGTGGCATCGTCACTGGCTGGGGCCTGCCAGTCGCGGACGCTGGCGAGGAAGGCACCGACACTGCCCTTGCGGACGGTGAGACCGTTCACCTGCACGTCGTTCTGGTGATCGGGAAGGATGTCCTGCGGTTGCATGGCGTGCTCCTGGGAGGTGGGCGCCCAGTGTCGACGCTCGCCATCGACCGTTCTGCCGTATAACTGCCAAAGGATATGGCAGAACAGACATTCCAGACACCAATGATCGACCCTGCGTTGGCTGAGGCCAACGGCGGGCCGGCCCTGCTCGGCACGCAGCTGGCGATGCCGGGTTCACGGCGCACCGCCCGCCACCAGCACGCGCGCGGGCAACTGCTGGGCGCCCACACCGGCCTGTTGCGGATCGAGGTGGGCGACACTCACTGGCTGCTTCCGGCCGGGCACGTGGCGTGGCTTCCGCCGCAGCACCCGCATGCGCTTTCCAGCATCGGCAGCTTCGATGGCTGGAGCCTGTACTTCAGCAAGGAGGCCTGCGCGGGCCTGCCCACCGCACCGCGCATCTTCCAGCCCAGCGACCTGCTGCAGGTGGCAGTGCCGCGGGCGCTGCACTGGTCCGGGCAGGCGTTGGATGCGGGGCAACAGCGCTTGGCCGGGGTGATCGCCGATGAGATCGCTGCAGGCACGCCGTTGCCACTTGCGCTGCAGCAACCCGGTGACCGCCGCCTGCGCCGCATCGCCGCCGCCCTGGCACGAGCGCCACATGACACCCGTACCGTCGAAGACTGGGCAGCCGCCAGCGGCCTGTCCAGTCGCAGCCTCGCCCGCCGCTGGCAGGCCGAAACGAACATGACCCTGACCCGCTGGCGGCAGCGCCTGCGCGTGCTGCTGGCGCTGCCGCGATTGCTGGCCGGTGAATCCGTCACCACGGTGGCGCTGTCATTGGGCTACGACACGCCCAGCGCCTTCATCGCGGTATTCAAGCGCGAGATGGGAGTGACGCCGGCGCGGTATGCAGACGGAAACGCTTCACAGCGCTGAAATGCACGAGGCCCGGCATGACCGGGCCTCGTGCCACATCCGCCGGGCATCGCCCGGCGCTACCGGTTCCACTCAGCCGGAAATCGCCAGCCGCTCGTTGTGGTAGCGGCGCACGGCGGCGAACCACAGCACGGCGGCCAGCGCCAGGCTGGCACCGAGGTAGACCGCCCAGATGGTCGGGCTGATGTCCTCGTGGCGGATCACCTTCAGCAGCATCTGGTTCTGCGACAGGAACGGCACCGCGTACTGCCACAGCTCGCTCTTCACCGGGTAAGCCATCAACGCGTAGCCGGGCAGCATCGGCAGCAGCACCAGCCAGGTCATGTGGCTCTGCGCTTCCTTCATGCTCTTGGCGGCGGCCGAGAGGAAGGTCAGCAACGAGGTGCCGATCAGCAGCATCGGCACCATCACCAGCAGCATCTGCAGCATCGAGCCGATGTTCATGTTGAGCTGCCGGCCGACGTTGCCGGGCGCGATCTGCGCGCTGGCCTTGAATGCGATCAAGGTCAGCAGCAACGAGGCGAAGCCGACCACGCAGGCGGCGGCGATCTTGCCGCTGACGATGGCGCTGCGCGACCCCGGGGTCGCCAGCAACGGCTCCAGCGATTGCCGCTCGCGCTCACCGGCGGTGGCATCCATCACCAGGTAGGCGCCGCCGATGAACGAGGTCAGCGTCAGCAGCACCGGCAGCAGCATCGACAGCATCATGCCGCGCTTGGCCTCGGCACTGGCCATGTCCTGGGTGGCCACATCCAGCGGTCGTGCAACCTGTGCGTCGACGCCACGCGCCATCAGCCGCAGCGCACCAACCTGGCCGTTGTAGGTTGCCAGGGCCGCCTGCAGCCGCGCACTGGGCACTTCGGCGGCACGACGGGTGCTGTCACGGATCACTTCCACCAGCGCAGGCTTGCCATCGGCCCAGTCCTTGCCGAACTCAGGGCTGATGCGCAGGGCCACGTCGATCTCCTGCGAGCGGATCGCTTCGGCCAGATCCTTCGGTGCCGGCGCGGCGTTCAATCCCTGCGCCGCCAGGAAGCGCACCAGGTTCGGCGCATTCTCCGCACCGATGSTCGGAATCTGCAGCGGCTGTTCGATCTGGATCCGCACGCGGCTTTCCGCCAGCTTGCCCATGCCCAGGATCAGCAGCGGGTACAGCACGGGGCCGAACAGCAGGGTCAGCAGCAGTGTGCGGCGGTCACGCGAGAGGTCGCGCAGTTCCTTGCGCATCACCGTCATCAGGGTCGACATCATGCTCATGCGTGCAGGCCCTCTTCGCTGCCGATCAGTTTCACGAACGCATCTTCCAGGTTGGGCTCGCCGGACTGCGCGCGCAGTTCATCGGCACTGCCGGCGGCCATCACCGTACCCTTGGCGATGATCACGATGTGGTCACACAGCGCACCGACCTCCTGCATGATGTGGCTGGACAGGATCACGCAGCGCCCTTCCTCGCGCAGGCCCAGCAGGAAGCGGCGCAGCGCGCGGGTGGTCATCACGTCCAGGCCGTTGGTGGGTTCATCAAGGATCACGTTGCGCGGGTCGTGCACCAGCGCGCGGGCAATGGCGGTCTTGGTGCGCTGGCCCTGCGAGAAGCCATCGGTCTGCCGATCGAGGATGTCGGCCATGTCCAGCGCATGCGACAGCACTTCGATACGTTCGCGGATGCGCGACGCGGACAGGCCATGCAGCTCGCCGAAGTAGGCGATGTTCTCGCGTGCGGTCAGCCGCTTGTAGACGCCACGTGCATCCGGCAGCACGCCGAGGTGGCGACGCACTTCCACCGGATCGCGGGCTGCGTCGATGCCATCGACGGTGATGCTGCCTTCATCGGGCGTCATCAGCGTGTACAGCATGCGCATGGTGGTGGTCTTGCCAGCGCCGTTCGGTCCAAGCAGGCCGGTGATGCGGCCATCCTCGGCGCGGAAGCCGACATCGGCCACCGCCTGGATGCGACCGGTGCGGGTATTGAAGGCCTTGTGCAGGTTGTCGGCGACGATCATGGGGCCCATCCGTTGAACGAGGTGAACGCCGGCACGTAGCTCAGCGTGTCCAGGCAGCTGGCATCCAGCGCCTTGGCATCGGTGGTGTCGATGAACTGGCCGAGCAGGCGTGGCATGCAGCCGGCGGTGAGGGTGCCGTGGCCTTGGCCGCGGGCAACCAGCGCGCGTCCCTTCGGCAGGCCCTTGAGCACCTGCTCGGCGTAACGCGGCGGCGTCACCGGGTCCAGTTCGCCGGACAGCAGCAGCACTGGCAGGTCGCTGTGCAGCGGCACTGCCGCAGCCGCCGCAGCCGGTTGGTGCGGCCACACCGGACAGGCGGCGAAGAACGCGCGCGCCACTTCCGGGCCGACCAGGCTGTCGCTGCTTTCGACCGGCGCCTGGTAGCGCGGAGCATCTTCGCTGCAGATCACCGACCACTGCATGCCACGGTTGATCTGGAAATCCATGCTGCGGGTCGCACCGCGCGCCAGCGACGCCAGTGGTGCATAACGACCCTGTGCCGCTTCATCCAGCACCAGCGGCAACAGCGAGGAGTACTGCGGTACGTAGGAGAAGGCGAACGCCAGGCCGACCACGCTGTCCGGGGTCAGCACATCCTGCCGCGGTGCATTGGTGCCGGGGTCGCGGTAGTCGACCGTGACCGGCGCGCGGCGCAGGGTTTCCACCACGCTGCGCAACTGCGCACGGGTGTCGACCGGAAAGCGCTTGCTGCAGACAGCGTCCTTGCGGCACTGCTCGGACTGCAGGGTGATCGCGTTGTCGAAGGTCGTGGCGAAATCGCCGCCGACCACCAGCTCGTTCGGTACCACGCCATCGATCACGATGCTGCGGGTGTGCTGCGGGTACGCGGCCGCGTAGCGCTGGGCAACGCGGGTGCCGTACGAGCCACCGACCAGGTTCAGCGTGTTGGCGCCCAGCGCCTGGCGTACCGCGTCCAGATCGGCGATGGCTTCGGCGGTGGTATAGAAGCGCGGGTCGGCACGGCCCTTCAGCGACGCGGCGCAGCGCTCCGCGTACTCGCGCAGCAGCGCCTCGCTGGGCGCAGCGTCTTCATCCATCGGCAGCTCCTTGCCGTCCGCGCCCAGGCAGCTGAGCGGATTGGAGCCGCCGGTGCCGCGCTGGTCGATCAGGAAAATGTCGCGCTGCTTGCGCACCTGGCGCAGTGCCGTATCGACGATGACGGCCACCTCGCTGGCCGCCTGGCCAGGTCCGCCGGCCAGGAAGAACACCGGGTCCGGCAGGCCCGAACCGCTGTTGCCCGACTCCAGCCAGGCCACGCGCAGATCGATCCTGCGGCCATCCGGCCTGCTCCGGTCTTCGAGCACCTGGAACGTCGCGCACTGCGCCTCGACGTTGGCATTGGCGCCTTCGGTGGCCAGCGTGCAGGGGCGGAAATCGATCTGGCCGTAGCGGCGGCTGGGTGTATCGCCCGCGCCGTCGGACCCTGCCTGCGGCGGTGCACTGCAGCCGGCAATCAGCATGCTGGCCAGCAACCCGGCCCGCGCGAAATGGTGTCTTTGCATCGTGCGTGATTCCCCTGGGGATGTTCCTGTCCACCACGACGGTGTGCCGCGGCAGATGTGACCAATCGAATGTGACCCAACTTACACGCGCCGGACGCTGGCGGCGACAGGCGGATGTCCTGGGCCGGCGTCGGCACGGCCACCAGACGGTTGCGACCCTCGGCCTTTGCCCGGTACAGGGCGGTATCGGCCAGCGCGATCAGGTGGCGGAAAATGGCGAGCAGGCGGCCCGTAGCGCCGGCAGAATGTGCGCAGAACCGGGAGACACTCCATGCATGCGTGGCAACTCAGTGGCATCGACCACCAGCCGTTCGAAGCGCTTTTCGAAACCAGCGACGACGCCTTGGCCGCACAGGGAATCGTGCGGCGGCGCGCCGGCGACAGCGGCGGCTTCCCCTGCAGGGTCAGCCTGACTGACGCGCCCGCGGGTGCGGAACTGCTTCTGCTGCCTTACAGACACCTGGCCACGCATTCGCCTTACCGCGCCTCGGGTCCGATCTTCGTGCAGCGCGGTGCGACCCGCTGCGTGCTGCCGGCAGGCGTGGTACCCGCCTACGTGCACCGTCGGCTGATCTCGGTGCGCGCCTATGACAGCGCGGACTTCATGCTGAGCGGCCTGGTCTGCCAGGGCACCGAGGTTGCCGCGCACCTGGACCGGTTGTTCGCCGATGCGACGGTGGCCTTCGTACAACTGCACAACGCAGGGCATGGATGCTTTTCGTGCCAGGTGGATCGGGCAGGCAATCAACAGTCATGACGGTGCGCGCGAACGTGATCGCCGCCGTGCTGCAGGCGTGACCGCCAGCGTATCCGTTCAGCGTGGCGTGAAGCCTGCGGGAAGGGCTTCACACACGTAGTCACGGATCGGCGTTGACGTGGTTTCCCACTGTGCACGGCAGCTCGATACTCGCGGCGGTACCGCTCATCGTCCGTCGCGCGGCTCAGCGCGGGTGCTGCGGTCACCGCTCCCTTCGACGACCACAAGGATGCCCCATGTCTCTGCGATACACCCCATTGCTGTTGGCTACCGTCTTCGTTATTGCTGTTGGCTACCGTCTTCGTTGGCGCCGGTGTTGGCGTTGCCGGCAACGCGGCCGCACACGGCACGATGATCACCCCGGTCAGCCGCGTCTATGCCTGCTTCCAGAGCAACCCGGAGAACCCCACCAACCCGGCGTGTGCGGCAGCCAAGGCAGTGGCCGGCTCGCAGGCGTTCTACGACTGGAACGGCATCAACCAGGCCAACGCCAACGGCAACCACCAGGCCGTGGTGCCCGACGGCAAGCTGTGCAGCGGCAACAACCCGACCTTCCGCGGCCTGGACCTGGAGCGCAGCGACTGGCAGACCACGCCGATCCAGCCCGATGCGAACGGCAAGTTCACCTTCGTGTTCAAGGCCACCGCCCCGCATGCCACGCGTGACTGGAAGTTCTTCGTCACCCGCGCCGGTTGGCAGCCGGGCAGCCCACTGCGCTGGGCCGACCTGCAGGAATTCTGTTCGCTGGGCAATACGCCGCTGTCGGCCGATGGCACCTACAAGCTGCAGTGCACGCTGCCGCAGCGCAGCGGCCAGCATGTGATCTACAACACCTGGCAGCGCTCGGATTCGACCGAAGCGTTCTACACCTGCATGGACGTGCGCTTTGAAGGCGGCGGCGGTACCACGCCGGTGCCGCAGTGGCAGGATGCCGGGCCGGTCACCGCGCGTACCGAGCTGCCCGTGGGCACCACGTTGGCATTGCGGGTGTTCAATGCCAACGGCAACGACGTGGAACGTGTGGAAGCAACGCTGGCCGCAGGCCAGACCACGCCGGCGCAGTGGCCGTTGGCGCTGGCCCGCAAGGTCAATGCCAGTGCCCAGCATGCGCGCGTCGGCGTGCTCAGCAACGGCGCGATCACGCCCTCCGCTTCGGCCACCGACAACCGCGTGTACCTGAAGAACGGCAACCGCTTCCAGCTCGACACCAAGGTGCCGGACCCGGGTACGCCGTCACCGGGTGGTGATTTCGACCACGTATACCCCGCCGGCATCGGCAGTTACGTGCCGGGCCAGACCGTGGTGAAGGGCAGCGATGGCAAGCTGTATGCCTGCCGCCCGTTCCCGGAAGGTGCATGGTGCAACGTCAATGCTGAGGCATATCGGCCTGGTGCGGGTGCCGCCTGGCGCGATGCGTGGGTGCCCTACTGAGATGTCATTCGGGGAACGGCGGAAGAACGCCGTTCCCCGAACAATGTGAGCTTCATCTCAGCAAAGTAAGCGCACCTTCCCCTTTCAAACTATTCCTATAGCGACCAGGGGAACGCGTGTCGAAACTCCGCGGGTTCCATCACCCACAGGAGATTCTCCATGCATTTGTCCCAGCGGGCCGTCCTCGCGCTATCCGTTGTCGCGGGTGTAGCCGTATCTGGCGGCGCTTTCGCACACGGCACTCTGTCCAAGCCATCCAGCCGCGTCTATTCCTGTTACCAGGGCAACCCCGAGAACCCGACCAACCCGGCCTGTGCCGCCGCCAAGGCCATCGGTGGCGCACAGCCGTTCTATGACTGGGCCGGCATCAACCAGGCCAACGCCAACGGCAACCATCAAGCGGTTGTTCCAGATGGTGAGCTGTGCAGCGGCGGCAACAGCAAGTACCGCGGCCTCGATCTGAACCGCAGTGACTGGCCGACCTCGCCGATCCGCGCCGATTCGCGCGGGCGTTACACCTTCGAGTTCAAGGCACCGGCGCCGCATGCCACACGCGAGTGGAAGTTCTACGTCACCCGCGACGGTTGGCAACCGGGCAGCCCGCTGCGCTGGGCGGACCTGCAGGAGTTCTGCACGCTGGGCAACGTGCCGCTTTCCGGCGACGTCTACAAGCTGGACTGCCCGCTGCCCGAGCGCAGCGGCCAGCACATCATCTACAACACCTGGCAGCGCTCGGATTCGGGCGAGGCGTTCTACACCTGCGCGGACGTGCGCTTCGAGGGGGGCGGTGGCGTGACCCCGCCGCCGCAGTGGCAGGATGCTGGTCCGGTGACCGCCCGCGGTGCGCTGGACGTTGGCACCACCGTGACCCTGCGCGTGTTCAATGCCCAGGGCAACGACCTGGAACGCCCGGAGATCACCCTGGCAGCCGGACAGACCGCTGCGAACCAGTGGCCGCTGGCGCTGGCCCGCAAGGTCAATGGCAGCGCCCAACAGGCACGCGTGGGCGTGATGAAGGATGGCGTGATCACGCCCGTCGTCTCGGCCACCGAGAACCGTGTCTATCTGAGGCCGGGCAACCTGTTCCAGCTCGATACCCGCTTGCCGGGTCCGGTCGATCCGCCGCCGGGTGACGACTACGACTTCGTGTATCCGGCCGGTATCGGCAGCTACAAGCCGGGCGAGACCGTGGTCAAGGGCACCGACGGCAAGCTGTACGCCTGCCGCCCGTTCCCGGAAGGCGCCTGGTGCAACATCAATGCAGAGGCGTACCGGCCGGGCGTGGGTTCGGCCTGGCGCGATGCCTGGGTGCCGTACTGAAGCGGGGCGCCGGGGCGGTGTGATGCCGCCTCCGGTGTGCGGGATTGCCGGCCAGCGGCCGGCACTACCCGGGTTCGTGGGATTGCCGGCCAGCGGCCGGCACTACCCGGGTTCGTGGGATTGCCGGCCAGCGGCCGGCACTACTTGCTGCTGACGTACTTCTCGCGGCGGATCTGCGGATTGCCCAGGCCCGCCGCCTTCAGCGCTTCGGCGCAGGCGTCGACCATGTCCGGGTTGCCGCACAGGTAGGCGATGTCGGTGGCCGGGTCCGGCGTGAACTCCGCCAGTGCCTGCTGCACGTAGCCATGGTGGACGTCCGGGTGCGGCTCGGACGGCAGTTCCCGCGACAGGCACGGCACATAACGGAAGTTCGGCTGCTTTTCGGCGAAGCTGTAGAAATCATCGCTGTACAGCAGCTCACCCGGGCTGCGCGCACCCTGCAGGAGAACCACCTGCACACCCCGCTCGGCCATCGCCGTCGCCAGCAACGGCAACATCGAGCGGTACGGGGTGACGCCGGTACCGGTGGCGATCAGCAGGTAGCGGCCGTTGTGGTCGCCGGGGTTCAGGCAGAACCGGCCGTAGGGGCCGGACGCGCTGACCTGGCCGCCGATGTCCAGCGCCTCGAACAGCGCCGTGGCGGCGCCACCGGGGACGAAGCTGACCGCGATATCCACCGCCTCGCCCGGGCCCAGCGCGTGGTCGTGGATGGTCGCCAGCGAATAGCTGCGCTTGGTTTCAGTGCCATCGGCATAGCTGAAATGGACCTGGATGAACTGGCCGGGCTGGAAATCCAGCGGCTGGCCGTCGTCACGCACGAACTGGTAATGGCCGATGGAGGGCGCCAGCATGCGGCGGTCGACCAGTTTGATGGGGAATTGGACAGGCACGACTTTTCGGGACAGTGTGTAGCCGGGGCAAGCCCTCGGGGTCTTCTATAATAGACCTTCCCCGCCCCTCTCCAGCGCCAGCCCATGGGCGCGAAGGCTTCGAGCTTGGCTTCCCTGAACGATACGGCGCCCGCCCTGCGCGTGCGCGACCTGCGTAAAACCTATGACAACGGCACCCAGGCCCTGAAAGGGGTCTCGCTGGAAGTGGCCCCGGGCGACTTCTTCGCCCTGCTGGGCCCGAACGGTGCCGGCAAATCCACCCTGATCGGCATCATCAGTTCCCTGGTCAACCTCAGCGAGGGCCAAGTGGAAGTGTTCGGCAGCGACCTGGTGCGCAACCGCAGCGCTACCATGCGCCTGATCGGGCTGGTGCCGCAGGAGATCAACTTCAACCTGTTTGAAAAGCCCTTCGACATCCTGGTGAACTACGCCGGCTTCTACGGCGTCCCGCGCGCCGAAGCCGAGCAGATGGCCGAAGTTGAGCTCAAGCGCGCCCACCTGTGGGAGAAGGCGCAGGTGATGAGCCGCACCCTGTCCGGTGGCATGAAGCGCCGGCTGATGATCGCACGCGCGATGATGACCCGGCCGCGCCTGCTGATCCTGGACGAACCGACCGCTGGCGTGGACATCGAGATCCGCCGCGACATGTGGCGGGTGCTGAAGGAGATCAACGCCGCCGGCACCACGATCATCCTCACCACCCACTACCTGGAAGAGGCCGAGCACCTGTGCCGCAACCTGGCCATCATCGACCACGGCCAGATCGTCACCCAGGGCCCGATGCGCGAACTGCTGGCCAAGCTTGACGTGGAAGGCTTCCTGCTGGACATCGACGGCACCCTGCCCGCCCAGTTGCCGGTGATCGAGGGGGCAACCCTGATCGCCACCGACGGCCATACGCTGGACATCGACATGCCACGTGCGATGGATCTGAACCGCGTGTTCGAGGCACTGAACGCGGCGGGCATCCGCGTGCGTTCGATGCGTACCAAGAGCAACCGCCTGGAGGAACTGTTCGTGCGCCTCACCGGCAACCAGGAGACGTCCGCATGAGCAGCACCCCGACCCCGGTCCTGACCGACGGCCAGCGCAACCGCATCGCACTGATGACCATCGTGCGCCGCGAAGTCGCCCGCATCATGCGCATCTGGGGCCAGACCCTGGTACCGCCGGCGATCACCATGACCCTGTACTTCCTGATCTTCGGCGGCCTGATCGGTTCGCGCGTGGGCGACATGGGCGGCTACACCTACATGCAGTTCATCGTGCCGGGCCTGGTGATGATGAGCGTGATCCAGAACAGCTACGGCAACATCAGCTCCTCGTTCTTCGGCGCCAAGTTCGGCCGCCACGTGGAAGAGCTGCTGGTCAGCCCGATGCCGAACTGGGTGATCCTGTGGGGCTACGTGGCCGGTGCGGTGCTGCGCGGCCTGATGGTGGGCGTGATCGTGCTGATCATCGCGATGTTCTTCACCCCGGTGCGCATTCCGCATCCGCTGGTGACGCTGACCACGGTGATCCTGGGCGCGACGATCTTCTCGCTGGCTGGCTTCATCAATGCGGTGTATGCGAAGAAGTTCGATGACGTTGCGATCGTGCCGACCTTCATCCTGACCCCGCTGACCTACCTGGGTGGCGTGTTCTACTCGGTGAAGCTGCTGCCGCCATGGGCAGAGGCGGCCACGCACGCAAATCCGATCTTCTACATGGTCAATGCGTTCCGCTATGGCCTGCTGGGCAGCAGCGATGTGCCGGTGGTGGTGGCGTATGCGCTGATGATCGGTTTCGTGGTGGTGCTGACGGCGCTGGCGCTGTGGTTGCTGAAGCGTGGCGTGGGCATGCGCAGCTGAGGATGTTCTGCAGGGCCTGCGGCCCTGCACCCGCGGTGGTAGGTAGTGCCGGCCGCTGGCCGGCAACAGCAACAGCAACAGCAACGTCAAACGCGGGCTATCCGTGGGATGGCGGGGTGGGTCCGGTTGCGGGGGACGCCGTAAACCCATCCCTGGGGGCTTGGCCGCGGCATCCATGCCGCGGACACCCCCGAAACCGGACCCACCCCGCCTTCGACAGTTTTCCGCTGCTGTCGGAACGGCGTCTGTGCTGCTGTTGGTGGGTGTCGACCCTGGTCGACACAGTAGGTCCACGCCATGCGTGGATGAAGCATTCGCGATGGAGCCGAGCATCTGCTCGGCTCTTTTCGTTTGTGAGCTGATGGATATAGATCCATCGGAAAGATGATCGCGGGGAATGAGCGAAGCGACCCGCTGTTGCTTTTGATTTTCTTCTTTGTTTTCCGTGGTGGACGCACACGGAACGCGTCCGTGGCCGGGTGGGTAGGTTGCGCAGGGGCGTGAGCCGCATGGATGCGGCGACCGAGCCTACAAGGACGTATTTACGGCGTCCCCTGCGCAACCTACCCACCCGGCCATCCTCATGGACCGCGCTTTGCGCGAACCACCACGAGGGGCTCAGCCGTTGGCCGCAAACTCCGGCACAATCGCTGCAGTGAATCCCCCAACTGCAGTGAGCGTGCAATGCGTATCCTGATCCTCGGCGCCGGCGGTACCGGCGGTTACTTCGGTGGTCGCCTGGCCCAGGCTGGCGTGGACGTGACCTTCCTCGTGCGCCCCACGCGCGCCGCACAGCTGGATCGTGATGGCCTGGTGCTGCGCAGCCCGGTGGGCGATGCCACGTTCCCGGTGCAGCATGTCACCGCAGATGCCCTGCCTGCGCTGGCTGCGGACAAGCCGTTCGATCTGGTGATCCTCAGCTGCAAGGCCTACGACCTGGACAGCTCGATCGATGCCATCGCCCCGGCGGTGGGCGCGGGCACCACCGTGCTGCCGATCCTCAACGGCCTGCATCACTACAACGCGCTCGACGCACGCTTCGGCCGTGACGCCGTGCTCGGCGGTCTGTGCTTCATCAGTGCGACCAAGGCGCCTGATGGCGCCGTGCTGCACCTGGGCAAGCCGGCCAAGCTGACTTTCGGCGAACGCGATGGCGGTGCGATCTCCGCGCGCGTGCAGGCGTTCGCAGCAGCGTGTGCGCAGGCTAATCTGGATCATCTGGCCAGTGAACACATCGGCCAGGAACAGTGGATCAAGTACACCTTCCTCACCGCGCTGGCGGCGGCCACCTGCCTGCTGCGTGCGGACATCGGCACGATCGTGGCCACCGACGACGGCGACGCCATCGTGCGTGGGCTCTATGACGAATGCCTGGCGGTGGCCGAAGCAGCGGGTGAGCCGGTGCCGCAGGCGGCGCAGGACACCGCGCGTGGCACCCTGACCCAGGCCGGCTCGGCGTTGAAGGCGTCGATGCTGCGCGACCTGGAAGCAGGCCAGCAGGTGGAAGCGGCCCAGATCGTCGGCGACATGCTGGCGCGTGCGCGCGCCGCGGGCCAGGAAGCGTTGCTGCTGCAGGTCGCCTACAGCAGCCTGCAGGCCTACCAGGCCCAGCGCTCGGTGTGATCCGATGAACATGCCCGGCCCGTTGCCGAAGCGCGTACTGATCCTCGGCATGGGCTGGAGTGGCCGCGTGTTGGCCGCGCGCCTTCAGGCCCAGGGCATACACGTGGAAGGCACGGTGCGCGATCCGGCGTCGGCACCTGACGATGGCCTGCTGCGTCATCAGCTGCGTGCCGACGCCGCGCTTGCCCCGAGCCTGCTCGCTGCGATTGCCCATGCCGACGCGGTGCTTTGCAGCGTCCCTCCCGATGCCGAGGGCGACCCGGCGCTGCGCCTGCTGTATGCCGCGTTGCGCGACAGCAGTTCACTGCGTTGGCTCGGTTACCTGTCGTCGACCTCGGTCTACGGCGACCGCGACGGTGGCTGGATCAATGAGCACAGCGTGGCCGATGCCACCGAGCCGGCAGGCAGGCAGCGTCGCCTCGCCGAAACGCAATGGCGTGCGCTGGCGGATGCGCGCGGTATCGCCTCGGCGATGTTCCGCCTGCCGGGCCTCTACGGACCCGGGCGCAACGCGCTGCTGCAGCTGGCGCAGGGCCGCGCGCGGCACGTGGTGCGGCCAGGGCTGGTGTTCAATCGCCTGCACGTGGACGACCTGGCTGCGGTGGTGATCGCGGCGATGCAACGCCCCATGGCCAACGCACTGTATCTGCCGAGCGATGACGAACCGGCGCCACCGCAGGATGTACTGGCCTTCGCTGCGCAGCTGGGGGGATTTACCCTGCCGCCCGCGGTGGCCTGGGACGATCCATCAGTCAGCGCGACATTGCGGCGTTTCTACCAGAGCAGAAAGCGCATCGACAGCCGCAGCACGCGCGACGCGCTGGGCTGGACGCCGCAGTTTCCAACGTATCGGGAAGGGCTGACGGATCTTGCCGCTTCGCTCGCCGGGCATGGCCCGGCGCTCCCGGCTGACGGGTAGTGCCGGCCGCTGGCCGGCAACTGCGGCATCCCTGCGAAGATCGTGAGGTTGCCGGCCAGCGGCCGGCACTACCGTTTGCCGATCAGGCGGCGTCCGGCAACCGGAAGAACGCACGCGTGGCAGCCGTGGCGTTTGCCGCCGTGGTCTGCACATCCTCGCCACGGTCCCGCGCCAGCTCTTCCACGATGTGCGACAGGAACACCGGTTCGTTGCGGCGGTCCTTCGGCATCGGCTTCAAGGTGCGCGGCAGCAGGTACGGTGCGTCGGTCTCGATCATCAACCGGTTGGCCGGAATGTTCTTCACCAGCTCGCGCAGGTGACCGCCACGGCGCTCGTCGCACAGCCAGCCGGTGATGCCGATGTACCAGTCCTGGTCGAGATAATCGAACAGCTCCTGGCGCTCGCCGGTGAAGCAGTGCACCACGGCCGGACCGATGCGGCCTTCGAAGTTCTTCATCTGTGCCATGAAATCGGCATGCGCGTCGCGCTGGTGCAGGAACAACGGCTTGCCATTGTCTGCAGCCAGCTGCAGCTGGCGCTCGAACGCGCGATGCTGCGCCGGGCGCGGCGAGAAATCACGGAAGTAGTCCAGCCCGCACTCACCCACCGCCACCACTTCGGCATGGGCGTGCAGCGCGCGCATCTCCGCATCGCACTCGTCGGTGTACTCCACCGCATGGTGCGGGTGCACGCCGGCGGTGGCGTACAGGAAGCCCGGGTGCTGCTGCGCCAGCTGCAGGGCCAGTGGCGAATGCTCGCGGCTGGCACCGGTGATGATCATCTGCACCACACCGGCCTGGCGTGCGCGGTCCAGTACGGCGTCGCGGTCGCGGTCGAAGGAGTCGTGGGTCAGGTTGGCGCCGATATCGATCAGATGCATGGGGGCAGCAGAGGCAGGAAAACCCGCGCATTGTACCCGTGCCCGCCATGGCACCTTATCCTTTGCAGATGAACGCCCCGCAATTCCCCATCTCTTCGCTGCTGCCGCAGATCCAGCAGCACCTGGCCGTGCACCCGCGGCTGGTGCTGGAAGCCCCGCCCGGCGCCGGCAAGACCACCCAGGTGCCGTTGGCGCTGCTCGATGCGCCGTGGCTGCAGGGCCGCAGGATCATCCTGCTGGAACCCCGCCGGGTGGCCGCGCGCAGTGCCGCGATGTTCATGGCGCGCCAGCTCGGTGAGGAGGTCGGCGGCATCGTCGGCTACCGCATCCGCTTCGAGAACAAGGTATCGGCGCGCACGCGCATCGAGGTCGTCACCGAGGGCATCCTGACCCGGATGCTGCAGGACGATCCAATGCTGGAAACCGTTGGCGCGATCCTGTTCGATGAATTCCACGAGCGCCACCTCAGTGGCGACCTGGGCCTGGCGCTGGCGCTGGACGTGCAGTCGCAGCTGCGCGATGACCTGCGGTTGCTGGTGATGTCGGCGACGCTCGATGGTGAACGCCTGGCACGCTTCCTCGATGCACCACGAGTGAGCAGCGAAGGCCGCAGCTATCCGGTGGCGATCAGCCACTTCCCTGCCCGGCGTGACGAGGCGCTGGAACTGCAGGTGCGGCGCGCGGTACAGCAGGCGCTGGCCGAGCACCCCGGTGACCTGCTGGTGTTCCTGCCCGGCCAACGTGAGATCGCACGCGTGCAGGCAGGCCTGCAGGACAGCCTTGCTGGCGCTGCGGTGGACGTACTGGCCCTGCACGGTGAACTGCCGGTGGAACAGCAGGCGCGCGTGCTGCAGGCCGCCAGCGACGGCCGCCGCCGTGTGGTGCTGGCCACCAACGTCGCCGAATCCTCGGTGACCCTGCCCGGCGTGCGCGTGGTGATCGACAGCGGCCAGGCGCGCGAGCCCCGCTACGACCCCAACAGTGGATTCACCCGCTTGGACGTGGTCGCCATTGCGCAGGCCTCGGCCGACCAGCGTGCCGGCCGTGCCGGGCGCGTGGCCGAGGGCGTGGCCTGGCGGCTGTGGCCGCAGTCGCAGCGGCTGGAACCGCAGCGTCGCGCCGAGATCGACCAGGTTGAACTGGCCGGCCTTGCGCTGGAACTGGCCGCCTGGGGCAGCAGTGACCTGCGTTTCCTTGACCCGCCACCGACTGGGCCGATGGCCGCCGCACGCGAACTGCTGCAGCGCCTGGGCGCGTTGTCCAGCAGCGGCGCGATCACTGCACTCGGCCGCCGCGTACTGGCGCTGGGCACCCATCCGCGGATGGCCGCGATGCTGCTGGCCGCAGCTGATGCCCGCGCGCAGGCGTTGGCCGCCGATCTGGCGGCATTGCTGGAAGCTCGTGACCCATTGCGCCAGGGCGGTGATGCACTGGCCGCACGCTGGCGCGCACTGGCGGCCTTCCGCAACGGCCGTGCGCCGGCCGATGCCAATCGCAGTGGCCTGGCCGCAATCGATGCCGCTGCCAAACAGTGGCGCCGTCGCCTGCGTTGTGACGCTACACCGCCCGCCAGCATCGAGGCCCACGAACTGGGCGACCTGCTGGCCCATGCCTTCCCCGACCGCATTGCCTTCCAGCATCCGAACGACCCGCTGCGTTACCTGCTGGCCAACGGCCGCAGCGCCCGCCTGCATGAACTGAGCGACCTGCGGGGCGAACCGTGGCTGGTGGCCAGCGAGCTGCGCTTCGAAGCGCGCGACGCGCTGCTGCTACGCGCCGCACCGGTGGATGAAACCTATCTGCGCAGGAACTGGCCCGACCGCTTCGTGACCGAAGACGCGGTGCGCTGGGATGACACACGCCGCGCCCTGGTCGCGCTGCGCGAAACACGCTTCGACCGCATCGTGATGGACAGCCGTTCGGCTGGCCGGGTTGATCCGCAGCTGGCGGCGCAGGCGCTGACCGACGCCGTTGCCGAGCTCGGCCTGCAGGTGTTGCCATGGACCGAGGGTCTGCGCCAGTGGCAGGCGCGGGTTGAATCGCTGCGGCGCTGGATGCCCGAGCTGGGCCTGCCCGACTGCAGTGACGCCGCATTGCTGGCCAACCGTGCGCAATGGCTGCAGCCGGCATTCGCTGGCAGGACACGTCTGGATGCGCTGGACGAGACCAGTTTCGGCGAAGCGCTGAAGTCGCCACTGGAGTGGTCGCAGCGGCAGCTGGTCGAGCGCCACGCGCCCACCCGGATCACCGTACCGTCAGGGCTGGAACGGCCGATCACCTATGCGCTGGATGGCGAAAGCGGCGAGCCGCTGCCGCCGGTGCTGGCGGTGAAGCTGCAGGAGTTGTTCGGGCTGGCCGACACGCCGCGTATCGCCGATGGCCGGGTGCCGCTGACCCTGCACCTGCTGTCACCGGGCGGCCGGCCATTGCAGGTGACCCAGGATCTGCGCAATTTCTGGGAGAACACCTACGCCGAGGTGAAGAAGGAGATGAAGGGCCGTTACCCGCGCCACCCGTGGCCGGACGACCCATGGACGGCTACGGCAACGCACCGGGCCAAGCCGCGCGGGACGTAATGCGCGCCGACACCCCGCCCGTTCCTGAATGGCTGCGGTAGAGTCACACCACGCGCCCGCCTGACTGACATACCGTTTACGGGCAACAGGCGACACTGGACTTCGACCCGAGGCAAGGACACCCCCGCATGAGCAAGCTGACCGTAATCACCGACCGCGCCCTGGAGCGCGCCCTCGACCTGGCCCATACCGCAGGCGATGGCCTGAAGAGCGCGGGCGGCAGCCTGCGTCACCTCGGCCCGCAGCCCAGCGACTGGATCAAGACCGGCGCCGCCCTTGGCGCGGTGAAGACCGGCGGCAAGGTCGCCACCAAGTTCGCCCGCCGCAATCCGGCGGTGACCATCGCGGCAGCTGCCGTGGGTGTAGGCCTGCTGGGCTATGCGCTGTACCGCAAGCAGCAGAAGAAGAAGGCGGCCAATGGCCATGTGGTCAACGGCCAGGCCCAGCGCATCAACGCGCGCGATCGCCGCAACGACACCGTGGTCGACGAGCACAGCGATATCGGCAGCGACGCCTGATTGACCGGGGTCGGATCCCTTCCGCAGGAAGGGCTCTGACCCCATGTCGCTGCACGAGGGTCGGACGCCGCAAGGCCTCCGGCCTTTTTTTCAGCCGATCTGCCGCCACTGCCCGGGCTGCAGGTCATCCAGCCGGTACGGCCCCATTGCAGCGCGTACCAGCCGCAGCGTCGGCAGGTTCACCGCAGCGGTCATCCGCCGCACCTGGCGGTTGCGCCCTTCGCGGATCGTGATCGCCAGCCAGCTGTCGGGCACCGTCTTGCGGAAGCGCACCGGCGGATCGCGCGGCCACAGTTCAGGCGCAGGATCGAGGCGCTCGATTTTCGCCGGCAGCGTCGGCCCGTCATTGAGCACCACGCCATCGCGCAGCTGCTGCAGCTGCCCGTCGCTGGGCGTGCCTTCCACCTGCACCCAGTAGAGCTTATCCGCCTTGTGTTTCGGGTCGGTCAATTTGTGCGCCAGCGTACCGTTGTCGGTCAGCAGCAGCAGGCCTTCGCTGTCATGGTCGAGGCGGCCGGCAGCGTAGACGCGCGGCGGCAAACCGAAGCCGGCCAATGTCGGCCGCGGCGGCACGCTGCGGTCGGTGAACTGGCAAAGCACGTTGAACGGCTTGTTGAAGGCAATCAGCATCGCGGGGACGACAGGCAGTGGTGACGCATTGTCCCATTCGGCGTGTCAGCCGAACACCTGCCATTTCAACAGGAAGGACACCAGCACCAGGGCGATGCCGCAGGCACTGACGATGTTCGCCCGGCGCCGTCCAGCGGCCTGCGCGGGCAGGGCCTGCCTGGCGGCGCGCTGCTCCAGCACGATGCCCAGCGCCAGCAGTCCGAAACCTGCAGCACCCGCCAGGTCATAGGCATTGCCGCCGTAGAAGATGTAGTCGATCAGGCGGATCGCCACCAGCACCGCGACAATGACCAGCAACAGCTTTTTCACGATTCCGCTCCATGGAAGTGCGGTCGGGTGGCGCCGGGCATCCGCCGACGCCACCGCTGCGATGCGTTACGGCTTCACGAAACGCAGGGTCATGCGGTCACTTTCACCGATGGCCTGGTACTTGGCGTCATCCGCCTTGTCATGCTGGTTGGTCGGCGGCAGGGTCCACACGCCATTCGGATGATCCTTGGTATCGCGCGGGTTGGCATTGACCTCGGTGCGCGCGTCGAGCTTGAAACCGGCGGCCTCGGCCATCGCGATCACCTGCTGCTGGCCCACATAACCGGTGTCGTCAGCGTCGGCCACGTCGGCCTTGGCGCGGTGCTCGACCACGCCGAGCACGCCACCCGGCTTGAGCACGTTGAAGAAGCCCTGGAACATGCCCTGCGCCTGGCCGGCCTTGCGCCAGTTGTGCACGTTGCGGAAGGTCAGCACCACATCGGCCGAGTTGGCTGCACCGAACACCGGCTTGGCCGGGTCGTAGGCAACCACTGCGGTTTTGTCGAACTGTGCCGGTGCGGCGGCGTACTTCTTTTCCAGGCTGTCGCGGCTGCGCTGCTGGTAGTCGCGGCCGCGACCTTCAGCCACGGCCTGCGGATCGACCACCGCAGCGATGTAATGACCCTTGTCGCGCAGCAGCGGCGCCAGGATCTCCGAGTACCAGCCATTGCCCGGGGTGATCTCGATGACGGTCTTTTCCGGCGCGACGCCAAAGAAGCCCAAGGTCTGCGCAGGATGACGGAAACCGTCGCGCTTGACGTTGGCGGGGTCGCGGGTCGAGGCCTTCACCGCGGCATCGATCGCGGGCGACACCTGGATCTTTGCCGGTGCGACCGTGGCCGGCGCGGCGAATGCGGGAACGGCAACCAGCAGCGCCGAAGCAAGCAGCAGGCGGCAACCACGCAGGGATGAGGCAGCAATCATCGGGGCGACTCCAGCGGAAGATGCGGCGAGACTAGCAGCCGCCGCGCCGCAGGTGTTCACAAAACGTTAGCCGCGTGCGCGGTGCGGAACACAGTTTTGTGGTCAGCGCCGCAGCGCGGTCACACATCGCGTTCTATCCTGAAGGACTTCCCCCAAGGAGTCCGTGCCCATGACGGCAAACCGCGAACTGGGCCGTTCAGGCCTGCATGTAGCTCCGCTCGCCTTCGGTGGCAACGTGTTCGGCTGGAGCGCTGATGAGAAGGCCAGCTTCGCCCTGCTGGATGCCTTCGTCGATGCCGGCTTCAACCTGGTCGACACCGCCGACGTGTACTCGGCGTGGGTGCCGGGCAACCAGGGTGGCGAGTCGGAGACGCTGCTGGGCAAGTGGTTCGCGCGCAGCGGCAAGCGCGACAAGGTGGTGCTGGCGACCAAGGTGGCCAAATGGGCCGAGCGCCCCGGCCTCACCCCGGACAACATTAATGCGGCGGTGGAGGATTCGCTGCGTCGCCTGCAGACCGAGGTGATCGATCTGTACCAGGCTCACGAGGACGATGAATCCACGCCGCTGGAAGCGACCCTGGCCGCGTTCGGTCGCCTGATCGAGGCGGGCAAGGTGCGCGCGATCGGCGCGTCCAACTACAGCGCCACGCGTCTGGCCGATGCCTTGAAGGTCTCCACCGACTACGGGCTGCCGCGCTATGAAACCCTGCAGCCGGAGTACAACCTGTACGACCGCGCCGGCTACGAGAAGGAACTGGAACCGCTGGTGCAGCGCGAGCAGATCGGCGTGATCAACTACTACGCACTGGCCAGCGGCTTCCTCAGTGGCAAGTACCGCACGCCGGACGATGCCGGCAAGAGTTCCGCGCGCGGCGCCACCGTGGTCAAGCGTTACCTGAACCCGCGCGGCCTGCGCATTCTGCAAGCACTGGATGACGTGGCCAGCAAGCACAACGCTACTGCCGCGCAGATCGCACTGGCATGGCAGATCGCACGGCCGTCGATCACCGCACCGATCGTCAGTGCCACCAGCGTGGAGCAGCTGCACGACCTGCTGGCGGCGGCGAACGTGGCGTTGAGCGTGCAGGATGTGGCGCAGCTGGACGCGGCCAGCGTGGAAGGTTGAAGGCGGAGGGTGCCGGCCAACGTCGGCACCCTTCAACGGATCCGCGCCATGCGTGGATGCTTTGCCTCAGCGCGGCAGGCTGTCCTCGGCCACCAGCGCATGGTGCATGCCGATGCCCGCGCGCACGCCTTCTGCCATGGCCAGGGTGATGTTGCCGACCGTGGTCGCATCACCGGCGGCGTACACGTTCGGCACCGAGGTCTGTTTCATCATGTCCACCTCGGCCAGCACGCCCAGCGGACTCTCCACCAGCGCGCAACCCAGCTGCTGCACCAGCGGCGTGGCCATCTGCTGCATGGCCGGCACGAACAGCGCACGCTGGGCAACACGGCGACCGTCGGCAAGTTCCACTTCCAGCCACGTCGGCTGCTCGCCGTGCACACCTACCACCGGCGTGGTTTCCACCTGCACGCCGCGTTGCTGCATGGCGGCCAGCTCCTCGTCGCTGATCGGCAAGCCCTGGCTGAAGAAGGTGACGTTGCCCCAGTCGGCGAACAGCGGCGCCTTGCCGGCCGACATCGGATGGCCGCCGAGCAGGCCGATCGAACCGCCACCCACTTCATAACCATGGCAGTACGGGCAGTGCAGCACGGTGCTGCCCCAGCGCTCGGCCAGGCCGGGCAGATCGGGCAGCTGGTCGGCGATACCGGTGGCCAGCAGCAGCTTGCGTGCGGTCAGTACCTGGCCGTCTGCCGTACGCACCTCCACACCTTCGGTGCGGAGCGTGGCCTGCACCGCTTCGGCATTCAGCCAACGCACGGTCGGGTAGTCCAGCAGTTGCTGGCGCGCGTTCTTCAACAACTCGGCGCCACTGACGCCGTCCAGGCCCAGCACGCCGTGCGAATGGCTGGCGAAACGGTTTCGCGGCGAACCCGCATCGATGATCGTGACCGGCCGGCGCGCACGCGCCAGGATCAGTGCGGCGGCGATGCCGGCGTAGCTGCCGCCGACGATGAGGACATCAGGATTCATGGTGACCTTCCAGGGAACGGTGATGGGCAAGATGGCGGGCGAAGTCGGCGCCAAGCTGGTCGAGGGTGGTTGCCTGCAGCCGCTGCTCGAGCAGGCGCTGCGCTTCGCGGGCACTCTCCAGCAGGGCCTGGTTGACCAGCTGCTGGATCGGGCAGCCGCCCCTGCCTTCACGGGTACCGACCTGGACCATCGGCGGCGCGCCGATGGCCTGGTAGACGTCGTGCAGGGTGATCGTCGCCGCATCGCGGGCGAGCTGGCTGCCGCCACCGTGGCCGCGCGTGCTGCGTACCAGGCCGGCCTTGTGCATCTGCGCCAGCAGGCGGCGGATCACCACCGGATGGGTCGGCAGGCAGGTCGCCAGCTGTTCGGAGGTTCGCGGCCCGTGCTGGCCGACCAGATGGGCCATCACGTGCAGGGCGTCGGAAAGCGGATTCGCGGATTTCATGCAACAACAATAGTTACATTTAAACCACCTGTCGAGGGTCTTCTTTCGTTCCATATGGACACATTTGTCCAATGAAACACATTCTTCACATCACTAAACAGAACGGCAATGTGACACGCATCGCACTTCAGAGCGCTAAAGGACGGTCGATACCGCATCGCACCCCTTCCGAGATCTCGTCCCATGAAAGCCTCTTCCCATGCGCCGCGGCTGCAGTCGAAGCTGCTCGGTGCCGTTTCTGTTGGTCTGGCTGTTGTCCTGGTATGCGCCCTGGCGGGCTTGGCGTCGGCCTGGTTGAAGCTGTCCACCGAAGTCCCCCCGGAGGTTGCCCACAGCCGCGACGCCGAGCGCCTGCAACGCGAATTCCGCGGGCAGGTACAGGAGTGGAAGAACGTGCTGCTGCGCGGCCACGATGACGCGCTGCGCCAGCATCACCTGCAGGCCTTCGACAACGAAGGCCGCGTCGTTGCCGAACTGGCCACGGGCCTGGCCGCCAGCCCCGATGCGCGCACGCGCGAACTGGCGCAGGCGTTTTCCGGCCTGCACGCACAGTTGCAGCAGGACTACCACGCCGCACTGCAGGCCTTCGCTGACGCCAGCTACGACCCGGCGGTTGGCGATTCCCTGGTGCGCGGCAAGGACCGTCCGGTGGCCAGTGCGCTGGATGCCCTGAGCGTGCGTGCCACCGAGGTAGCCGAGGCTGCAGTGACCGCGCGTTCGCAGGATTCCCGACAGGTGCTGGTGGTGTGCGCCGCGCTGACCATCGGCGCCGCCGTGCTGCTGCTGATCGCCCTTGGCTGGTGGCTGCGGCGCGCCGTGGTGCAGCCGGTGCTGGCGGTGGAAGCTGCCGCGCGTGCGGTTGCCGCCGGTGACCTCGACCACGTGGTGCAGGTGCGCAGCCGCGACGAGATCGGTCGCCTGGCACAGGCGATGCAGGCCGTGCAGAGCACCCTGCGTGGCGTGCTTGATGCGCAGACCGCGATGGCAAGGGCACACGACGCCGGCACGATCAGCCACCGCATGGACAGCAGCGCCTTCCCCGGCGCCTACGGCACGATGGTGGCCGACACCAACACCCTGGTCGATGCGCACATCCAGGTGAAGATGCGCGCGATCACGATCATGGGCCGCTATGCAGTGGGCGATCTCAGCCTGGACATGGAGCGCCTGCCCGGCGAGAAGGCCGTGATCACCGAGGCGCTGGATGCGGTGAAATCCAACCTGGGCGCGATCAACGGCGAGATCCGCCGCCTGGCCGAAGCTGCGGCGGCGGGCGACTTCAGCCAGCGCGGCGACAGTGCGCGCTTCGAGCATGATTTCCGCGCGATGGTCGATGGCCTGAACCGCTTGATGCAGACCACCGAACAGAACCTGGGGGAGGTCTCGGCCATGCTGCGTGCCATTGCCGAGGGTCGCCTGGGCGCGCGTATGGACGGCGACTTCCAGGGCGTGTTCGCCCGCATTGCGGGGGATGCCAACGCCACCGCTGCACAGCTGGCGACGATCGTCAGCGACATCAAGCACGCCTCCGGCAGCATCCACACCGCCGCTGCGGAAATTTCCGCCGGCAACAACGACCTGTCGCGCCGCACCGAACAGCAGGCGGCGAACTTGGAAGAAACCGCCGCGTCGATGGAGGAACTGACCTCCACCGTGCGTCAGAACGCCGAGCACGCGCGGCAGGCTAACCAGCTGGCGATCGGTGCGCGCAGCGTGGCCTCGCACGGCGGTGAAGTGGTCGGCCAGGTCGTGGCGACGATGGATGCGATCGAAGGCTCGTCGCGGCAGATCGCCGACATCATCAGCGTCATCGACGGCATCGCGTTCCAGACCAACATCCTGGCGCTGAATGCCGCGGTGGAAGCGGCGCGTGCCGGCGAGCAGGGCCGCGGCTTTGCGGTGGTCGCCAGTGAAGTGCGTACGCTGGCGCAGCGGTCGGCGGCAGCGGCCAAGGAAATCAAATCGCTGATCGAGGCGTCGGTGGAACAGGTTGGCCACGGTGCGCAGCGTGTGCGCCAGGCCGGCGACACCATGGCCGAGATCGTCGCTTCGGTGCAGCGCGTGACCGACATCATGGCCGAGATCTCCGCTGCCTCGCAGGAGCAGTCGGCCGGCATCGAGCAGGTCAGCCAGACCATCATCCAGATGGACGGCACCACCCAGCAGAATGCTGCGCTGGTGGAAGAAGCGAGCGCGGCGGCACGCAGCCTGGAACAGCAGGCGGATCGCCTGATCGAAGCGGTGGATGTGTTTGATCTGTCCACCACGGCGACAGCAACGGGTGCCTTGGCGCGCGCGGCGTGACGGAACCGCCGGGCAGTGTGGGGGTTGCCGGCCAGCGGCCGGCACTACCCATGCGTGCGATTCCCGGTAGTGCCGGCCGCTGGCCGGCAACCCGGACACTCCATCAGCGCAGGTAATCCGATGCGGCCATCGCTTCACCCAGGTAATCCAGGAACGAGCTGATCCGCGCCGATACGGCCGTGTTGCGGTAGTACACCGCGTGGATCGGCTGGTACACATCCAGCGTCTGTGCGGCCAGCACCGGCACCAGCGTGCCGGCCGCACGATCGCGTTCGGTCACGAAGTCGGACAGGCAGGTGATGCCCACGCCTTCCACCGCCAGCGCGCGCAGCGTCTCGCCGCTGGATACCGCGATATCCGGGCGCACCAGCAACTGCCCGTCGGCATCGCCCGGCAGCGGCCAGCGGTTCAGCGATTCCGGTTCGTTGAAGCTGAGCAGCGTGTGCTGGCCCAGCGCCGCCACGCTGGCCGGTTCCCCGTGCGCGGCCAGATAGCCCGGGCTGGCCAGCACCTGCAGCCGGCAGCGCCCCAGCGGCCGCGCATGCAGGGTGGAATCGGCCAGTGGCCCGATGCGGATCGCCAGGTCGGTACGCCGTTCCAGCAGGTCGATGTAGCGCTCGGAACTGTTCAACTCCAGCTGCACTTCCGGGTAGCGTGCGCGGTAGCCGGCCACCAATGGCGCGATCACGTGCAGCACGAACGGCATCGCCGCATCCACCCGCAGCCGGCCAGCCGGGCGCTCGCGGCGCGCAGCCATCTGTTCTTCGGCCGATTCCACTGCATCGATGATCGCCCGCGCATGACGCAGGTAGGCCTCGCCCTCGGCGGTCAGGTGCAGGCGGCGGGTGGTACGGGTCAGCAGGGTCGTGCCCAGCTTGTCCTCCAGCCGACCCAGCGCGCGGCTCACGCCTGAAGGCGTCTGCCCCAGCTGCTCGGCAGCCGCGCTGATCGAACCGCTGTCGATCACCGCCAGGAAGGCCTGCATCTCGTCGAGGGTGGTTTTCATGACGCCATTATTGACCACCAGGCAAGAGTGATTGGCGTGAAGACCGGTTTTTCGGCAAAGGTCGGCCGCGCACACTGCCCCCCTTCCTTCCGTCTGGACACTGTCATGATCCGTGGCATTCCGCTCGCCCTGCTGGCGCTGACCCTCGGCGCCTTCGCCATCGGCACCACCGAGTTCGTCATCGTCGGCCTGATCCCGACCATCGCCGCCGACCTGCAGGTCAGCCTGCCGTCGGCCGGCCTGCTGGTGTCCTTGTATGCGCTCGGCGTGGCCGTCGGCGCACCCGTGCTCACCGCACTCACCGGCCGTGTGCCGCGCAAGACCCTGCTGGTCGCGCTGATGGTGCTGTTCACCCTCGGCAACGTCATCGCGTGGATGGCACCGGGCTACACCTCGCTGATCGTCGCCCGCATCCTCACCGGCCTGGCCCACGGCGTGTTCTTCTCCATCGGCTCGATCATCGCCACCGCGGTGGTGCCGAAAGAGAAGGCTGCCAGTGCCATCGCCATCATGTTCACCGGCCTGACCGTGGCACTGGTGACCGGCGTGCCGCTGGGCACCTTCATCGGCCAGCACCTGGGTTGGCGCGCCACGTTCCTGGCCGTCGCCGGGCTGGGCGTGATCGCGCTGCTGGGCGCGTTGCTGTTCGTGCCGCGCGGCCTGGCGCAGAGCGCGCCGGCCACCTTCCGCCAGCAGCTGGACGTGCTTGCGCAGCCGCACCTGCTGATGGTCTACGCCATCACCGCACTCGGCTACGGCGGCACCTTCCTGTCCTTCACTTACCTGACGCCGATCCTGCAGGACGTCACCGGCTTCTCGGCCAACGCGGTCAGCCTGGTGCTGCTGGTGTATGGCGTGTCGGTGGCGATCGGCAACCTGTGGGGCGGCCGCATGGCCGACCGCATGGGTCCGGTGCCCGCACTGAAGCGCATCTTCGCGCTGCTGGCCGTGGTCCTGCTGGTCATGACCTTCACCGCCCACAACACCTGGTTGATGCTGCTGACCGTACTGGCACTGGGCGCAGTGGCATTCGGCAACGTGCCCGGCCTGCAGGTGTATGTGGTCAAGCAGGCTCAGCGCTACGCACCGCAGGCCACCGATGTGGCCTCGGGCCTGAACATCGCCGCCTTCAACATCGGCATCGCGCTGGGTGCATCGCTGGGCGGCCTCGTGGTCGAACACATCGGCCTGATGCACACACCGTGGCTGGGTGCACTGGTGGTGGTCGGCGCGTATGGCCTGACTGTGCTGAGCGGCCGTCTGGACCGTCGCGACGGCATCGATGATCGCGCCGACGGCATCACGGTGGCGGCACATTGATGAGCGCAATACACCGTTGCCCGCATGCACACAGCCCCTGCCCTACCCTTTGTGATCACCTCCTTCCCCCGCTTTGGAGTTCCCCATGACTGTCCCCGCTTTCGGCCTTGGCACCTTCCGCCTGAAAGACCAGACCGTGATCGACTCGGTGCGCAACGCACTGGACGTCGGCTACCGCGCCATCGACACCGCGCAGATCTACGGCAACGAAGCCGAGGTCGGCCAGGCCATCGCCGAGTCCGGCGTGCCGCGTGACGAGATCTACCTGACCACCAAGGTGTGGATCACCGAGTTCAAGCGCGATGCACTGCTGGCAAGCCTGCGCTCCAGCCTGGAAAAGCTGCGCACCGACCATGTCGACCTGGCGTTGATCCACTGGCCGTCGCCGAACGACAAGGTCGACACGCCGATGGAGGAGTACCTGGCCGCGCTTGCTGAAGCCAAGGCACAGGAACTGACGAAGGAGATTGGCATCTCCAACTTCACCATCGCCCAGACCCGCAAGGCGATTGAGATCCTCGGTGCCGATGCGATCGCCACCAACCAGGTCGAGATCCATCCGTACCTGCAGAACCGCCTGCTGGTGAAGTTCCTGCAGGACAACGGCATCCGCGTCACCGCGTACATGAGCCTGGCTTATGGCGAGGTGATCAAGGACCCGGTGATCCAGGCCATCGCCGGCCGCCATCAGGCCAGCCCGGCGCAGATCGCACTGGCATGGGCGCTGCAGCAGGATTACGCGGTCATCCCTTCGTCGACCAAGCGCGAGAACCTGGCCAGCAACCTGGAAGCCGCAGCGATCCGCCTGACCGAGGACGACATGGCGCAGATCGCCAAGCTGGACCGTGGCCATCGCCTGGCCAATCCGGAAGGCATTGCGCCGGCCTGGGATTGAGCAAAAGCCGCCGGACATGGCCCGGCGCTACCGGTAGGTGCCGACCTTGGTCGGCGCTTACCTCTGGTCGATCGATGAAACACCATGCCGACCAAGGCCGGCACCTGCCAGAAGCGTGGGTTCAATCCTCTTCCTGCAACAGCCACCCACGCATCGCCGCACTCACCTCTTCCGGCTTTTCCATCGGCGCCAGATGCCCGCAATCGGGCACCACCACCAGCTGAGAGTGCGGCACCAGCGCGTGCATTTCCTCGCTCACCGCCAACGGCGTGATGCGATCGTTCGCACCACAGACGATCAGCAGCGGATCGCGGTAGCCGGCCAGTACGTCGTGACCATCACGGCGCTCCAGCGCGCTCTGCCGCAGGAATACCTCCGCACCCAACCGGGCGGTCATGTCACGCACGCGCTGCACCAGCACGTAGTCGTCCAGCCGTGAGGCGTCGATATAGCTGCGCATCAGCGCGTCACCAAAGCCGTGGAATTTACCGGGCAGGCGCACGCTGGCACGCTGGCTGCGGCGCTGTTCGGCGCGTTCCGGGGAATCGGCATGGATAGAGGTATCGATCAGGGCCAGCTGCATCACACGCTCCGGCGCGATGCGCAGGATCTGCTGGGCGACGAAGCCTCCCAGTGAGAACCCAGCCAGCGCGAAACGCGAGGGCGCCTGCGCAAGCACGTCCTCGGCCACCGCCTGCAGGGTCTCGCCTCGGGTCTGGTCTCCCACGGTGCAGTCGGCGATATCGGCCAGGTCGGCCAGCTGCGCGCGCCAGAGTTCGGCGTCGTTGAGCAGGCCGGGGAGGAGCAGCAGAGGAATGCGGTCGGTCATGGCGGTATTGTGGCGCTGCGCGGTGACCGCGGCCAGCCACGAGCTGACCCTGTGTGTTGCGCGACCAAGTACTTGCTCCGCCGGGAGGACAACAATGCTGTACTGCGCGCACGCCATCTTCTATTACCTGTACGAGGGTCAAGCATCATTCCCGGTCCACGAGAATCTGTATCTGATCAATGCACCTGACCCAGCCACGGCGATGCAGAAGTCTGCGTCGCTCGCCCGTGAGTATGAGCAGCGAGGCGATGACAGTCGGCTGGAGATCAGCGGCGTGCGCGCCGATTATTGCTTCGCCGGCATCCGCAAGCTGATTGAGGTCGCGCAGGATGACGCTGCGCCTCTGACGCTTCCTGGATCTGGAATCGAAGTGACCTATTCTGTATTTGAGGTGGAGCAACTTGCCGATGTGATGCGGCTTGCCGAGGGCGGCAGGGTGCAGGTCGTATATCAGGAATAGCACTTGCTCAATCTTCTTGCAGCGCTCCATCCAACCGGGCAGTTCCTTCTCCTCTTCTACAGCAGACCAGACACCCATGGCCGACCCCTACAACAGTGGCACTCCCACCACCTCCGCAGCGCGCTTCGATGATTCGATGGTGACCACCGCCTTCGAGCTGCCCGGCTACCGCATCTCGCGCAACCTGGGCGTGGTACGCGGCATCACCGTGCGCTCGCGCTCGATCGTGGGCAACTTCCTTGGCGGCATCCAGACGATCTTCGGCGGCAACATCACCATCTACACCGAGCTGTGCGAGCAGGCGCGCGAGGAAACCTATCGCGACATGGTCAAGCATGCGAGGCAGCTGGGTGCCAACGCGGTCATCGGCATGCGCTATGACGCCACCGATGTGATGACCGGCCTGACCGAAGTGCTGTGCTATGGCACGGCGGTGGTGGTCGAGCCGCTGCGGTAACCTGCGAAACCCTGCCATGATGGATGTGAGGATCTACCGTCCCTGCGAGGCCAGTGATGTCCAGAGTGCCGACGATTGTGCTGTTCCTTTGCTTGGCTTGCCCTCCCTCCTCAGGTGATGCCTCCGCCAGGGATGGTCTGGCCACGCTGCCTGCGGCGGTAAGAGCCAACATACTGGCTGCGCAGAAGCAGCCCGAATGCGTACGTGTCGTGGAGGCCTACGTCCGGCGTACCAGGGCTTGGAATACGACAACGTATCTCGTAGCCACATCGCCCCCCGTATCCGGCGGCCGCGGTTTTGCCGTGCTGCATCAGGAAGATCTTGCAGATCCGCTGTCCATGCAGGAACGCAGATCGTTCCATCTGGAGCTGGATCAGTCGTGCAGCAAGGTTATCGAGGAGTTCTGGTTCCAGTAGAAGCGCCAAGGTGAAATGAACGAGGTGCCGATCACACGGGAACGTCGGGCACTTCCACCTGCTGCACCGGCAACGTCACCATCATCACCGTCGGGTCGTCCGGGTCCAGTTTGGTCTTGAAGCCCAGGCTCTGGCACATCGCCAGCATGGTGCTGTTCTCGCGCAGCACCTGGCCTTCCACCACGTCCAGGCCCAACCACTTGGCGTACTCGATCATGATCGCCATCAGGCGCCAGCCGATGCCGTGGCCCTTCAGATCCGAACGGATCAGGATGCCGTACTCGCCACGGTGGTAATCCGCATCGGCATGCAGTCGCACCGCGCCGAGCATCTCGCCGCTGCGCGGTTCGAGCGCCACCAATGCGATCGAGCGCGCGTAGTCCAGCTGGGTCAGGCGGGCGATGAACTCGTGGCTGAAATGCTTCACCGACTGGAAGAAGCGCAACCGCAGATCTTCGTCGCTGACACGCGCGAAGAACGCGCGGAACAATGCGTCATCTTCCGGCCGCACCGGGCGCACGAACGCGCGACCGCCGTCGGACAGCTCGATGGTGCGCTCCCACTCCTTCGGATACGGGAACACCGCGAAGCGTGGATGGCCACGGCCCTTGTGCAGGATGCGCGACGGCGCGACCGCCACGCGCGCGTCCAGCGCGAGGATGCCCTTGCTGTCCACCAGCAGGGGATTGATGTCCAGCGTGCGCACTTCGGGAATGTCCGCCGCCAGCTGCGCCAGTTTGACCAGCGCCAGTGCCAGTGCGCGCTCGTCGGCGGCGGGCACGTCGCCATAGGCTTTGAGAATGCGCGAAGCCCGGGTCTGGCCGATCAGCTCGTGGGCCAGGCGCAGGTCCAGCGGAGGCAGCGCCAGCGCCTTGTCGTTGATCACTTCCACCGCCGTGCCACCACGCCCGACCACGATCACCGGGCCGAACGTGGCGTCGTCGGCGATGCCGACGATGAGCTCGCGCGCCTTCGGGCGGACGATGGTCGGCTGCACCAGCAAGCCGTCGATGCGCGCGTCCGGTCGCAGCTGTCGCGCACGGGCAAGGATCGCCTTGGCCGCGCTCTGCACCGCCGGCAACGTCGCCAGGTTCAGGCGCACGCCATCCACTTCGGATTTGTGCGGAATATCCGGCGACAGGATCTTCAGCGCGACGGTCGCGCCACGCTCCAGCAGCGGTTGCGCCAGGTCCATCGCCTCGTGCGCATCGCGCGCATGCAACACCGGCGCAGAGGGAATGCCGTAGGCCTTCAGCAGCTCATGGGTGGCCAGCGGATCCAGCCAGCCCTGGCCATTGGCTAGCGCGCCTTCGACCAGCGCGCGCGCACGCGCGGTATCCACGCTGAAATCCTGCGGCAGGCTCGGCGGCGTTTCCATCAACGCACTCTGTGCCTCCCGGTAACGCACCAGATGCTGGAAGCCGCGCACGGCCTCCGCTTCGGTGGGATAGGTCGGCACGCGTGCCGCATTGAGGGTGGCGGTGGCCTGGTCGTCATTGCCCAGCCACACCGCGAATACCGGCTTGTCGCGGTGATGGCGCGGGCGCAGGCCGAGCGTGCGGGTCAGCGCCTGCGCCGCATCGGCCGACGAGGTGAACGCGGTAGGCACGTTGACCACCAGCACTGCATCGTTCTCGCTGTCGGCCAGCAACGCTTCGATGGCGGTGGCATAGCGATCACCATCGGCATCGACCACGATGTCGACCGGGTTGCTGCGCGACCAGCCCTGCGGCAGTACCGCATCCAGCTTCTGCACGGTGCTGTCGGACAGTTGCGCCAGCGTGCCCTGCAGCGCGATCAGCTGGTCCACCGCAAGGTGGCCGACGCCACCGCCGTTGCTGAGGATGGCCAAGCGACGACCGGGGAAGGTGCCAAGCCGGCCCAGCGACTCGGCTGCGGTGAACAGTTCGTCCAGCGCGCTCACCCGCAGCAGGCCGGCACGGTTGAATGCCGCGCCGTACACATCATCGGCGCGCGCCAGGGCCTGCACGTGGGTATCGGCGCTGCCCGGCTGCACCCGTTCGGCGCGCCCGGACTTCACCACCACCACCGGTTTGGCACGCGCCGCGGCACGTGCGGCCGACATGAACTTGCGGGCGTCCTTGATCTGCTCGACGTAGAGCAGGATGGCGCGCGTGCGGTAGTCGGTGGCGAAATAGTCCAGCAGGTCGCCGAAGTCCACGTCCATGGTGTCGCCCAGCGAAACCACGGCGGAGAACCCCACCGAGCGCGCCACGCCCCACTCCACCAGGGCGGCGGCGATCGCCGAGGATTCGGAGATCAACGCGAGGTCGCCGGCCTGCGGGAAATGCGCGGCGATGCTGGCATTGAGCCGTGCATGCGGTGCGATCACGCCCAGGCAGTGCGGGCCGAGGATGCGCAGGCCATGCGCACGCGCGGCGGCCTCCACCTGTGCCCACGGCGAGCCTGGGCCCTCACCCAGATGCGCGGTGAGGATGATCGCTGCCTGCACGCCACGTTCGGCAGCGGTGCGTACCACCTGCGGCACGATGGCGGCCGGTGCGGTGATCACCACCAGTTCCGGCACCCAGTCCAGGTCCTTCAGCCGCTTCACCGTGCGGATGCCATCGATCTCCGCATGGCGCGGGTTGATCCATGCCACTTTGCCGGGGAAGCCGGTGCCGCGCAGGTTGCGCATCACTGCGCGGCCCGCCGAGCGCTCACGCGGGCTGCCGCCGATCACCGCGACCGACTGCGGACGGAACACGGACTGCAGGTGGTAGGTACTCATGTGCCTACGTTACACGGACCGGCGCTGCGGCGGCATGATCGTGCGCAGGAACCTGGCATCGCATCCACGCAGGGCGTGGATCTACTACGCCGGCCAGAACCAGTAGATCCACGCCATGCGTGGATGACGCCCCCGTTACAGCAGCGTCCCGTGCAGGATCATCGCGGCGATGCTGAAGTAGATGACCAGGCCGGTCACATCCACCAGGGTGGCCACGAACGGGGCCGAGGCGCTGGCCGGGTCGAAGCCCAGCCGCTTGAGGATGAAGGGCAGCATCGACCCGGACAGCGAGCCGAACGTGACGATACCCACCAGCGCGGCGCCGATGGTGATCGCCAGCAGGATCCAGTGCTCGCCGTAGTCATGGAAGCCACCGAGCTGCCAGATCACGATGCGTACGATGGCCAGGCAACCGAGGATGGCGCCGAGCACCATGCCGGTGGGCACTTCGCGCAGGGCCACCTTCCACCAGTCGCGCAGGCGCAGTTCGCGCAGCGCCAGGCTGCGGATCAGCAGCGAGGTCGCCTGCGAACCGGAGTTGCCACCCGAGCTCATGATCAACGGAATGAACAGGGTCAGCACCACCGCGCGCGCCAGTTCGTCCTCGTAGTGCTGCATCGCGCTGGCGGTCAGCATCTCGCCGACGAACAGCACGCTCAGCCAGCCGGCGCGCTTGCGCAGCATCTCCAAGAAGCCGATCTGCATGTACGGCTTGTCCAGCGCCTCCATGCCGCCGAACTTGTGCGCGTCTTCGGTGGACTCTTCGATCAGCGCATCGAGGATGTCATCGACGGTGACGATGCCGAGCATGTGCTGCTGCGCGTCCACCACTGGAATGGCCAGCAGATCGTGGCGGCGGATCAGCCGCGCCACGTCTTCCTGGTCCATCTGCGCATCCACCATCACCGGCGGATTGACCTGGGCCACGTCCAGGATCGATTCCTCCGGCAGCCCGGTGATCAGCCGGCGCATGGTCACCACCTGCTGCAGCTGCTGGTTGGCCGGGTCGAGCACGTAGATCGCATACACGGTCTCGCGCGTGCGTTCGACCTGGCGGATGTGCTGCAGGGTCTGGGCCACGGTCCAGGTGGCGGGCACGGCGACGAACTCGGTGGTCATCAGCGCACCGGCGGTGTTCGGCGGGTAGCTCAGCAGCTTCTGGATGGTCTGCCGGGCTTCGTTGCCCAACAGCGGAATCAGCCGCGCGCGTTCTTCTTCATCCAGCTCGTGGACGATATCGGTGGCACGGTCGTCGGCCATCAATCCCAGCAGCGCGGCGGCGCGTGCCGGCGGCAGTGCGGCAACCAGCTCGCCACTGCGGTGCAGCTCCGGCGCCTCGAGCATTTTCACTGCACGCGGCAGCGACAGCGCGGCCAGCGTCTCGGCAGCGCGCTGCAGTTCGAGCGTGTTGAGGAATTCGACCGCGTCGGCGGTGTTGTAGTTCGCCAGCGGTGCCGACAATGCTGCGGCATCGGCCACCGGACGCAGCAATTGCTTCTGGTTCATGGTGATTCGCCTTCATGGGGTGCGACCTCGCGCAACGCCAACGCAGGCAAACCGTCCCGGTGTCAGGCGGTGGCCATCGCTGGCGTCGACCGAGGTCGACTTCTACTGTCGCTGGACATGGGTTGGGGACTCCGGAGGGGTGTACTGCCGGACACGCCGGCAGCGGCGGGCAGTCTGGACCTGCGGTCGGTGCAGGTCAACCCGCCACGCTGACCGGACAATGGGCCCGCTGCCGTTCTCGTGCGTACACAGCGGCGCGCGCATAATGCCCAGGTGGCACCCGCCGCGCTTCCCCTCCCCGCCGAACGGACGCACAGCCGGCCTTCCGATGACCAGGTATTCCCATGCATAGCGGTGGTCTGGAACTGGCACTGGTGCTGCTGCTGGCCGCGGTGATCGCGGTGCCGGTGTTCAAGAAGTTCGGCTTCGGCGCGGTGCTGGGCTACCTGGCGGCCGGCGTGGTGCTGGGGCCGGACGGTCTGGGCTTCGTACAGGACGCCGACCGCATCCTCGGCGCGGCCGAGATCGGCGTGGTCATGCTGCTGTTCGTGATCGGGCTGGAGCTGTCCCCGGCCCGGCTGAAGGTGATGCGGCGCTCGGTGTTCGGTGCGGGCGCGGCGCAGGTGGCGCTGTCCGGGCTGGTGCTGGGCGGCCTGCTGCTGCTCGATCACTTCCAGTGGAAGAGCGCGCTGGTGGTGGGCGTGGCGCTGGCGCTGTCGTCGACCGCGGTCGGCCTGCAGCTGCTGTCCGAGCACAAGGCGATCAACAGCGACCATGGCCGGCTGGGGTTTGCCATCCTGCTGTTCCAGGACCTGATCGCCATTCCGCTGCTGGCCGCGATTCCGCTGCTGGGCGGGGTCAAGAACGAGACGCTGCGCTGGGAAGATGCGGCCGTCGCGCTGGGCGCGCTGGCGGTGGTGATCCTGTGCGGGCGGCCGGTGCTGCGCCGGGTGTTCGGCATCATCGCCCGCACCCGCAGCCCGGAAGTATTCACCGCCACCGCGCTGCTGGTGGTGCTGGGCACCGCCTGGTTCATGCAGGAAGCCGGCCTGAGCCCCAGCCTGGGGGCGTTCCTGGCCGGCGTGCTGCTGTCCGATTCGGAATTCCGGCACGAGCTGGAATCGCAGATCGAGCCGTTCAAGGGCCTGCTGCTGGGCCTGTTCTTCATTGCCGTGGGCATGGGCATCGACCTGGACCGCATCGCCGCCGAACCGTGGATGATCGCTGCGGGCGTGGCGATCCTGCTGGTGGTGAAGTTCAGCCTGCTGTACGCCATCGGCCGTATCGCCAGACTCAGCTCGCGGCAGTCGTTGCTGCTGGGCAGCGTGTTGTGGCTGGGCGGCGAATTCGCCTTCGTGGTGTTCAACGAAGCACAGCGTGCGCATCTGCTGGGCAATGCCAACCATGACCGGCTGGTGGCGATCGTCGGCCTGTCGATGGCGATCACCCCGTTGCTGATGATCGCCCTGATACGCCTGCTCGGCGAGGAGAAGGTCGCGCCCCGCCAGGCGGCGGAGGCCGACAAGGTGGCGCCGGACAATCGCCCGAAGGTGCTGATTGCCGGCATGGGCCGCTTCGGCCAGGTGATCGCGCGCCTGCTCACCGCGCAGAAGGTGCCGTTCGTGGCACTGGAGGCGAACCCGGACACGGTGGCCGACCTGCGCCGCTTCGGCAACCAGCTGTACTACGGCGATCCGACCCGGCCGGAGATGCTGCGCGCCGCCGGTGGCGAGCACATCGACGTGTTCGTGATCACCGTGGACGACCCGGAAACCAACCTGCGGGCGGTGCGCATGGTGCGCCGCCTGTACCCGGACGCGACGGTGCTGGCGCGTGCGCGCAACCGCCAGCATGCCTGGCGGTTGATGGACATGTCGGCCGAACCGTTCCGCGAAGTATTCGGTACCAGCCTGGAAATGAGCGGGCGCGTGCTGACCGCGCTGGGCGTGGCACCAAACGTGGCCGAGCGCCACGTGCAGCAGTTCCGCGAGCACGACGAGAAGCTGCTGCGCGACCAGTACCTGGTCTACGACGACGAGGCCGCCGTGATCCAGACCTCGCGCGATGCCCGCAACGACCTGATGCACCTGTTCGAAGCGGACGCGGAAAGCGACGACAAGTAGATCCACGCCATGCGTGGATGTTTTTGTTTCCGTGCGCGGCGATCATCCACGCATGGCGTGGATCTACTGAAGGCATCCTGCCGACCAACGGTCGGCACCCACCCTATGGAGTGCGACCTTCAGCCGTTGTCGCGCAGGAACCTGGCCATCGAAGAGACGCCCGGCACGCGCGGCTCGGACGCGGAAAGCGACGGCGACAAGGAGCGCTGACCGACGGGGTTGGGTAGTGCCGGCCGCTGGCCGGCAACCTCATGAACCCCGCCAGGAT